>JBNJEG010000046.1:0-15033 GCA_051745655.1 Pseudomonadota bacterium
GTGCGGCTTTCCAGGTAGAGCTCCACGGAGACTTCGTCCGAGAGGTAGTGCAGCCGGGGTGGGCAGGTGTTGTGGAAGTTGATCAGGTCGCCCCAGCGTTCCTCGAGTTCGTTGGCCACGGCGCTGCGTGAGGGCAGGATGGCGGCGTGGACGTTCTGCTGGACGGCTTCGTCCTCGGCGTCGATGTGGAAGGTGACCTCGCGTACGTCCGGCACGGCCTCGAGCAGGCGGTGTTCGGCGCGTACGCCGATCTCATGGCCTTCGGAGACGCTGACTTCGGGGTCGACCTGGAGGTGGATGTCGAGGAGGAAGTCGGAGCCCATGCGGCGGCTCTTGATCGCGTTCACCGAGCGGACGCCTTCGGTGGCTTCGGCGACTTCGCGCAGGTGGCGCTGCTTTTCCACCGGCATTGCGGTATCCACCAGTTCCTTGACGTTGTCCCAGGCGAGGTGCCATCCGACGCGGGCGACGACCAGGGCGATGCCGCAGGCGGCGACGGCGTCGAGCCAGGGGAAGCCGAGCATGGCACCGGAGGCGCCAACCATGACGACGATGGAGGAGAAAGCGTCGGTGCGGCTGTGCCAGGCGTTGGCGACCAGCAGGTCGGAGCGGATGGCGCGGCCGACCCTCAGGGTGTAGTGATAGATCCATTCCTTACCCAGAACGGCGGCGCCCGCGACAACCAGTACTGGCCAGCCGGGCACGCCCAGTTCCGTGGTCATTAACCGTTGTACGGCTTCCCAGGCAAGGGCGCCGGCCAGGGCCAGCAGGGCGCTGCCCAGGATAACCGCGCCGAGTGTCTCGAAGCGTTCGTGCCCATAGGGGTGGTCTTCGTCCGGTTCCTCGCGGGAAATCCGGAAGAGGATGAGGACCATGATGTCCGAGGCAACGTCCGAGAAGGAGTGAATGCCATCGGCGATCAGCGCGTAGGAGTTGTAGAGAAAGCCGATGACCACCTTCACGATGCCCAGCAGGGCATCGAGCACGAGCCCAACCAGGGTTACCCGGCGTGCGGACTGGAGCTCGCTCTTCGCCGTGTGATCAAGGACTGTGTCTTCGGATGCATTCATAAACCGCACTGCTTCTCTCGGGCGCGCTCAGGATAACCCGGAAACCGCAACCGGGGACAGGGCGCAGTGTAAACCCTCTGGCCGACCTTTTCATCCTTCAATGGTAAGGATTGGGTGCATTTTATGCACAGAAATGGTGCTGGCCTGTTTTTTCCGTAAAATGCCGTCAAAAGCCGGACTTAGCACGTTGATATTTATAACTACCTGAAAAATAAAACAAAAAATACTGGTTAAAAAATGCACAATTTGCAGAGCTCCGCCATTGGCAGGCTGTCTGGCGGTTTGCCACAAAAAAGTTCACAGAGTTTTCCACAGATTCCGTGGAAAACGTCATGAAAACGTCACCGAAGCGCCATGAGGGTATGGTTGCACTGGGTTTCGCGGCGCCTGCATCCTTTCCTGTATACTACCGCTTTGCAGCACAAGACCCACCCCGGTGATCGATTCATGTATCAGGCCCTGAGACCCCTCTTCTTCCGGCTTCCGCCCGAGACGGCGCACTGGCTTGCCCTGGAGTCGGCCCGCGCGGTCTCCGGGAGCGGTGTGATCCAGCGGCTCTGGCCGGCGCCGGATTCGGATCCCGTGGAGATCATGGGGCTGACGCTTCCGAATCGGGTGGGGCTGGCTGCGGGCCTGGACAAGGAGGGGCGCTATCTGGATGCCCTGGGTGCCCTTGGATTCGGGTTCCTGGAGATCGGGACCGTGACCCCCCGGGCGCAGCCCGGCAATCCGAAGCCGCGCCTGTTCCGGCTTCCGGACCACGAAGCCATCATCAATCGCATGGGCTTCAATAACCAGGGCCTTGAGGCCATGGTCGCCAACATCCGGGCGAGCCGCTACAGCGGCGTACTCGGGGTGAATGTGGGCCGGAACAAGGATACCCCTGCGGAATCCGCGGCAGACGATTACCTGGCGGGGATTGAGCGGATGTGGTCGCTGGCGGATTACCTGACGGTCAACGTCTCTTCGCCGAATACCCCTGGACTCAGGGATCTTCAGCACGGTGAGGCCCTGCGGTCCCTGTTGGCGCGTATCCGGGAGAAGCAGCTCGCGCTGACCGAATCCATGGGGCATTACGTGCCGATCGCGGTGAAGGTGGCGCCGGACATGGATGAAGCCGCGATCCGGTTCATGGCTGAAACGCTGCGTGACGTCGGGATGGACGGGGTCATCGCCACCAACACCACGGTGGATCATTCAGCGGTGCTGCGCGATCCCCTGGGTGAGGAGACCGGAGGCCTCAGTGGCCGGCCGCTGGCGGCGCGCTCCACGGAGGTGATCCGCCAGCTCCGGGCGGAGCTTGGCCGGGATTTTCCCATCATCGGTGTTGGCGGAATCACCTGTGGCAGCGAGGCCCAGGCGAGGATCCAGGCGGGAGCAGACGCCGTTCAGCTCTATTCGGGACTGATCTATCGGGGCCCGGCGCTGGTCGCCGAGTGCATCCGGGCACTGTCGGGAAAATCGGGAGCTCAACGATAACGGGCCCGCTTCGCGGGCCCGTGGGGGACGAGTGGTCCCCTTTTCGTTGCACCAGAGTTTGGCTCTCTGCTTTTGGTAGGGGTCGAGTGGACCCCTTGGGTGTAGCCACTCGGTCGTGGCATATCAGTAGCTGCTTTTTTCAGAGTGGCTGCCTCGCGGCAGTCGCTTCACGCTGTCAGATTCGGCATCTTGTGTATTGAGGAGACACCCTGTGTCAGCCCACTCCAATGGTCTTCCCGACCTTCTCGCCACCCATTCATCCATTCCTGGCGGGGTTCTGGTTTATCCAGCGTACAGTTTTCCTTGGACTTGCCGGACAAACCTGCCATATAGCCGCGTTTGTAGGCGCGTGCTGACATGTCTCGCTTCTGTCTTTTCATGCTCTCTACCTCATGTGGTCATGTCGGTCATGAGCGTGCGCACGAATCCGCCACCCTTCTTTGGGCACCCGTCGCGGTCTGTCGGCAGCGTGAAACCGACGGTGATCCGCTCGGGGGCGTTGGCGGATGGATCGATCCAGTCAGGGCCCTTGCCGCCCGCGTTCCACAGGCGGCGTCATTGACGCGTCATAATCAGTAAAGCGCAAAACCTGGGCAGTGTATACCCAGGTAAAACCAATCATGCCCGGGGTTTTGATTGGCCATGCCAATAACCCTTGTGAGACAGGCAACAACCCGAGGATTTTCTGGATTGAAGACGAATGATTTTTTTGTAACCGCCTCCTGGGGCCTGATGGAACTGCTGGCGGATGAAATGGCCGCCCTTGGCCTCAAGGTGACCGGAAGGACCTCCGCGGGGCTCTGGGTGCGCACCGATATCGCCGGCGCCCGCAGCATCTGTCTCTGGTCGAGGCTGGCCAGCCGTGTGGTCCTGCACCTTGCCAGGGCCGAAGCGGACAGTGCCGATACGCTGCGTGAGGCGGCCAGGGCGGTTCCCTGGGAGGAGTGGCTGCTGCCGGAGATGACGTTCCGGGTGCGGTTTCAGGGCACGCATGGGGATATCCTGAGCCCGCGCTTCGGGGCCCAGTGCGTGAAAGATGGCCTGATGGAGCGGGTCCGGAGCCAGGGCGTGACGGAGCCGGTGATGACCCCTGATCAGCCGGATCTACCGATACAGGCAAGGCTGCGCCGCGGTCAGCTTGAACTGGGGCTGGATATGGCCGGTGTCAGCCTGCATCAGCGGGGATACCGCAGCGAAGCAGGCGAGGCGCCGCTCCGAGAGACACTGGCCGCGGGCCTGCTGTATCGGGCGGGTTGGCCCGAGGTCGCCAGGGCGGGCGGGGATCTGGCCGATCCCTTCTGCGGCTCCGGGACAATCCTGATCGAGGCGGCCATGATGGCGACGGATACCGCGCCCGGACTGTTCCGGGGCTTTGCCTTTGAGGGCTGGCCCCAGGCGGTTACCGAGGGCTGGCCGGCGCAGCAGGCGGAAGCGGACGAGCGCCGGGAACAGGGTCTGGCGGCCAGCCGTGCCCGCTTCCGGGGCACGGACGTGGATGGCCGTGTGGTGGCGCTCGCCTGGCGCAACATCGAACGTGCCGGCTTCACTGACCGGATCCACGTGGAAAAGTGTGATGTGGCCGACTGGCGCATACCGGACAAGGTCAGTACTGGCCTTATCCTGACCAACCCACCCTATGGGAACCGGCTTGAAACCCGGGAGCGCGCTGCCGAGCTGTTCCGCACCCTGGGGGAGCGCGTGCGCGCAGAGGCTTCCGGCTGGCGTATGGGGATGCTGCTTGCGGAGCCGGAGCTGGGGCACCAGCTGGGTCTGCGTTCACGGCGCCAGTACCGGTTCTACAACGGTAATCTGGAAACGACCCTGTTGCTGTTTGATATCCGCGAGAGCGAATTCCGGCAACCGGAGCAGTCACTGGATGAACTGCGCACCGGCATCCCGGAACCCGCGATCCACAACGGGGAGCGGGCCGAGATGCTGGCGAACCGGCTGCGGAAAAACCGTCGCCACCTGCGGAAGAAGCTCAACAGCGCGCCAGAGCAGGCCCATTGCCTCTACGACGCGGATATACCGGAGTACGCGGTGCGCATTACCCAGACCGGGGACCAGCTGGCCATTCTGGAATACGCGCCGCCAGCCTCCGTACCGGAGAAGGCAGCGCGTCAGCGGCTGGCGGAGGTGCTGGCGGTGGCCCCGGAGGTGCTGGGGATAGATGCGGACGCGGTATCCTGTGAGCGTGGTGGGCGCTGAGCCAGGGTTCCGCTTCAGAAATCCAGGCGCAAGCCGACGTTGTACTGGCGCATCCGGATGCCGGTTGTGGTGTCCTGGTGCAGCTGGCCGTATTCCACGAACAGGCTGGAATTGCCGATGAAGTCCACATCGGTACCCACCAGCCAGCTCCGGCTCAGGCCCGTTTCAACGTAGGGCTCTTCCGTTACCGTGACATTGCCGTCGTCGTCCTCTTCGGTGCGCCGGGACATGGTTTCGACATGACTCATGCCGAACTGTGCGTAGGCGCGGGAGAACAGGGTCCAGTGGTAGTACACGCCGATGTAGGCGCTGGCGTAGTAATCGATCTCCAGTTCCAGGTCAGAGGTGGCCTGCTTTGTAGAGGGCGAGGCACCGCCCCGTGCCTCGATCTTCACATAGTCGTTGAGGAACTTGCCGAACATGGCGCCGGCTGCGCTGACGGTTGTCTTGTTATCACTGCCGCCGATGCCCTTGTGCCGGTAGTGGGAGCCGGTCACGCCCAGGTAGTATTCCCCGGCTTTGCTTTCGGCCTCCGCCTCCTGGGGCTTTTGCTGTCGCTGCTGGGCCATTCCGGGCAGGCTGGCGAGCAACAGGGCAGAGCAGATGACGACGGCAAGGGCGCGATGCATAGACAGGCGATTCCGTAGCGCTGAATTGCCGGGGATTGTCACCCACCTGAACCATGCTGTCGTCGAAACCGGTCACAAAGTCCGCGGTCAGCCGGATGAATCCGGGTCGGTCAGGCCTTCCTCCCTGGCCAGCAACAGCTGGGCGTAGACCGCGTTTTCGGCCACGCTGGCATCCAGTGTTTCGCGCAGGATGATGTCCTGGTAGCGGTCGTTGAGGCTCTCGAAACTCTCGTGATGGAGCAGGGCGGTCATGGGCGCCAGTTCGAACCCGGCCTGGATGCCCAGGGCCTCGCACAGGAAATCCAGCAGCTGGTCGTCCGGGTCCAGTCCATCCGAGAACACGGTGGTCTCGCCCAGGTCTTCGTTCATTTCCCGCAGTACGTCCACCGGGGCCGCGCCCTTTTCGCGGAAGAACTCGTCATCCAGCAGGCGTTCGTCCAGGTCCTCCGCCAGCCAGTCGTCCTCGGGGCGGATGATCACATACTTGATCCGGCCATCGTTCAGGGACCAGGCCACGGCGGTGGGAAACAGCTGCGGCCCGTTGTCGTCGTACTCGAATTTTAGAAACTGTGGAATCCGCATTGGGGGGTCATCCTGCGCTATGCTGTGGGGCCCAATGGTAAACCCGCACACTTTCTGAGGCGAGACGCAGACGGGAGTCCGTATGGAACTGAACACCTTCAACAAAGGCCTGCTCGACTTCCTGGGGCAGTCGCCAACGCCGTGGCACGCCGTGGGCAATATGACCGGGATGCTCGATGCCGCCGGATTCCAGCAGCTGGACGAAGGTGAGCCCTGGTCCCTTGAGTTGGGGCAGGGCTATTACGTGGTGCGCAACGGCTCGGCCCTGGTGGCCTTCCACACCGGGCGGCGCCCGCCCGCGGAAGCCGGCTGGCGCATGATGGGTGCGCATACCGACAGCCCCTGCCTGCGCGTGAAACCCAACCCGGAGATCCGCCGCAACGGTTGCCTGCAACTGGGGGTGGAGGTCTACGGCGGGGCGCTGCTCAACCCCTGGTTTGATCGCGATCTCTCAATGGCCGGGCGGGTGACCTATGAGGACGATCAGGGGGAACGCCAGGATACCCTGGTGGACTTCCGCCGACCGGTTGCGGTGATTCCTTCGCTGGCGATCCACCTGGACCGGGAAGCGAACAGCAGCCGCAGCATCAATAACCAGCAGCACCTGCCACCGGTGACGCTGCTGACCGCCGAGCATCCGGATACCGACTTCGAGCAGCTGCTGGCACAACAGCTGCGGGCGGAGCAGCCGGAGATCAGCCTGCGCCGGATTCTGGAGCACGAGATCTGCCTCTATGACACCCAGGCGCCCGCGCTGGTGGGGATGCATGATGAGTTCATCACGTCGGCCAGGTTGGATAACCTGCTGAGCTGCTGGGTCGGGATCCAGTCTCTGCTGTCGATCGATGGCACACAGCCGGCCATTGCGGTGTTCAACGACCACGAAGAAGTCGGCAGCATGACCGCCGAGGGTGCCCATGGCCCCCTGCTGGAATCCGTCCTGCAGCGCTGGGTGGCAGGCGAGGATCGTCACCGTGCCCTGTCGCGCTCGATGATGATGTCGGTCGACAACGCCCATGCGATCCATCCCAATTACCCGGATCGCTATGATGACGCCCACGGCCCTGTCATGAACGAAGGGCCGGTGATCAAGATCAACCGCAATCAGCGTTACGCCAGCAGCACCCGCACAAGTGGCCTTTACCGGCACCTGAGTGGGCAACTGGGTGTGCCCTGCCAGACTTTCGTGGTGCGTTCCGATATGGGGTGTGGCAGTACCATCGGCCCCCTGACGGCTGCCGGTGTAGGGGTGAGCACGCTCGATGTGGGCGTCCCCCAACTGGCCATGCATTCCATCCGGGAAATGGCCGGAAGCCGCGACGCGCACGTCCTGTACCGCGTGTTGCGGCGCTACTTTGAACTGGACAGTCTATGGAACTGAAGGGCAGGAATTGGCTCCCCGAGCTGGGCTCGAACCAGCGACAACCTGATTAACAGTCAGGTGCTCTACCAACTGAGCTATCGGGGAGCAGCAGGAGAGGGCGAATACTACCCATCCTGCCGTGAGGCGTCAATCCGCGACAGCGCCCTCGCGCGGCGGCGTTCCGCCTCCGAGTCGAAATGCTCGGAGCGCAGTCTCTCCAGTGCATCGCGCCTGTCGGTTTCGGTCAGGTTGTCGTTGTCCTGGAGGCGCTGCTTCCGTTCCTGGTACGCCTCCAGCCTGCTTTGCCACTGTGCGCGCTGATCATCCAGTTTCGCCAGGCGGTTGGCGGCCTCGGCACCGAGCTCCTCTGTACGCAGCTCCCGGATTTCCGCCTCGCTGGCGCCTTCCTCGCGCATCCGGCGTGTTTCCTCATGCAGGTTGTTGTAGGTTCGTGAACGCTCCCGCACCTGGTGGGTGTATTCCGGCAGGTCCTCCTCGAGATCCAGGATGCGCTCGCGCTTCTCGGCCTCACTGAGATCGGGGTTGTTCTGGATCCGCTGGCGGGCCAGCTGGTTTTCGATGCGTTCCTGTTCGCGACCGAAGAACCCCTCCGCCATGGCTTCTCCCAGGTGGCTGCGACGCAGCTGTTTCAGTTCCTTGAGCAACGCTCTGGTCTGCTCAGGGCTCGATTCCCCGTCTCGGTTTTCCAGATCAGCAGCCGCTTCGCGGTAGCTGAGGTAACGATCAAGGGCGCTCATCACATCCTGGCGGATGGCCTCTGGAACCTCCTGCTCCCTCATGGCCTGGCGCATGCGCTCGCGCATGGCGGTTCCGTCGTCAGGAGACTGGGTCAGACCGATGAAGAAGTCCATGAAACGGCGCAGGTCCCGGTCGTACACCAGGTTGCCGTTCATATCCACGCGGATCTCGCCGTCAATGGCGACCCCCTCGACAGTGTCATCCAGGGGCAGCTCCCTGGTTTCTGTTTCGGCGCCAGCGGGGGGCTCTTCGACCGCTCGCGATGAAGTTGGGGAGTTCAGTTCTGTTACTGAACCCTCCGGAGAAGGTGATTCAGGTTTTTCCGGTGACAGCAGGAAAAGGCTGAACCCCAGGGTGGCTGCGCCGGCGATGGCGCCCGCCCATAATCCATGCTTGATGTTCATCTCAGAGTACTCCGGTAACCCCGGTCCATTGCGGACCGGGGTGCGCTCTGGAATGCAGGATCAGAGCCCGGCCTGCTTGAGCCGGTTGGCCTGCTGGCGATACAGCTCGACCGGATCAGCCGCGCTGCCCGAGGTCAGACCGAACACGTGGTCGACAGTGTCGAGGTGGTTGAGCTCGTAGCCGACGCTGATGACCTGTCCCAGCTTCATGCTGCAGGAAGGCACCAGGCCGTCGTTGGGCTCATCGATCAGGGTACCGGTTGCGGCCAGGGCGGGATCACTGACATCGGCGAGGTTGGTCTTGGCTACATCGCCACCCCAGGAGTAATAGCGGACCCCGTTCACTTCATGGGCACCGTCGTTGCCACAGTACTGGGACGGGAGCCCCGCCGGGAAATCCTGGTTGAAAGCAACGCTGCCCGCGGTGCTCAGTGATTCGAGGGCGGCCCCGGTATCCTGCGGCAGGCCACCACCGGAAGCGCCGTCCACAATGCTGAACACAATGTCGCCCAGCCCATTCAGCTCACCGCTGACGGCGGCATCGGCGACGGGAGTGCCCCAGTTCACACCGCTGACGCTGGAAGCCGAGGCCACCAGGTGAGGCGCCACGCCGGCCACGTAGCGTACCGTTGGACCACCGTGACTGTGGCCGATCAGGTTCACTTTCTCCGCATCGGTAGTGGCAACGATCTCCTGGACCTGGGCCAGCAGCTGCTCACCGCGCACTTCGGTGGAGTTGGCGGCCGAGACCTGGGGGACGAAAACGTCGGCGCCGTCCTCCGCCAGGGCACCCGGGACACCGTTGAAGTAGTCAACGAACCCGAAGAGCTCATCGAAACCGGAGAGTCCATGCACCAGGACAATCGGATGCTTGGTATCGGTGTACCCCTGATCGTCGTCGCCCCAGCTGAAGAGGCTGTCGAGGAAGCCGGCGCTCGCAGTGTGCGCACCCATGGTGAGGGCCATGGCGGTACCCGTAAGGACCGTTGCGGTCCGTTTCCGGAAGGTCATATCGATTTCCTTTTGTTGTTGTGGAATAACCGTTCTGAGCTGGCATGTACATGCGTCTGCACGCTTTACCGAAATGTCATGCAATCACAGGCAGGTTGGAAAAAAAATTGGTCGCTGTGGAATCGTGTTACCCGAGACGCCAAAAAAGCGGGTTGTTATGTAACGCGGTGACATGGGTCACAGAACCTCGCGGATCAAAAGCCCTTCCGGGAGGCAGGGCTCAGTCGATACACTCACCGCCCATGACGCAGAAAAACCGCAATGACGACCATTTCCAGCCGCCTGCCTGGCTCCGTAATCCTCACCTGCAGACGGTCTGGCCATCACTCTTCCGCCGGATTGATCTTGTTCCGGACGCTACGGAGCGACTGGAAACGCCGGATGACGACTTCCTGGACCTGGATTGGTACCGGCGTGGGAATCCGCGCCTGCTGGTGCTCAGTCATGGTCTGGAAGGCTATAGCCGGCGCCCCTATATGCTCGGCATGGTCCGGGCGGCGCTGAAAAGTGGATGGGATGTGCTGGCGTGGAACTTCCGTTCCTGCAGTGGCGAGATGAACCGCCAGCCGTGTTTCTACCACAGTGGTTCCAGTGACGACCTGTCGCTGGTTGTGGAGCGGGCGCTGGCCGAGTCACCCGCCTATGAAAGCGTTGCGCTGAGCGGTTTCAGCATGGGTGGCAACATCACGCTGGTCTACCTGGGCGAGCGGGGACAATCACTGGATCCCCGTATCCGGGGTGCTGCCGTCTTCTCTGTACCCTGTGACCTGGCGGGCAGTGCCCGTGAGCTGGCGAAACCCGCCAACCGTTTCTATATGAGCCGCTTCATGGATGAGTTGAGGGCCAAGGTCCAGGCCAAGCACGAACGCTTCCCGGATCTCATCCCACTGGAGGGGCTGGATCGCATGAAAACCTTCGCGGAGTATGACGACCAGTACACCGCGCCCCTGCATGGGTTCCGGGATGCCGAGGATTACTGGTACCGCTGTTCGAGCCGGCGCTTCCTGGGAGGCATTCAGGTGCCGGCACTGATCGTGAACGCTGCGGATGATCCCTTCCTGAGCCCCGGCAGTTATCCCCACACGGAGGTCATGGACAACCGGCGGGTCAGCCTGGAAGTGCCACGTCATGGCGGTCACGTCGGGTTCGTGGGGGACGAGCGCAATGGCCAGTACTGGTCCGAGTGGCGGGCTATGCGGTTCCTTGAGGCACTGGACTAGTCCGCTTTCTCCAGCAGCGGCTGCACGGCTTCCCACATGCGGTCCCGAATCAGTGGCTGGGCCTTCGCCGTGGGGTGGATGCCGTCGTCCTGCATCATGCCGTCGCGGTCATGGATGGCCTCAAGCAGGAAGGGAATGAATGCCAGGTCCTTGTCTTTCGCCAGACCCCGGTATTGGTTGCGGAAGGCGTCTGTGTAGGCGCGTCCGTAGTTCGGTGGGATCTCGATGCCCACCAGCAATACCCTGGCGCCCGCCTCGCGTATGCGTTCGACCATGGTTGCGAGATTGGATTGGATGGCGCTCGGATCCTTGCCGCGCAGTCCGTCGTTACCCCCGAGTTCCAGGATGACCAGCTCCGGGGACTGGTTTTCCAGCATGCGCTCGATACGTCTTAGGCCACCATCCGTGGTTTCGCCACTGACGCTGGCATTGACCACCTGCCATTCCGGTGCCTCCTGTGCCATGCGCTCTTCCAGCAGACTGACCCAGCCGTCCTCCTCGGCGATGCCGTAGGCCGCGCTCAGGCTGTCGCCGTAGACCACCAGGGTGTTCGCCGGGGCCATGACGGGCAACAGCAGGAGTAATAAGGCGAATATCAGGGCGCCCGCGAATGAACCGGAAAGGCTGCGATGCGTATCCACTGAGGGTGTACCACGCCGGGCGTGGCGATTAGGATTCACTGCTGTCATAGACCAACCGGAGACCATGGGTGAGTGAGGCAACTGACGCAATCATAAGGGCACAGGACCTGAGTCACCAGGTGGAAGTGGGGGAAGAAACGCTGACCCTGCTGAGTGACATCAATCTCAACGTGGCCGCCGGGGAGTCGGTGGCCATCCTGGGCCGCTCCGGTTCGGGCAAGACCACGCTGCTTGGTTTGCTGGCCGGTCTCGACCTGCCTACAGGTGGAACCGTGGACCTGGCCGGTGAGCGCATCAGCACCATGGACGAGGACAGCCGGGCGCGCCACCGCGCCAACCGGGTTGGGTTCGTGTTCCAGTCCTTCCAGCTGCTGCCGACCCTGAGCGCGCTGGAAAACGTTCTGCTGCCGCTGGAGCTCGGTGATGTGCGGGATGCCTCGGACCGGGCAAAGGAGCTGCTGGAGCGTGTGGGGCTGGGCGAGCGCCTGGGACACACGCCCCGTCAGCTCTCCGGTGGCGAACAGCAGCGGGTTGCCATTGCCCGGGCCTTTGCCGCCAATCCGGCGGTGCTGTTCGCGGATGAACCCACGGGTAACCTGGATACCACCACCGGCCAGCAGATTGCGGACCTGCTGATGGCGCTCAACGCCGAGCAGGGCACCACACTGGTACTGGTGACCCACGACGAGGAGCTGGCCGGGCGCTGCAACCGGCGCATCCGCATGGATGCCGGGCGGCTGCTCCAGGAAGAAGCCGGGGAGTCCGTCCTATGAGCGGCCTTCACCGGCTCGGCTGGCTCTCGCGCCGGGACTGGCGCCAGCGCGACGTGCGCGTGATGCTGGCCTCGCTGATGGTGGCCGTGGGCATCGTGGCAACCATCTCGCTATTCGCGGACCACCTGCAGCGCACCATCATGACCTCCGCCACTGAGTTCCTGGCGGCGGACCGGCAGCTGGCATCTTCCCATCCATTGCCGGAAGAATTCCGGAACGAGGCGGAGAACCGGGGGCTGGCCACCGCTCGCCAGGTTGCCTTTGCCACCATGCTCCAGGGCGGGGAGGCCATGGAGCTGGTGCGCGTGCGGGCGGTGGATGGTGACTACCCCCTGCGCGGCGAGATCGAGATGCAGGACGCGCCCGGCGAACCACGGCGCATGGTGGACCATGGTCCGGAGCAGGGCGAGATATGGGTGAACGCGCGGCTTCTGAGGCTGCTGGATGTTGAGCCCGGGGACCGTGTCGGCGTGGGTGACGTGCGTCTGCGCATTACCGGTGTCCTGGTGCGCTCCCCGGATGCCGGTTTCGACCTGGCGGCCCTGGCGCCCCGGGTGATGATGCATCACGGGGATGTGGAGGCGGCCGGCGTGGTGCAGCCGGGCAGCCGCGTGACCTACCGGGATCTGTACGCCGGACCGGAGTCGGATCTGGACGCCTTCCATGAATGGCTCAAGCCCAAGCTCAGTGAAGGCCAGCGTTGGCGCAGTGTGGAGGACGGCCAGGCCGGTGTCTCGGATGCGCTGGATCGGGCCGAACGCTTCCTGCTGCTCGGCGGCAGTCTGGCGGTGCTGCTGGCGGCAGTGGCGGTAGCGGTTGCCAGCCGCCAGTACGCCCTGGGCCAGCGCGATACCGTGGCCCTGCTCAAGACCCTGGGGCTGGATGGGCGGACTATTGGCAGGCTCTACCTGCTGCGCCTGGGCCTTTGGGGGATGGTCGGCACGGGGCTTGGCCTGTTGCTGGCGTTACCCCTGTTCGCGTTGCTTGCCCACATTGCCAACCGCTTTATGGAGGATCCGGTGGCCTGGCAGGTCAGCCCGACGGCGTTGCTGCCAGCACTGGTCACAGCTTTCGTGGCCCTGTTCGCCTTCGCCTGGCCGCCCATCCGGCGGCTACGCCGTGTCACCGCCATGCAGGTATTGCGGGCATCACCCGGCGAGCAGGGCCGCTGGGTGCTTCTGGATCTACTGATCGCGGTGGTGGCCATCTTCGGGCTGCTCTGGTTCTACAGCGGCGAGGTCTGGCTGGTCCTGGCTCTGCTGGGCGGACTGGCCGCGCTGCTGGCGGTGATGACACTGCTCTCTGCCGGCATCGTCAGCATTCTCGGGCGAATTCGGGGCGGCAATCGCGCCTGGCGGCTGGCGCTGGTGGCGCTGTACCGCCATCGTCGCTCAGGGCTGGCCCAGATGTCGGTCTTTGCCATGGTCCTGATGCTGGCGGCGACGCTCTTCCTGACGCGCTCGGCACTGCTGGAGGACTGGCATCGCCAGCTGCCGGACGATGCGCCCAATCATTTTCTGATCAATATCGCGCCGGAAAAGGTGGACAGCGTCGGTGAATTCCTGGAGGAACACGGCATGAGCTTCGAGGCCCTGTACCCCATGGTCCGGGGCCGGCTGGTGCGGATCAACGGTGAGCCGGTGCGCCAGGCCGTGTCCAAGCATGAGGAGATCGGCGCGCTGAACCGGGACCTGAACCTGACCTGGATGGAAGAACTGCCCTCGGACAACCGTCTGGAGCGGGGCCAGTGGTGGGATCAAACCGGTGGCGAGGGGGTTTCCGTCGAGGCTGAGCTGTTCGAGGAGATGGGGCTCTCAATGGGCGATGAGCTGACCTTCCGGATCGGGGGGCAGCAGGTCACGGCACCGGTCAGCAGCGTTCGCAGTGTGCAGTGGGAGAGTATGCGCCCGAACTTCTTCATGGTCTTCGCGCCCGGCAAGCTGGATGGGGTTTCCGCTACCTGGCTGACCAGTTTCCATCTGGATGAGGGGCGCAAGGACCTGCTCAACGAGCTGGGCCGACAGTTCCCGGCCTTGTCCATCCTGGAGGTGGACCATTTCATTGAGCGTATCCGGAACATTATTGCCCAGGTGACCCGGGCCATGGAGGCGCTGCTGAGCATGATCCTGGTGTCGGCGCTGCTGGTGATGGCGGCCGTGGTCAGTGCCACCCTGGGAGCACGCCAGCGCGAGGGCGCCCTTTTGCGAACCCTGGGCGCGCGGCGCGGGCTGCTGGTGGGCAGCAGCATGCTGGAGTTCGCGCTCATGGGGCTGATTGCGGGCTTTCTCGGGGTGCTGGCGGCGGAGCTGGCGGTCTGGGCGCTGCAGTATCGGCTGTTTGAGGGCAGCTTCCGGCTGCACGCGGAGCTCTGGCTGGTCCTGCCTGCGGTCAGCGCACTGGTGTTGGCTCTGATGGGGCGGTGGCAGCTGTCCCCGGTCCTGAACGTCTCGCCCATGCTTCTGCTGCGCCGGCTTGAGTCCTGAGCCCGTGGAAAAACAGCGGGCGAGTCTGCATACTGTGAGGGTTGCTATCCCCAAATTCCCGGAGGGAGAGATTCGATGAACAATGAGCAGCTTCAGGCTCTGAAGGAGAAATACGTTGCCGCTGGCGGTGCCAGCCCCAACAAGCAGTTTGCGGATCATGCGGAGAACGCACAGGTCTGGGACGCGGACGGCAAGCGCATGGTTGATTTTGCCGGGGGCATTGGCGTGCTCAACCTTGGCCATCGGCATCCCCGGGTGGTGGAAGCGGTCAAGGGCCAGCTCGACAAGCTGATGCACACCTGCCAGACCGTCATGCCCTACGCCCCCTACGTGCAGCTGGCCGAGAAGCTGAGCAACATCGTGCCGGTACGCGGCCATGGCAAGGTCTTCCTGGCCAACTCCGGAGCCGAA
>JBNJEG010000047.1:0-14915 GCA_051745655.1 Pseudomonadota bacterium
CTACAGACAGATGCCTAAAGGATGGGGTGGGGGCTTACTTGCCCACCAGGCTCTGCCCGCACACACGCACTACGTTGCCGTTGATGCCGCGTGAGAGCGGGTTGCAGTACCAGGCGATGGTCTCCGCCACATCCACCGGCAGACCGCCCTGGGAGAGGCTGTTCATCCGCCGTCCCGCCTCGCGGATGGTTACCGGCATGGCGGCGGTCATCTGGGTCTCAATGAAGCCCGGTGCCACCGCGTTAATGGTGATGCCGTTCTTCAGCTGCCGTGCCATGCTCTCCACATAGCCGATGACGCCGGACTTGGAGGCTGCGTAGTTGGTCTGACCGAAGTTGCCCGCGAAGCCGGCAATGGAGGAGACGCAGACGATTCGGCCGTTCTCGCGCACCAGGTCGCGTTCGTTGAGTTCCTCGTCGATGCGTTCCTCGGCGGTCAGGTTGACGGCGATGGTCATGTCCCAGAAGTGCTCCGGCATGCGCGCGAGGGTCTTGTCGCGGGTAACGCCGGCGTTGTGCACCACGATGTCCACGCCGCCGAACTCGTCTTCCAGGTGATCCGCAATCAGGCGAGGGCCATTGTCTTCCGTGATGTCCGCGGCCAGTGGTGAGCCACCGATGTCTTCCGCCACGCGGTTGAGGTCTTCCATGGTCGCCGGAATGTCCAGGCAGACCACGCGGGCGCCATCCCTGGCCAGTGTCCGGGCGATCGCCTCACCGATGCCACGGCTGGCGCCGGTCACCAGGGCGACTTTGCCGGTCAGCGGCGCATTGGTGTTCACGGCAGTGCGGCCCTTGGTGCCACTGCCCTTACCAATGCGTACGGGTTGGCCGTCCACATAGGCGGACTTCGGCGAGAGGAAGAAACGCACCGAGGACTCGATCTGGTTCTCGGCGTTGGGCGCCACCCAAAGCAGCTGGGCGGTCGCTCCCTTCTTGCCGATCTCCTTGGCAACCGACCGCACAAAGCCTTCCAGCGCCTTGTGCGCCGCGGCCCGCGCCGGATTCTTGCAGGAGGCCGGGTCCGTGCCCACGATCAGCACGCGTCCGCACTTGGCAATCTGACGGATGGTCGGGTGGAAAAAGTCGTACAGGCAGCGCAGTTCGCTGGTGTCCCGGATGCCGGTGGCGTCGAACACCAGTGCCTTGAACTGGTGTTCGGCAATGGCCTCGTCCTCCATTGGCAGCGTCTTGGCCACGCCACTGTCCACCAGGGAAGCTGACTCACCCAGGGTGGCCGGGCCTTCCGGCGAATAGAGCGTAGCCGGGCTGCCGCGCAGGATGTCCCCCAGTGTGGAGAGGGCGCGCGGGCTGGGCCCGGCGCCGACCAGCACTTTGCCTTCAATGAAGGGCTGGTCCTGGCGCTTCCAGCGCTCCAGTGCAATGGGTGAGGGCAGGCCAAGCGAAGAGGCGGCCTGTTTACCAACAGGTGTGTTCACAAATTTCAGGTAGAGATCGGACATAGCACTATCCCCTGGTCTGGTCAGTCGCAACGGAATATTTTCAGCTTCATAACACGCGTATGTTACATTCTGTGACTGGCTGAATTGTAACGGATCGTCTGAAAAAGGCCCTAAAGGGGTTCACAACAGGGCACTTTGCCAGCGGTTTTCAGGCGGCTGTATTGAGCGCTTTCACCCCATTGAATGCAATGAACCCGCTGTCACCCGGAAGCGTCACCTCAGCCAATGAGGCTTTGTGTGCAATCCGGACAGTATGCACCGATTCTTTCCGCGTCTCGAAATCAGAAGGGATATAACGCAATGGCACAAGCAAAATCGACTTCCAGCAAGAGCAGGCAGAGCAAGGGCAACGGTGCCTCCGGGAGCGCGCTGCCGCGCCCCGTGGCCGTCCTGGGCGGTAACCGGATCCCATTTGCCCGCTCCAACACCGCGTACAGCAAACTCTCCAACCAGGACATGCTGACCGCGGCCATCCGCGGCCTGGTGGACCGTTACGGTCTCGAAGGCGAGCGCCTGGGTGAAGTGGTCGCCGGTGCCGTCATCAAGCATTCCCGTGATTTCAACCTGACCCGGGAAACCGTCCTGGGTTCCGGGCTGGCCCCGGAAACGCCGGCCTACGACGTCCAGCAGGCCTGCGGTACCGGCCTGGAGGCGGCGATCCTGGTGGCGAATAAGATTGCACTGGGCCAGATCGACGCAGGCATTGCCGGTGGCACGGACACCACCTCGGACGCGCCCATTGGCGTGAGCGAGGGGCTGCGTGAACTGCTGCTGGACCTCAATCGTGCGAAAACAACCGCTGAAAGGTTGAAGATTGCGGCGCGCTTCCGTCCGAAGCACCTGGTACCGCTGATTCCGGAGAACAGTGAGCCGCGCACGGGCATGTCCATGGGGGCACACCAGCAGGTGACCGCCCACGAATGGAATATTCCCCGTGAGGATCAGGACCAGCTCGCGATGGAGAGTCACCAGAAGCTGGCCGCGGCCTATGATGAAGGCTTCTTCAGCGACCTGATCACGCCGCTGGCGGGACTGGACCGGGACAACATCCTGCGCCCGGATTCTTCACTCGAGAAACTCTCCCAGCTCAAGCCGGTGTTCGATAAGGAAAAGGGCACCATGACTGCCGCCAACAGCACCGCGCTGACTGACGGTGCTTCCTCTGTGCTGCTGGGCAGTGATGAGTGGGCAAAAGCGCATGGCCTGAATGTGCGTGCTTACCTGACTCACGTTGAAACCGGTGCCGTGGATTTTGTCGGCAAGAAAGAAGGCCTGCTGATGGCGCCGGCCTATGCCGTACCGCGCCTGCTGGATAAGGCCGGCCTGACCCTGCAGGATTTCGATTTCTACGAGATCCACGAGGCGTTTGCCTCACAGGTGCTGTGTACCCTCAAGGCGTGGGAGGACCAGACCTTCTGCAAGGACAAGCTCGGCCTCGCCAAGCCTTTGGGCAGCATTGACCGCGAGAAGCTCAACGTGAAAGGCAGCAGTCTGGCGGCGGGTCATCCGTTCGCGGCGACTGGCGCCCGCATCCTGGCCACGGCGGCCAAGCTGCTGGAAGAGAAGGGCAGTGGTCGTGCGCTGATCTCCATCTGCGCCGCAGGCGGCCAGGGTGTGACCGCTATCGTGGAGCGGTGATGGGCCGAGCCTCCTGTTGTAGGAGCTTGCCTTGCAAGCGATCAGAAACAATCGCGAGCAGGCTCGCTCCTACTGTGGGGGGCGGAACCCGCTCAGCCCCTGTTCTTCCATCAGCCGGGCGAACTCGATGGTCGCGCGGTCCTGGCCGGGGGCGCCGATGATCTGGATGTTGAAGGGCAGCCCGTTCTCATCCATGCCAACCGGCGCTGATGTTGCAGGCAGTCCCAGAACCGTCGCCAGGGCGATCCAGTGCATCTGGTCGGTGTACGGCCGCTCGCGTCCATCCACAAGGATCTTACGGCGGAACATGGGCTGACTGGGGTCATGGGGAATCGCTGTGGTTGGCGTGACCGGAGTCAGTAGCAGGTCCGCCTCGCCAAAGAGATCCTTTACGAGAGCAGCACGTGCCTGCTCGCGCTCCTCGGAATGCTGCATCCAGTTCAGTACCGGCTGATTCACTCCGATGATGTACTCCTCCAGCCCGGGCGGAATCCGCATCCAGCGACCGAAAAGCCGGATCAGGTAAGCCATCATTTTCAGTTGGCGGCGCTGTTTGGGACGGAATCCAGTACCCAGAAGGCTCCCCAGCAGGTTGTGGTAGAGCGGCATCAGCTGGCGGTGATCCAGCCATTCGTGTTCGGCTCTGGAAACACTCGCGCCAGCATCCGCCAGGCGCGTGGCCAGATCCTCGTAGTGACGGGTGAGCTCGTCGGCGACCGGGGAAATGGGGTCGTGGAAACAGGTGGCGACCCGGACGTCGCTCAGATTCGTGAATCCGGGCTCGGGCAGCGCCAGCTGCCACTGGGGTCCCTCATGGGGCCGGGGGCCGGCAATGACCTCGAGAAGGAGAGCGAGATCGTCCGCTGTTCGCGCCATGGGCCCGCCTTCAGCCAGATCCGGTTGAGTCAGGGTGCCGGGTGGGCCAGGGATGTGGCCACGCAGCGAGACGATATCGCGGCTGGGTTTGTGTCCGAAGACGCCATTGAAGTGAGCCGGCGTGCGGATGGAGCCGCCCACGTCCGAGCCAATCTCAAGGGGCGTCATGCCCGCCGCCAGGGCCGCCGCCGCGCCGCCCGAGGAACCGCCGGGCGTACGGTTGTGGTCATAGGGGTTATTGGAGACGCCGAACAGGCGGTTGTAGGTCTGGAGGTCCGAGGCGAACAGCGGCACGTTGGTCTTGCCGATGACAAGGGCGCCGGCGTCCTCCAGGCGCTGGATGACATCCGCGTGGCGCGCGGGACGGTGACCCTCCAGGGATGAGGAGCCGGCGGTGGTGGGCATGCCGGCCACCTCCCAGACATCCTTTACGGTCATGGGCAGGCCATGAAGGGGGCCGCAGAGCGCTCCCTGTGCATGCTGCTGGTCCCGCTTTCGGGCCTGCTCAAGAGCCCGATCACGATCCAGGTGGATAACCGCATTGAGCGGTGGGTTGCGTGCGTCTATGCGTGCCAGCAAGTCCGTTGTTACCGCCTCGCTGGTCACTGTGCCGTCGCGCAGGGCCGCCGCCAGTGCCCTTGCCGGTTGGTCCAGCCATTCACTCATGTTGATGCCTTCTGCTGTTTCTCTTCTGCCTTGCGTTTGTCTTTCTCAGCCAGTTCTTCCTGCCAGCGCTTGATCGCAACCTGGTCCTTGACGAGTTCCAGTGTCTCAATCACGCCCTGGATCACCGCATCGTTCGCCTGTGAGTTCTCACGCTCATGGCGAGTGAGCAGTACATCAACCAGATCCTCAACAAAGTCATGGTTGGCCGGTGAGGTGAGGTCCTCGAGGATCTGTTCGATCACCTCGGCGGTAATGTCGCCCACGGCCCGGTCCAGGGTACCTGAGGCCCAGCTCCCGAATACCGGCAGTTCGCGGATACGGCCCAGGTCGTTGTTGCGGTTCATGGCCGATATCACTCGGGCATTGAGGTAGGCGCGCAGCTCCTTCTGTTTCGGTAGATAACCCTCCTGTGCATAGCGGGCGATGCGCGAAGACAGGAAATCAACCAGCAGGTCGCGCCGGGGCAGCAGTACTTCCTGCTGGATACGGTGGATCAGGGGCGATCCCCGCTGCACTTCCTCCTGGGTGCCACTCAGGACCTTGATCACCACGCGGTTGGAGAGCTCCTCCATGAAGGCCTCATAGTAGAAGCGCAGGAACTCGAACAGGCGCGTGTTCGTGATGTCGATGACCCCATACTTCTGCAGCCGGTAGATGATGCTGAATACGCGCAGGAAACGCAGGACCCGGGCACCGGAGGCCGGGATGCAGCCGAGCAGGTCGTACCAGTGCACGAACGGGTAGAAGTACCAGCGCTGGTATTCGTGGCGGTAGACCGCATGGCCCCAGCGCAGCATGAACTCGCTGAGGAAGACCCCGATGAACATCAGGTCATAGAACAGGAAATGGCGGTGTACGGGGTTGTAGAACGCAGCAAAAGCTGGCACCTCCTGACTCAGGAAGTCCCTGATGACATCCAGTGCGTAAAGCGAGTCGAAAAGGAGCCAGACCAGGTTGACGACCAGCAGCACCAGCATGACCGCATCGAGGGCGAACCACAGGGTCTGGCGGCTGGTGCGCAGGTTGCTAAGGTTGATGGCAAGCACACTGCATCCTTATGACGTGCTGTAAGGGCTCTGTTATAGCAAAGCTGAAGACGCCACGCATTGGTTGGGGGGATTTCCGGCGTCGGCATCGGGTCGATGCTATTCTGGGGAAACAGCGACAGGAGGTGAACCATGGACCTTGAAAAAGCACTGGTTGATCCCGCATCCGAGTTCGGTACGCCGGAGGATGTCGTGACTGCGGAGGGGCTCAGCACCGACGATCGAATCCGTATCCTGCGTCGTTGGGAATACGACGCACGCGAGCTGACGGTGGCGGATGATGAGAATATGCCCGGCGACAGCACTCTGTTACTTGATCAGGTTCTGGCGGCCCTTCACCGTTTGGGGTACTCAGCGAACCCGGACGATGTGCCGCCTACTAAGCAGGGTGGTGTCTGACTGTCGGGCTGTTAAATCAGGCTAAAGTGTCGACTGGGGCCTTCTGTAACAGAATGTTTCAGGTAGAATGCCGCTTCGCTCATGCAATTATACCGCTGTAAGGCAAGGAGAAGGTTCCCAATGAAGCGAATGAGTGTGCTGGACTCGTCGTGGTTGATGGTAGAGTCCGAAGACACCCCCATGCATGTGGGCAACCTCCAGATTTTCTCCCTGCCGGAAAACGCACCGGAGACCTTCCTCCGGGACATGGTTGACCGCATGAAGAACGCGGGCGAGATCCAGGCGCCCTGGAAGTACAAGCTGTTCAGTGGCAGTCGCCTGGGGCGCACTCTGGCGCCGGCCTGGGTCGAGGACCAGAATCTCGATCTGGATTATCACGTGCGCCACTCCGCCCTGCCCAAACCGGGCAGTGAACGTGAGCTCGGGATCCTGGTCTCACGGCTGCATTCCCATCCGCTGGATTTTGATCGGCCACTGTGGGAGTGCCATATCATCGAGGGGCTGGAAGGGAACCGGTTCGCTCTCTACACCAAGATGCACCACTCGATGATTGATGGCATCAGTGGGGTGCGCCTGATGCAGAAGATCCTGACCACGGACCCTTCCCGCACCGACATGCCACCACCCTGGGCGGTGCAGCCAAGCCAGCGCCGGTCCCAGGCGGGGGAGGGCGTGACCTCCGTTCAGGGGGCCTTCGAGCAGGCGGTCGAGGCGCTGCGGATACAGGCGGGTTCCACGCCCCAGCTGGCGGCGGCCGTGGGGCGCCTGGCCAGTGCCGCCTGGCGCCGCAAGGACAGCAAGCTGACCGCGCCCTTCGTGGGGCCGCAGTCGATCCTCAATAACCGCATCACCGGCCAGCGTCGGTTCGCCACCCAGCACTACGAGTTCGAGCGGCTCAAGGGCATCTGCCGCAAAACGGACTCCTCGCTGAACGACGTGGTGCTGCAGATCTGTGGTACCGCCCTGCGGCGTTTCCTGCTGGAGCAGGATGCTCTGCCGGAGGAGCCGCTGACGGCCGGAATTCCGGTGAACGTGCGGCCCGCGGATGACGAGGGCACCGGTACGGCCATCAGTTTCATGATCGCCAGCCTGGCAACGGATGAGCCGGATGCCATGGCGCGGCTTGAGCAGATCAAAGAGTCCACCCGGAAGGCCAAGGAGCACCTGCAGAGCCTCCCGCGTCAGGTGCTGAACCAGTACACCATGATGCTGATGTCGCCCTACATCCTGCAGCTCGTATCCGGTCTGGGTGGGCGCATGCGGCCGGTGTTCAACGTCACCATCTCGAACGTGCCCGGACCGAGCGAACCCCTGTACTACGAGGGGGCACTGATGGAAGCCATGTACCCGGTCTCTCTGGTGACCCACGGCGGCGCTCTCAATATTACCTGTCTGAGCTATGCGGGCTCACTCAACTTCGGCTACACCGGCTGCCGCGACACCCTGCCGAGCATGCAGCGGCTGGCGGTCTACACCGGTGAGGCTCTGGATGAGCTGGAGTCACGTGCAGAAGCTCGCCAGGCGGAAAAAGGCTAGTCTCTCCGCTTTACAGTGCACACTTGTTCACTGTAGGGTTCCAGCATGAGTGATGTTGACTACCATCCTGTTGAAGAAGTCTTGAACGCCCTGACCCATGGTCTGGGCGCCGCGCTGGCGCTGGTCGGAACCATTGTTCTGGTGGTGCTGGCGGCGTTCAATGGCGATCCCTGGTCCATAACCAGCGCGGTGGTTTACGGCACCAGCATGGTCGTCCTTTTCCTGGCGTCCACGCTCTACCACAGCGCACGCCGGCCCTCTCTGCGCCGTGCGTTCAAGATGTTCGATCACTGTGCCATCTTCCTGCTGATCGCGGGCACTTATACCCCCTTCCTGCTGGTGAACATGCGCGGGACCCTGGGTTGGACCCTGTTCGCCATTATCTGGGGGCTGGCTGTGGCCGGTATCGTGTTCAAGCTGGTATTCGGCCACCGCTACCAGGCGCTCGAGGTGGGTACCTTTCTGGTGATGGGATGGCTGGTGGTCGTTGCGGCTACTGAGCTGCCTTCGATCCTGGGAGTAACCGAACTGTCATTACTGGTCGCCGGTGGGCTCTCCTACACCGTTGGGGTGGTTTTCTACCTTCTGAACCGTATTCCCTACAATCATGCGATCTGGCATCTGTTTGTGCTTGCCGGCGGCGCCCTGCATTATTTCGCCGTTTACAATGGGTTCCTTACAGCCTGGCAAGGCTAGCCAATTTCCGGCGCCAGCCCCGTGGCGCTGCGCTTCCGTCCTGATATCATGCGTCCATGATGACGCCTAAAACCCTCCGGCTGTGCCTGTTCCTGCTGCTCTTCCTGATCATACCCAGCGTCTGGGCGGCGGAACTGGAAGTCATCGTCGAGCCGGAAAATGAGGCGCTCGTATCGAACATTCGTGCGCATGTCGGGGATGTTGGCGACCGTAACAAAGCGTCCCTCCGCCGGTTTGCTTCCCATGCCCGGGACAGCGCCCGTGAGGCCATGCGGGCGCTTGGTTATTACGAAGGGGAGATCCAGTATCGCGTTGTCGAGGGAGATCCGCCGGTTCTGCAGTTGAGGGTTACACCGGGAGACCCGGTTCGTCTGGCCAATGTCCGGATCAAGGTCCGTGGGGATGCCTCCGGTCTTGAAGCATTTGAGTTACCCGAGCGTCTGCGGCCCGAGCGCGGCGACGTCCTTAATCATGGCGACTACGAGCAGGTTAAGCGTTTCTTCCAGGGGCGTGCCCAGACCCATGGTTTCTTTGACGGGCGTTTTGTGACCAGCGAACTGCGGGTTCGACCTGGTGAACGCGAAGCCGACATCCGGCTGCTGTATGACAGTGGTCGGCGTTACACGCTTGGCGAGACCACGTTTGCCGATGACAGCTACTTCGAGAAGGATCTGCTGAGGCGTTTTGTGCGGTTTGAGCCGGGAACGCCTTACCACTCCGACCGCGTGATTGAGCTCACCCAGGACCTGCGAGGGGCTGGCTACTTCAGCGAGGTTCGGGTGGACACAGACCCGGACAAGGCGGAGGAACGGGCGATCCCGGTGAACGTGACGCTGGATGAGAGAACCCGGCATTCCCTGGGGACAGGGGTCGGCTTCAGCACGGACGTGGGGCCAAGGCTGCGTGCTACCTGGGACCAGCACTACGTGAACCCTCAGGGGCATCGCCGTGGTGCTGAGTTTGAGGTGTCGCAGCCGCGCCAGAACGCGGGCGTTTACTATGAGTTGCCGCTTACCCCGCCAATGACCGATTCCCTGCGCTTTACCGGCTCCTACCAGAACGAGGACATTGAAGACACGCGTTCCCGCCGGATCAGCCTGGGAGCCCAATGGCAGAGCCGGTTGGATTCCGGCTGGCAGCAGGTCGTTTCCCTGCGCCGCGAGGAAGACCGCTTCCGGGTGGGTGACAACCGGGAGCGAACGGTGCTGGTGCTGCCCGGCCTGAGCTACAGCTACCTGGATCGCGATTCACCGGTCGACCCCTCGCGCGGTTATCGTCTGCAGTTTGAGGGCTCTGGCGGCCAGCGCGATATGCTCTCGGATATTGACGTGATCCACCTGACAGCCGAGGCACGCGGGCTCATCACGGTGGGTACCAGCGGGCACCGGTTTCTGGCGAGAGTGCGTGCCGGCGGCATTGGCACCAATGACTTTGAACAGGTGCCGCCCTTCCTGCGCTTCTTTGCAGGTGGTGACCAGAGCGTGCGTGGCTACGGCTATCAGACGCTGGGCCCAACCAGCGAAGATGGCGATAATGTCGGGGGGCGCTTCCTGCTGACCGGCAGTTTTGAGTATCAGTATCCGCTCTCAAACAGCTGGCGCCTGGCGACCTTCGTGGATGAAGGCAATGCCTTTGATGATCTGGGCGATCCACTGAAAACAGGCGCGGGTGTGGGGATCCGCTGGGTCTCACCCGTAGGCCCGATTCGCCTGGACGTGGCCCGGGGGCTTGATGAGCCCGAGAACTTCCGTATCCACTTCTCCATGGGGCCGGAGCTTTGATGACGCGGCGCCATGTGTTCTGGGGATTGATACTGCTGCCGGTGGTGACCCTGCTGGTCGTGATCGCGGTGGCAGGCTGGTTGCTCTTCACGGAAAGCGGTGGGCGCTGGGTTGTCCAGCAGGTACCGGGTCTGGAAGTCGAGGGCTACCAGGGTGCCCTTGGCAGCGCCTGGCGCGCTGAGCGCCTGGTCTATGATGATGGCCAGGGAACACGGGCTGAAGTGGCGGCACCCGAGTTGGCCTGGTCGCCAGCGTGCCTGTTCACGCTGGAAGTCTGCGTCGACCGGCTTCGGGCCGACCGTATCGCTGTTTCCCTGCCCGAGGGCGACTCCTCCGAGGCCTCGGGGGAAGCCATTGAGTTGCCCGCTGTTCAACTGCCGCTCTCCGTTTCGGTCACGGATCTGGATCTGGGGCGCATTACCTATAACGACACGCTGGTCATCGATGCCATCGAGTCAACCGCCGCCCTGAGCGGCAACACGCTCCAGCTCGATTCGCTGCGAGTGGTGCGGGAGGGCCTGGATGCCGGCGCAGAAGGGTCCCTTGAAATGGCGGGGGACTGGCCCCTGGACCTGGCGGTGGACCTGGATTACGACACGGGAACGGACTTCCCCGGCGAACTGGGTCTGACCGCTGATCTCGCCGGCTCGGTAGCCGGACTTGAAGTGAATGCCCGCATGAGCCGCCCCTGGCAGGCGCGCCTGGAAGGGCAGTTAAAGCCTCTTGAACCCGGAGTGCCAGCCGAGGCCCGCCTGACCGCTGACCGGTTCTCGCCGACACCGGATCTGCCGTCGCACTATGCATTGGCAGACCTGGTTCTGGATGCCCAGGGCAATCTGGACGATGGCTGGTCGGTAGACGGCGATGCGGTACTGGCCACCGACCCCGGATTGGATGTTTCGCTCACCGGCCACACCACCATCGAGCGGGCACGAATCGAGACGCTCAGGCTCTCGGACGGCGAGGCGAGGCCCCTGGTGCTCAACGGCGGCAGGGTGAGCTGGTCCGAGGGGCTGACGGCCAGTGGCTCGCTGGATTGGCGCTACTTCCCCTGGCAGCGGCTGGTTCCGGATCTCCCCCCCGTTCCTGTGGCATTGAGCGATGCCGAATTGGCGTTCGAACTGAAGGACGATTCGTATACCGGTCGCCTGGACGCCCAGCTGTTTACCCAGGAAGGGCCGCTCTGGCTGCGGACACCGGTAAAGGGTGATTTCGGCCGTGCCAGCCTGGAAGGGCTGAGTCTGGCCAGTGAGCTCGGGCGTGTCGCGGGCAATCTGGGGGTGGGCTGGGCGGAGGGTCTTGAATGGCGAACGGATCTGGCTCTGGAGAATATCCTGCCGGGCCGGCGGCTGCCGGAGCTGGATGGCCTTCTCAGTGGACGCATGACCAGCCAGGGGCGGATGGGCGATGACGGCCCCGTGGGCGATGCTGATCTGCAGTTGGCCGGAAGCCTGCGCGGCCAGGCGTTGTGGCTGGGCACCCAGGCGCGGCTTGAAGGTGCCGGCTGGGAAGTGCCCGGGATGGAGCTGCGGTTCGGGGATAACCGGGTGCGCGGCTCAGCCCGTCAGGCGGAGCAGCTCCAGGCCGATCTGGAGTGGGACCTGCCGGCACTTATGCAACTCTGGTCGGGCCTTGAGGGGCGGGTGGAAGGGCAGGCCAGCGGACGCCACCTGCTCGGTGAGCCCAGGGGGAGTATGGCCTTCAGTGGTCAGGACCTGGAGCTGGCGGAGTTTGGTGTTGAGCTCGCGCGCCTGAAAGGTGACGCGCAGCTCGATGATGATGGCGCGGCCCAGGCCAGTCTGGATTTCTCGGAACTGGAAGCCAACGAGCAACAGCTTGAATCCGGTCAATTCCGGTTGGATGGATCCCTGGACGAGCATCAGCTTGGTCTGTCGCTGCTGCACCACCAGGGCAGTCTGCGCCTCAGCGCGAATGGTGCCTGGGGCGATCAGGGCTGGCGCGCCAGCCTTGATGGCGGAGGCATTCGACTGCCTGGTCAGCACTGGCTGATGGCCACCCCGGCGGAGATCACGGTTGCTCCAGATGGCGAGGCGCATCTTGGTGACCACTGCTGGGGCTGGTCCGGGGCGCGGTTCTGCACCGATGAACAGCGACTGAACCCGGCCCCCTCCTTCAGGCTGGGCATTGCGGATCTGCCTACCCGTGCCTTCCGTCCTTTCCTGCCCCCGGCGTTCCGCTGGGAGGAAACGCTGGATGCGTGGGTGGCGATGGATCTCGGCGAACAGGGGCCGCGCGGGCAGGCCTGGGTGGACGCGGGTGATGGCCGTGTTGAGCTGCGTCGGCCTGTGGACCCGGACAATCTGGATTCGGAGGTCGACGAGGAAGCGGACGGCCAGGCATGGCAGTGGCTGCCCTTTGAGTACGACCGCTTGCGGGTCGAGGCCAATCTGACGCCTGAGCGCACGCGTGTTGCGGCGGATCTGGCCGGCCCCGAGCTGGGCCAGTTCGACCTGAACACCGATCTTCAGCCTCTGGAGGACGGCGTACCCGTGGACGGTCAGTTGCGGCTTGAAGCTCTCGACCTGGCCCTGATACGTCCCTTCCTGGACCTCGACACGGTCGAGGGCCGTCTTGGGGGTAGCCTGGACATCAGTGGGCCCGTGGCCGAACCATTAATGCAGGGCAATGTGGCCCTGGAAGGCGGGGAAATCCGGGATCCCAGACTGCCTCTGCCATTGTCGGAAGTGACGGCGGACGCGCGCATCAATGGCACCGAAGCGACTATCGATGGAAGCTGGCGCAGCGGTGCGGACGGACAGGGCCGGGTCGAGGGCGACGCCAGCTGGACCAATGGGCCCACTGCCGAAATCGCCCTGGTGGGAGAGTCACTGCCGGTCACCGTTCCGCCCTATGCCGAGCTTAAGGTGTTCCCGGATCTGGTGCTGCGCTATGGCGAGGATGGTATGGCTGTAGCCGGTCAGGTGCGCGTGCCCTCCGGTAACATTGAGATCAAGTCGCTGCCTGAATCCGCCGTTGGTGTTTCCGGGGATACGGTTGTAGAGGGCGAGGATGCGGCGTCCGAGCCATTGCCGCTGGCGCTGGACCTGGATGTACTGATCGGTGAAGAGCAGGTCGATTTCAATGGTTTCGGCGTAACCGGCAACCTGGAAGGGCGCCTGAATCTGGCGGATGACATGATGGCCAATGGTAACCTCGACCTGCGTAATGGGCGGTACGAGCTCTATGGTCAGGATCTGCGAATCCGGCGTGCCACCCTGCTTTTCTCCGGCCCCATTGACCGGCCTTTCCTCGATATCGAAGCAGTACGCATCGTGGACGACGTCACCGCGGGCATCCGGCTTACCGGGCCGGCGGATGAACCAAGGGCGGAGATCTTCTCCGAGCCATCAATGAGTCAGCAGCAGGCGCTGTCATACCTGACCCTGGGGCGGCCCATGGAGGGAGAGAGCGATAGTTACGCCATGGAACGGGCCGCCATCAACATGGGCCTGGCGCGTACGGCTCCATTCACCCGGGAGCTTGGCGAGCGGGTTGGCATTGACGACCTGCAGCTGGAGACCGAGGGGCGGGGCGAGGATGCAAGTGTCGTTGCCTCGGGCTACCTGACGGACCGGCTCAGCCTGCGTTACGGGGTGGGCCTGTTCCAGCCCGTCAGCCGCCTGGCCCTGCGCTACGACCTGACGCGCAGCCTCTACCTGGAAGCGGCCAGTGGCCTTGCGAGCTCACTCGATATATTCTACAGGACAGACTTCGGTAAACCGGGAGACTGAGCGATGATGGTTCATGGCGACCAGGTCCGGCTGACCCCGCGCGAGCGCAAGGTGATCCGTCGTCTGACGGGCATTGACCCCCACTTCATCCATAACCGCGAGACCCTGATCCGCTTCCGGGATCAGCACCTCCAGAGTTATCCCACCGATTCCCCCCAGATCCGTCTCGTCAAACTGTTGTTGCGTCGCAATCTGGCCTGACATCTTTCTCCGACATTGATTTTTCGCAATGGCGCTGATAGATGTAAGTGATTAGATGGAAATATGATGCGGCAATAATAAGAGAGGCGCTCATGACGGACCCGGCTCATGTGCCTGAAGAAGACCGCAGAAAACACGAAATCGGGCTCTTCCTTTTCCTGATCGTTTTTCTGTTCCCACTGGTGACCTTCATGGTCGTTGGCGGCTATGGCTTCGGCGTCTGGATGTTCCAGGAGCTGATGGGCCCGCCCGGCCCGCCGGCAGGCTAGTGGGAGTCCCGCCATGACGGACGAGATTCACATCGCAAGCCTGCTGCTGCAGGTGACCCCGGATGCTCTGGACGACCTGTGTCAGTGGGCCGAGTCCCGCGCTGATGTGGAAGTCCACGGCACGGATCCGGCCGGCAAGCTGGTGCTGGTCACCGAGAGCGAAGGCCGCCAGCCCATTCTGGACCTGATGGATGCCTGTCGGGATCGCCCCGGCGTGTTCACCGTCAATCTCATCTACCACGAAATCCTCAATGCCCGGGAAGCGGATCAACCGGAGGAGATCCAGCCATGACCATGACACGTCGGGAATTCGCCAAGGCCAATGCGGCCGCGGCCGCTGCGGCTACCGCAGGGATGGCCATCCCTGCCGGCGCCAGCAATCTGATCACCAATCAGGAACTGACCACGCTCAAGTGGAACAAGGCGGCCTGTCGCTTCTGCGGTGTCGGGTGCAGCGTCATGGTCGGCACCCGGGACGGCCAGATTGTTGCCACCCACGGTGACAACCAGTCCGAGGTGAACCGGGGCCTCAACTGTGTGAAGGGCTATTTCCTCTCCAAGATCCTCTACGGGAAGGACCGCCTTGAGCAGCC
>JBNJEG010000048.1:0-14646 GCA_051745655.1 Pseudomonadota bacterium
TTGCGTGGCCGGTGGTTTGGAACTGGCTGCCTGGTGCGACCTCCGGGTGGCGGATGACTCAGCCGTATTCGGCGTCTTCTGCCGGCGTTTCGGAGTGCCACTCATTGATGGCGGCACTGTACGTCTGCCGCGGCTGATCGGCCAGAGCCACGCCATGGACATGATCCTGACAGGAAGGGCGGTGACAGCGGATGAAGCGCTGCGCATGGGGTTGGCCAATCGCGTAGTGCCAGCAGGGCAGGTGCATACCGCGGCAAGGGAGTTGGCGGAGCAACTGGCAGCCCACCCCTGGACCTGTCTCTGCGGCGACAGGCTCAGTGCTCTGGAGCAGTGGGGGATGGAGGAGCGGGAAGCGATTGCCAATGAATTCAGCCATGGGCAGCATACCCTCTCCTCCGGCGAGACCCTGAGTGGCGCGGCCCGTTTCCGTGATGGTCAGGGGCGCCATGGTGGCTCGGACTGAGAACGGCACTTCCCGACTGAAACCGGTGCTTCTGGGGCTGGGGGCACTCCTTTTCAGTTCGCACTCCTGGGCACAGGACCTCGCTGACCACTGTGTTGTCAGCGAGGTCCAGCCGGACGTCATCGACCTGGACCAGCCCCGGGATCAACTGGCTCGCCAGAGTGACCTGATCATCCCTGAGGGGGCCCGCATTGGCGCCATCCGCATCGTGCGCCGCCCCATTTTCGATACCAGTGATCCGGAGCAGGACAATGTTCTCTACCAGGCGCTGAACGCGCTCAATACACCAACCTGGAAGTCAGCCCTGCGGGCCCAGCTTGTCTTTGACCAGGGCGATGCGTATGAACCCGGGATGATTGCCGAGTCGGAGCGTATCCTGCGCCGGCGCGAGTACCTGACGGCGGCCTGGGTCGGTGTCACCCGGGTCTGCGGCGATGAAGTGGAGGTGAGCGTCCTGGCCCGGGACACATGGACACTGCTGCCCAGCTTCGGCGCCTCCCGCTCCGGCGGCGAAAACACCTCCAACGCTGGTATTTCCGACCCCAACTTTCTGGGGTCCGGTAAGAGCCTGGGCATCTCTTACACGCGGGACCCGGACCGTACCGAGACCGGCATTGATTTTAACGATCCCAATGTCCTTGGTTCCCACTGGCAGAGTGGGTTTTCCTACGATAAACGCAGTGACGGGCGCGGCCGCAGCGCCTACCTCGAGAGACCCTTCTACAGCGAGCGGGCCGTCTGGCGCGCGGGGCTCAGCGGTGTGGACGATGTCCGCGAGCAGTCCCGCTTCGTTGGAGCGGATGCGATTGCGGATTACCAACGCCGGCGCGAATACGCCAGCGTTGACTGGGGGTGGCGGCTGGACGAGCGCAGCGACCGCCAACTGCGGCTGCTTGGGGGCTACCGCTATGAATCATTCGGATTTGAGCAGCTCCCGGACCAACCGGCGCTGGACGTGCTGCCGGAAGACCGTACCCTGAGTTATCCCTGGATCGGCTTTGATTACCGCCAGAACCGGTTCCGGGAAATGGTCAACCTGACCCGGCTGCAGCGGGTGGAAGACGTTCGGGATGGGTTCGTGTGGCGCACGGAGCTGGGTTACTCCTCCCCCGGACTGGGTGCCACCGAAGACCGTGTGGTACTCAACATGGACTTCGAGGATGCGCTGCTGGCCACCGAAACAGACTACGCCCGTTACGGGCTCAGCCAGAGCGGGACCTATCGGTTGGACGAGAGCCGGTTCGAGAACCTGCAGGGCACGCTGAGCCTGGAGTACTTCCACGGGGGCTCGGTGCGCTGGAACAGCTGGTACACAAACCTCTCCTATACCGCGGCGCATAACCTGACGGCGGACCAGCAACTGCTCATCGGCGGCGACAAAGGCCTGCGGGGTTACCCCAGTGAATACCAGCAGGGCAACCGCCGGGCACTCTGGACACTGGAACGGCGCTATTTCCCGGACTGGCACCCCTTCAAGCTGTTCCGCATGGGCGGTGTGCTGTTCACGGAAGTGGGTCGGGCCTGGTTCGACGACGGGCGCAATAGTGGTCCTGACGGCGGGATCCTGAAGGATGTGGGTTTCGGATTCCGGTTGGCTTCCAGCCGAATTGAGGTGCAGCGGATGCTGCACCTGGACTTCGCCTTCCCCCTGGACGGAGACGACAGTATTGACCAGGTGCAGGTCCTGCTCAGGGGGCGGACCCGGTTCTAATCATTATCGGCCTGCGCCGTGGTTCTTCCGGTCGCGTCCCTGATCAACTCCCGCATCAGTACAGCGGTTTTCTCCGGCGCCTCGATCATGGGCATGTGAGCGATACCCTCTATGATTTCCAGACGGCTGTCGGGGACAGCATCCGCCACCAGGGGGGCATTGGCGGCATCGATAATGCGGTCGTCGGAGCCCCAGAGCACAAGCGTTGGCGCCTGTATGCGCGCGAGGATGGCCTGGAAGTCCTCCTCGCGGTCGGCCTCCATATCCTCAAAGATCTCCCGGTTGATGGAGCGGTTGCCGTAAGCCTCCCGTGCCATCACAGAGCTGACGGGCCAGGGAATGAAGGGCGGCTCGTTCATGGCGAAGGCCATCAGTTCGTCATAGTCCGAGGGATCATCCAGAACCAGCGGGTTCTCACCCCTGGCCAGTTGTTTGTCCAGTTCAGCCGGATGCTCATGGATGCCTGCGCTGTTGAGCAGTGCCAGACTCGACACCCGCTCCGGGTATTCAGCCGCCGCGACGGCCACAATGGCGCCACCCATGGAGTTGCCGGCCAGGTGCGCACGCTTGATCTCCAGGCGGTCCATCAGCTGCACCAGCCGGTCCGCCTGTCGGAGGATCCCGTAGGACAGTTCCGGGTCCTGAATGCTGTCGCCATGGCCAGGCAGGTCAGGGGCCACAATGTTGTAGTCGCCCTCAAGCTGCTGGGCGAGCTTCAACCAGTTTTCCTTGTTCGCGCCAAAACCGTGAACCAGCACCAGAGTGGGGCGATCGTCGCGCAGCTCGGGTGTGCGCAGAATCTGCAGGTCACCATAGTCAAACGTCAGGCTGTGTGGCTCAAGACCGGCGGCGCTGGTCTCATAGCTGATAGCCGAGTCGTGGATGGACTGCTGTACACCGGCGCAGCCGCCAAGAAGCTGCATCAGCACCATCAATGCCATTATGCGGAAGGTGCGTGTCTGCATTGGTAACTCCCGTTTCCTGAAAAAGGACGCACAGAATACCGGGTCCCCCCGGTGTCATCCACCGTCGTGGATGGGTATCATCACGGCAGTTGTCAATGAACGTTCAATTCACGGAATCGGAACAGGGACACCATCATGAACCAGAACGGATACGACGTTGTTGTTTTCGGGGCTACCAGTTTTGTGGGCCAGATCCTGGCCGAGTACATGCTGCACACCTTTGGGGTCGGCGAGGATCTGACCTGGGCGATTGCGGGGCGTTCCGAGCAGAAGCTGGAATCGTTGCGCTCGGAACTGGGCTCCATGGCAGAGGATCTGCCCGTGATCGTGGCGGATGCGTCGGATGAAGCCGAACTGACAGCGATGTGTGACCGCACGCGAGCGGTTATTTCCACCGTTGGACCCTATGCGCTCTACGGCGAGCCTCTGGTCCGGATCTGTGCCGAGAGCGGCACCGACTACTGTGATCTGACTGGCGAGGTCCAGTGGCTGCGTGAAATGATCCAGAAGTATGACGCCACGGCCCGAAGCTCAGGGGCGCGCATCGTCAACTGCTGCGGCTTCGACTCCATCCCCTCGGACATGGGCGTCTGGTTCATGCAGCAGCAGGCCCAGGAGCGCTTTGGCAAGCCACTGACCCGGGTAAGCATGCGCGTGAAGGCCGCCAAAGGGGAGCTTTCAGGGGGAACAGTGGCCAGCCTGATGAATGTCGTGAAGGAGGCCACCTCGAATCCTGAGCTGCGCCGGGAGCTGGCCAACCCCTATTCCATCTGCCCGCCGAATCACGGCTTTACCGCACGCCAGCATACCGTCAAGAAGGCCGAATACGATCCGCACTTCCAGGCCTGGACCGCGCCCTTTGTGATGGCGGCCATCAATACCCGGGTGGTCCACCGCTCCAATGCGCTTTCCGGCAAAGCCTATGGCAGTGACTTCCACTACGACGAGGCGGTACTGGTGGGCAAGGGGCTAAAAGGTCGCGCGACTGGTTGGGGCATGACGGGTGTGATGGGCGGCTTCATGCTGGGCGCCTCCATTGCGCCGACCCGTTGGCTGCTGGAGCGGTTCGTGGTGCCCAAGCCGGGTCAGGGACCGTCCCGCGACTCGCGCGAGAAGGGCTTCTATGACCTGCGCTTTTTCGGTGAAACCGAGGACGGGGAAATACTGCGCGGCAAGGTGACGGGCGACCGTGACCCCGGCTACGGCTCAACCGCCAAGATGCTGGCGCAGGCTTCTGTGTGCCTGGCGCGGGACATTGATCGGGAGACCGTTGGAGGCGGCTTCTGGACCCCGGCCACAGCGCTGGATGGGCAACTGCTGGAGCGCCTCCAGACTGCGGCCGGGCTGACCTTCGAGCTGCTGGAGGAATAGTGGGGCTGAATAACCTTTACGCACGGTAATGATCAGGAAATTGTTCCCTGTGCTGGCCGCTGGTTAGGCTTGCTCCCACCATTTAGTCAAAAGGAGCATGTGCTATGAAAAAACTGACGCTGATTACGCTGACTCTGCTGCTTGCTCTGGGGCTTGCCGCCTGTGGTGAGTCCGGGGATATGGAAGAAGAGATGGAGCAGAAAATGGAAGAGCAGGAGCAAGAGCAGCAGGATTCTGGCCAGTCCGACATGGGAGAGGATGGCAGTTACGAGGAAGATGGCGACATGGAAAGCGGTGATGGCTTTGGCAGCGAGAACGGAATGGAGGAAGGCGATAGCGATAACCAGTAACTGGGTTATCAGTGCCCCTCCACCTGCTTGAGCAGCTGCCCCAGGAGGCCTTCCGCGGCCTCGATGGGCGCCCGCCATTCCTCATAGTTGTGGATCATGGCGGGTGCAAGGGGAATATGAGGGGTATCCTCCTGGTCATCGTCCCGGGCGGAGTCCGAGATGAATCGGAGCCGCTCGGGATTGGCGCCGTATTGCTCCACCAGGAAATCACAGACGCCCTGGGAGAGCGGCATCCGGTAGAGCTTCGTCAGCCGCAGGGCAATCAGCTCCGAGGCGGGGCCCAGGTTGTCCGATAGTTCTTTCACCACGGCCGTACCGAGCCCGGCCTTGGCATCCGCACTGAAGCCCATTTCCAGGCCTTCCAGGTAAGCGCCACGGCTGGTTTCCAGAGCACGCTGAACGCTGGGGTTGTCCAGCTCAATCAGGGGCTGGAGTATCAGGAGCACGCGTATTGCCAGATGCTTGGCGTGCTGCACCGACATGGGCGCGTCACGGCGGAGCACGCCCATGTTGCCCGGCGCTATACCGTGGTCGTTCAGGTAGCGCACGAACTGGCTGGCGAACTCCAGTTTCTGCTCGTCGTTGAGGGCGATGGAACTCTCCCGGATCCGTAGCCCTTCGCCTGGTCGCCCCAGGTTCTCGTTCTCGAACAGCCGTTCCCGCATCAGGGTCCAGCGTTCCAGTGCCCGCACATAGCGCACGTAACGGTCCTGCAGGCGGCCCACCGCCTGACGCGTCAGCTTGGCGTAGCGTAGAGCCATGCGCAGGTTACGCACTGCCCGCCGATTGGTCTGAAGCTCCTCCTGCCCCGACCAGCGCAGTCGTGCCACCAGACGAGTCAGGGCATTACTGGTGTCCTGCAGGAGAGTATCAGTATCGGCGTCCAGAATACTGCTCTCCAGGGGGGTCAGCCCGGTTTCGATCAGAAAGTAGGCCAGTTCACGCAGGTAGAGTACGGCAGAGGCCTTGGCCTGGCGGTAGGCGTTGTGCCAGCGCTCAAGCTCATCCAGGGAGCGCGCCATCTGCCAGTCGCCCTCGTAATCGATAATAAGCCGAGTGATGTCGCGTCCGCTCAGCAGCTCGAAGGCCAGGCCCAGCAGGTCCTCAACGTCCTCAAGCGTCATCAGTGAGAGGTCTTCCTGGTGAGCTGCGGCGTAGATCTGACTGATGAAATGGTCACCGCGGGGCAGGCCCTCGTCCTGGGTCGGGGCGATACCCTGGAGGCGCTGGCGCAGGAGGTCCGAGATCTCTCCGGAGTATTCCTGGAGCTGCCCGAGCGCGGCTTCGATGTGCTCTCCGTAGCGGAGGTTGAGATCCCGGATGCGGCTGAACATGCCGGCACGTCGGAAAACCTCGATCTCTTCCGCAAGGGTGGCGAGGGTGTTGTCATTGGTCAGGTCGTAGACAGCCACCGAGATCGTGTTTGAGCCCAGATCCTGTTTGCGCAGAAGAATGGCGGCCGCATCGCGCTGGCGTTCCGGCTTGGTCAGGGTGCCCAGGTGCAGGTCCCTGGAGGTGAAGATCAGGTCGGGAATCATATCCAGGGTGCGCGTGATGTTGGCGCGCGCCTTGCTCTGCTTGCGGCCGCGGATGGTACCGGCCGTGATGCGGGCGACCACGCCGATGATCGCCGCGATGAGAACGTAGATGGCGAAGAACAGATAGGTCCGGAGTTCTACCGGTTCGCCATATCCCAGAAGGGAGCCGCCCTGGAGCGCCAGGAAAGTGACCGGGCCGGCGGTCCAGAGCAGCTGGGCCAGGGTCAGGGTCCATGGAACCTCGCGGGTGCTCGAGACAAGGTCCTCAATGCGCGTGCGACCAACCCGTTCCAGATTGATGGCATTGTTGTCGTCGTCGGTATCCCGGTTGTCATGATCGAGACCCTGGCGGTTGAGAAGCTGGAACACGGTGGCTGACCCGGTGGCTGGAGAGGCATTCCCTGAAATTCTAGCATTTTCAGGGAAAAGCGGGGGTCAGAGCCAGGGAGATTGGCTGGTTTCAACCTGCCAGAGCAGGGTGTCCATGAGGCTGGCCCCGGTCTGCCAGGGGATGAACGGTATACGGAAGCCGCCGGAGCCCAGTCGGATCCCGAGACTGGCCAGGCCGGCACGCCGCTGCAGTGGTGTCTGGAACAACCGCAGCGTCTGCGCCCGGTAGGCATCGAACACCGTATAGTGGCAGCCAATCAGGCCGCCCCGGAGGATGACCCGGCCGTCCTGGAGGCACCAGCCCTGGCGGCGCCAGTTGAGAACGATCAAAGGAGGCATCGGCAGGAGGACCGTCAGGACCCAGGCGGAGGTATCCTGGGTGAGGACCCACACCGTCGCGAACAGAGCGACGGCCCCCCAGAGTCCGAAGCGGGGCAGCATGAAGCGGGCGCTGACCGGTTGAAATCGCAGCGCTTCCCATTCAAGCCCCGGGTAAAGAGCGGCCATGAGGCGGGTCTGTTCGGTAGCCGTCAGCGAGGGCGCCAGCAGGGCGCCGCTGCCCCCATCCGGCTGATCCGGCAGGGAGGGGCCAATGGGGTGGCAGCTCAGATGGTGCCGGCGGAACAGGCGGGCCACGAAACTCTGGGCGAGGTGCAGGTGCTGGATGCGGTGGTGGCGGATACCCTGTTCACGTTGGGTCAGCAACCCGGAGGTCACGCGGTAGCGCTCGCCTTCACGAACCAGCCGGTACCCCTGATAGCGCAGCAGTGCCATGGCCACCGAGCCGATCGCCATCAGGCCCAGTAGCAGCAGGATGCCCAGCGGCAGCACCAGAGCGTCCGGGAGCCAGTCCGGCGCGGTCTCGAGGGCCGTGTTCATGACGTCCGTGGCCTGTCGGCTTTCCGCATCCCCCATGTTCCGGGTCATCGCCCCCATCACCGAGGCGGCAATGGCGCCACCCCAGAGTATGGCGGGGCTGCTGATGCCGTAGATCATCAGGTCGGAAGGGCGACGTCTGAGTAGAACAGCGTCGTCGGACGAAGGGGCTGCGTCTGGCTCTTCCGTGCCATCTTGATCGCCTTCATCCAGGGCACGGTCCCTGAGGGCTTGCGCCTGCTCCAGGGGAATGCCCGCCAGGTGGACTTCTTCACTGGCGGAGCCGGCGGACTCGATGGTCAGCCGCGCTAGGCCAAAAGGCCTCAGATAGACGGGGCGCTCCAGCCGGACGTTCTGGATGCGCTCGAAAGCCAGCGTCAGCTTGTGGCGGGTCAATACGCCCTGCTGAACCTGGATGGCGCCATCGTGCACGCGGTAGAGAAAGCGCAGCCACCCGAGAACGGCCATCAGGATACCCAGGGCGATCAACGTCAGGACTGTGGTAACGATCATCAATGGCGACTCGCGCGCAAACGCCACGCTGCCCGCCACGAGCCCAAGCAGTGGACCGGGGTTGCTTCCGATCAGCTGGCGCAGGAAGGTCAGTCCGTGATGGATGATGGCCAGGGGCGAGACACGCTGCCAGTTACTGCTGTACGTCATCACGCCTGCCGGCATCCTCCGGGACCTCGGTGTCATCGGCCTGGTCGAGCAGGTACTGGCGCAGGCGCTGCCCGAGGGCTTCCTCGAGCCCGGGAATCACCAGGTCGGCCTGCTGACCACCGGCGCCGTAGCACTTGAGTGTTACCAGCCCGAACCAGCGTTCCAGAGGCCCATTCTCCGTCTGGATATGCTGGATGCGGTTTCGGGGAATGGCGGTAGTACTTTTCCAAAACAGACCTTCGTGGAAAAGCACATCCTGCTCCCGGATGGCGTAGCGCTTGACCCGCGCTGCCGGGTAGCTGAGCAGGGTCGGAGCCAGCAGTGCAAACCACGCGGCGGCCACCAGGGGTGTTGCCAGGGGAATCACACCCGTTAGGCTCAAGCTGAGGGCCACGACGCCCGCTGGCAGCCAGAATACGAGCCCACCAAGCAATACCATGCGCGGGTAACCCGGTGCCAGGCTCTGCCATTGGGCTTCCGCAATACTGGGCAGCTGTCCGGGATCAAGGCTATGGTTGCTGAGAAGTGGCTGCATGGCGTGTCCGGGGGTGCAGGATAATGTCAGTGTTGAGTATCAGGGGCGTGCGCCCGGTGTTGCAAGCGCTAGCGGGACTGCTCCTGGCCATACCGCTGTCGGCGACCGCCAGTGGTGTGGCCGAGTGGCAGCAGTGGCGGGATTATGCTCGCCCCGGTCCGGCGACGGCCGAGCAACCGGTGAGTCGCTCAATGCGCGGCATACGGCTGGGAGACCGGCAAGGACTGCGCTTTGTCTGGGACTACCAGCCGCTCCGAATCCGTTCCGGGGAGCCCGCCCACAATGGGCACCTCCACCGGGTCGCGCTGGAGGCGCTGGAGCGGCAGGGGCCCTGGCAGGTCTACCTGCGCGCCGGCATCCATGCCACCTCCAATGTGCTCAAGCATCAGCAGACCCATTCCGACGTCTGGGTCGGTCGTGTCGGGCTCTGGCGGGATCTCCCCGGAGCAGACACCTGGGCACTCGGGGTCCGTGGCGATCATCGTTTCGGTGCTTTCCGGTGGATGCCGGCCCTGCGGGGAAGCGTGGCGGTTGGTCGTAGTCGGGTATCCGTAGACCTGCCCCGTGGTATCGGGTGGCGCGGGCCTGAGGGACGCTGGCGTGCCAGGCTGCAGCGGCTGGGAGACAAATGGGGCGCTCTTGACGACGAACGCCGACAGGAAAGCACCGTGCGCCTGGAAGAGTGGCGACTGGCCATCACGCGTCGCTTCGCCGGTATGTATCACGGGTTCGGCATCGAGATTGGCGCTGGTATGAGCCTGGATACACAGGTGCGCTACCGGGAAGACGGCGGACGCGTTATCCACCAGACCCTGGGTGATCGTCCCTTTGTTCTGGTACGGCTGCGTTGGTGATCTATACTGAGCGCGTCACAGATCATCCATTCAAAGGCGTTAGCGAGAGGTGTCATGGCCGAACCGGGATCGACCCAACCCCCAATGCGCGGGTCCTCCGATGACTGGGTCCGGTATCTGAGCCAGGTGGAAATGCCGGTTCTGGCTGAAACCCTCCGGGAGATCAGTCAGCTCACGGACAGTGACAGCTCCACCGTCAACCAGCTCGCGGATGTGATCCTCAAGGATGCGGACCTGACCTCCCAGGTTCTGCGCTTGTCCAACACGGTGTTCTACAACCGCTCCAAGGTGACCGTGAGTACCGTCAGCCGCGCCATCACCCTGATCGGGTTCGACGCCGTGCGTGCCATGGCCATTTCCTCTCTGGTGATTGATGCATTGCTGTCCCGCAACCCCCGCACCCACCTTCTACGCTGCCTGGCGCGCTCGCTGCATGCAGCGGTCCAGGCCCGCTCGCTGTTGCCCTCGCGCAGTTCGGAGAAAAAGGAGGAAGTGTTCGTGGCGGCCCTGCTCAGCCATATCGGTGAGCTGGCTTTCTGGGCCTGCCGCATTCCCCAGGCAGAGGAGCTGGACCGCCTGATGAATCAGGTGGATCCGGTTGACGCCCAGAAAGAGGTGATTGGCTCGAGCTTCGCCAGTATTACCCGGGGGCTTGCCAGCACCTGGTCTCTGGGGCCTCTGGTGAAAGAGGTTGTGTCCTCGGGGCGCGCAAATTCGGCTGCATCCTCCCTGGTGCGGTATTCACTGACCCTTGCGGAGGCGTCTGAGCGTGGCTGGCAGGATCGTGAGGTGAACGAGGTCGTGGACAAGCTGGCCCGTTCGCTCAAAGAACCCAGGGAGGAACTGCTGGAAACGATCCAGGCGAACTCCCACGAAGCGGCGGAAGTCGCTGTCACTTACGGCATGCCCCAGGTGACCGCCTTGCTGCCGGCGATGGACGAGAAGGATGGTAAGGGCGACGGCCAGCTGGATTCCCAGGGCGACCCGATGCTGCAGCTCCAGATTCTGCGGGAACTGTCGGAACTGCTGGTGGACAACCCGGATCTGAACCTGGTGTTCCAGACCGTTGTGGAAGGCATGCATCGCGCCATCGGTCTGCAGCGCGTGGTACTGCTGATGCGCGACCCCAGGGGCGATCATCTGGTCACTCGCAAGGTGCTCGGCGAGGGGACAGCGCACTGGCGTGATGAGTTTGTGATTGACATGCAGGAGCGCGACGCGCTGCTGACGAAAGCAGCCCTGTATGGGGAGTCGCTGCACCTGGAAAAGCCGGGAGAAAAGCCCTGGAAAAATCTTGAGCGGCCGGGGTTCGATCGCCACATCGGACGCCGGGCAGGTCTGTTCGGCCCGCTGATGGTGGGTGAGCGTGTTGTCGGTCTGTTCTATTCGGACAACAGTGACCTGTTCCAGCCGCCGGACAGGGAGCAGTTCCAGGCCTTCAGCCACTTTGTGCAGCAGGCCCAGCTTTGCCTGAACAACCTTTCCGAGAAAGGCTGAGGGCCAAACTCGCCCAGCCTGCTCTGTGCTAGACTCCGACGCCTGATCGTTACTGTCTTAGGAGTCGAGCATGACCACGCACAGTGCCTATCCGAACCTGCTTGAACCCCTGGATCTCGGTTTTACCGAGCTGCGCAACCGGGTCCTCATGGGCTCCATGCATACGGGGCTGGAGGACCGGTTCTGGAACCTGCATAAAATGGCACGCTACTTCGCGGAGCGCGCGGAAGGCGGCGTTGGCCTGATGGTCACCGGCGGCTTTGCGCCCAACATGGTGGGTCAGCTGGCGCCGCTGTCGTCCACCATGAACAATCCGGCCACAGCGCGCCTGCACCGGCATGTTACTGGAGAGGTGCATGACGCCGGCGGCAAGATCTGCCTTCAGCTGCTGCATGCGGGGCGCTACAGCTACCACCCCTTCAGTGTTTCGGCCTCCGCCATCCAGGCGCCCATCAATCCCTTCAAGCCCAGGGCACTGTCTACCCGTGGTGTGGAACGCCAGATCCAGGCCTTTGTCGACGCCGCCCGGTACGCGCAGAAGGCCGGGTATGACGGGGTGGAGGTCATGGGCTCCGAGGGCTATTTCATCAACCAGTTCCTGTGTGGCCGGACCAACCGGCGGACGGACAAGTGGGGCGGCACCTTCGAGAACCGGATGCAGCTGCCGATCGAGATTGTGCGGCGTGTCCGTGAGGCGGTCGGGCCGGAGTTCATCCTGATCTATCGTCTTTCCATGGCGGATCTGGTGGATGGCGGCCAGAGCTGGGATGAGGTGCTCATGCTCGGCAAGGCGATTGAGCAGGCCGGCGCCACACTGATCAATACCGGCATCGGCTGGCACGAAGCCCGTGTTCCCACCATTGTGACCTCGGTCCCACGCGCCGCCTTTACCGGGGTGACCGCGAAGTTCCGGAATGAAGTCTCGATCCCGGTCGTGACCACCAATCGCATCAACGACCCGGCCACCGCGGAAGCGGTGCTGGCCCGAGGGGATGCGGACATGGTCTCCATGGCCCGCCCGCTGCTTGCGGATTCGGAGTTCGTACGCAAGGCTGAGCAGGATCGTGCGGACGAGATCAACACCTGTATCGCCTGCAACCAGGCCTGCCTGGACCATGTCTTCCAGGCGAAGAAGGCCAGCTGCCTGGTCAATCCCCGCGCCGGGCGCGAGACCGAACTCAACCCAACCCTCGCCGCCGTGAGCCGCCGTGTGGCGGTTGTCGGCGCCGGGCCAGCCGGGCTGGCGGCGGCAACGACTGCTGCCCGCCGTGGCCACCAGGTGACCCTGTTTGAGGCGGACCCGGTGATTGGCGGCCAGTTCAACTACGCCAAGCGGATCCCCGGTAAGGAAGAGTTTGCCGAGACCCTGCGCTACTACAGGCGCCAGATCGAGTTGCACGGGATCGACCTCCGTCTCAATACCCGCGCCGATGCGGATTCACTGGTGGACGAGGGCTTTGACGACGTGGTCATCGCGACCGGCGTCAAACCCAGGACGCCGGAGATCGAGGGCATCGACCACCCCAAGGTGCTCGGGTACCTGGACGTGCTCCGGCACAACAAGCCGGTGGGTCGATCCGTGGCCATTCTCGGGGCCGGCGGCATCGGATTCGATGTGGGGGAGTTCCTGACCCATGATTTCGAGCACCATCCGGAAGGCGAGCCGCTGTCGGTTGCCGACTGGCAGAAAGAATGGGGCGTGGACCCGAACTGGGAGGCCCCGGGGTCACTTACCGAACCACATCCGGAACGCTCGCCGCGCCAGGTCTATCTGCTGCAGCGTAAGACCTCCAAACCCGGCAAGGGGCTGGGCAAGACGACGGGCTGGGTACACCGCGTTCAGCTGCGCAACCGGGATGTGGAAATGATCCCGGGAGTGCAGTACCGGCGCATTGATGACGAAGGGCTGCACATCAGCATCCAGACGGAAGAGGGCAGTGAGGACCGTGTACTGGCGGTGGATAATGTCGTGGTGTGCACGGGGCAGGAGCCCTTCCGGGATCTGTCGGAGGAGCTGACGCGGCGTGGTGTGATCACCCATCGGATCGGGGGCGCGGACGTTGCCACGGAACTCGATGCCAAACGGGCGTTCCAGCAGGGGACTGAGGTTGCCGCTGCGCTCTGAGACACAATCGAAAAGACAATAAAGAAGGGGGCCCTGAAGGCCCCCTGAGGATGCGACGTCCCTGTCATGCCATGACCCTGGCGGGGTCAGATTGCCCAATATCGAAGCGTTGCTCCGATGGTTTATATATTAAATGATAATTCCTCTCAAACGCAAACAGAAATCTGTTAATCAGCGATAAGAGATTCACGCAATAAAAAAGGGCCCGAAGGCCCTTTCCAGCAGGTCACGTCCCTGTTGGCCCTGACTTCGTGCGGGTCTGCTCAGAAGTCCACTTCAATGCCGGCCCAGTAGGTGCGCGGCTTGCCAGGGCGGGCGCCGGCCGGGCTCCAGGAGACGATGTACTCGTCGTCCGTGGCGTTCTCCACGCTGACAATCCCGCTGACCTGGTCGGTGAACGCGTAGCGCCCGGATACATCCACCACGAACCGGGAATCGATTTCCTCGTCCGCCGGGATGGCGCCGCTTCCGGCCTGAGAGCGGGCATCGCTTACGTAGTTACCGGTTACATCACCGGACCAGGGACCGGTTTCGATGCCGGCGCTCAGGGTCAGCTGGTGTTCCGGGATGTCCGGGAGTTCGTCACCATTCTGCGCGTTGCCCCAGGAGGCGAACTGCCGGTCGATGTTATCGCTCGTGAACTCGGATTCGGTATAGGTGTAGACCGCGCTCAGTGGCAGGTTGACCCCCAGGCCCTGGTCGACGCCCAGATCGTACAGAGCAGTCGCTTCGATACCCCGGATCTCGACTTCACCGCCGTTGAAGGTCTGGCCGTCATCGACCTGGTCCTGGCTGCAGCCGCTGGCGTTGGTGCAGGTCGCCAGGAGGTTGTCATAGTCGTTGTAGAAGGCGATCAGCTCCGAGGAGAAAGCGCCTTCGTTGTAACGGGCACCCAGCTCGTAGTTGACGCTGGTTTCTTCCTCGGCATCCGGGTCGGAGCCTGCCGGGGAGAAGCCGCGGTGAACGCCGCCGAGCAGGGTCAGGGCATCATTGACCTGATAGGTTGCGCCGATACCGGGCGTTACCACGTCATAGCTGTTCTCGCGGCCACCCGTAACGTCATTCCGCGCCACATCACCGAACTCGGTACGTTCCAGGTCGATGGATTCATAGCGGACCCCGGGCATGACCTGCCAGCGACCAAACGTCATGGTGTCGAGGACATAGCCTGCAATGGCATCCGCCTCGGTCTTGCGGTTGGAGCCGGTGCGTGGGCCGCCACTGGTGTCATGGAAGACCATGGAGCCAGTCTCGCTCATGCCGTATTCATCATCCCACTCGTGGCGGTCGATCTCATCCTCATGCACA
>JBNJEG010000049.1:0-14109 GCA_051745655.1 Pseudomonadota bacterium
AACCTCGACCAGTTCGCCATCTTCACCCGCGACGGTGAGCCGGTGCAGCTCCAGGCCATGGGCGAGCAGTAAGGAGAACACGATGGCCGAACCGCAAAAAGCACTGGTCGACCAGTTCGGGCGCACCATCACCTATGTGCGCATCTCCGTGACCGATCGCTGCGACTTCCGCTGCGTCTACTGCATGAGCGAGGACATGGAATTCCTGCCGCGCCAGCAGGTGCTCAGCCTGGAGGAGATCGCACGCATTGCCCGCATCTTCCGCGAGCTTGGCGTGGAGAAAATCCGCCTGACCGGCGGCGAGCCGCTGGTGCGCAAGGGCATCGTGAAGCTGGTGGGGGATATTGGCGGTCTCGGCCTGACTGACCTTGCCATGACCACCAACGGCAGCCAACTGCCGCACATGGCCCATGACCTCAAGGCCGCCGGCATGGACCGGCTCAACATCAGTCTCGACTCGCTGGATGCAGACAAGTTTCGGGCCATTACGCGCACCGGTGATCTCAACAAGGTCATCAAGGGCATTGATACCGCTGTGGAAGCCGGCTTCCAGGGCATCAAGCTCAACAGCGTCATCATGAAGAACCGCAACGACCACGAAGTGCTCGATCTGGTCGAGTTCGCGCGGTCACGCGGGATCGACATCAGCTTCATTGAGGAAATGCCCCTGGGCGAGATCTCCGACCATACCCGGGACGAGACCTTCTGCTCCAGCGACGAGGTCCGGGAGATCATCGAACAGCGTTACGACCTTATCCCCAGCACGGCGGATACCGGTGGCCCCTCACGTTATTTCCAGATGCCGGACTCACCGAGCAAGGTCGGCTTCATCTCCCCGCACACCCACAACTTCTGTGGCGACTGCAACCGCGTGCGCCTGACCGTGGAAGGCCGGCTTCTGCTGTGCCTGGGCAATGAGCACTCGAAGGATCTGAAGGAACTGATGCGACGCCATCCGGACAACGACGAACCCATCCGCGAGGCCATCATCAGCGCCATGGACCTGAAACCAAAGGAGCACCACTTCACCACCGATGGTGATGTGCAGATCCTGCGGTTCATGAACATGACCGGGGGATAGCGCCTGACCGGGTGATTACAGGGATTCCGGAATCGCGACCGGGGCCGCTCCTGCGAGGGTGAGGTCACCCTATTGCAGCGGGTTCCTCAGCGGGGATATCCAGAAGATGGATGATATCTGGCGCGTCTTTTTCAGGGACGATATCGGCCAGAGTATAGCCATCCAGGGTCGTAAGGAACGAATCCAGCGCCTTGCCCAGAACCCCCTTGAGCGAACATACAGGCGATATGGCACAGGTATTATCCGGGCCAAAACACTCCACCAGATTCATATCAGGCTCCATTTCCCGCACCAGGGCCCCGAGGTTAATATCCACTGGCGCCATCCGTAACCGGATGCCACCTTTCTTGCCTCGGATACTGTCGAGATATCCCTTGCGGGTGAGCTGGTGGACCACCTTCATGAGGTGATTCTTTGAAATCTGGTAGCGGTCGGCCACCTCCTGGATGGTCGCCAGTCGATCACCCTGAACCGCCAGGTAGATCAGGACCCGGAGGGAATAGTCAGTGTACCCGGTAATGCGCATCTACTGCTCCGAATGATGAGCCCGGCACCGGTCTTCCGAGTCCCGACCCGGGGATTATTCGCTTTCAGCGATCATGTGGTCGACGGCGTTCTCTATTTCCTCATCGGAACAGTCACTGCAGCCACCCTTGGCCGGCATCGCGTTGAAACCATTGATCGCGTGATCATAGAGGGTGTCGTCGCCCTTGCTGATGCGGTCCGACCATGCCCCGGAGTCGCCAATCTTGGGTGCACCGGCTGCACCGGAATCATGACAGGACGCACAGGCGTCAGCGTAGACATCCTCGCCACCACGCGGTCCGCTTGACTCCTCCTCTTCAGCCGCTTCACCTGAGACATTCACACTGCCAGCAGGCTTGATGCGTTCCCGGATCTGATCCTCGACGGCAGCAAGCGTCAGTGCGGATCCGGCCAGCGCGACGATCAGGCCGATATGAACCGAAATTCGGGTCAGCTTTTTCATTACCATACCTCAATTGTCAGAAGCGGGCGTATTGTACCCGCTCCCGGCAGATGATACGAGCCGTCCTTATTCCCCGCCTTCCGCATCCGAACCACTGGATTGCAGCTGGCAGTAGTTCTCAAGACCCATGCGATCGATCATATCCAGCTGTGTCTCAAGGAAGTCCACATGGCCTTCCTCATCAGACAGGAGGCTGGCCAGCAGATTGCGCGAACCATAGTCCTGAACGGACTCAGCCTGCTGGATGCCGGCGCGGTAGATCGCGATGCCGTCATGCTCTGCCTTGAGGTCGCATTCAAGGATCTCTTTGACGTTTTCGCCGATCAGCAGCTTGTTCAGATCCTGCAGGTTCGGCAGCCCGCCCAAAAACAGAATGCGCTCGATCAGCTGATCGGCGTGCTTCATCTCGTCGATGGATTCGTCGTATTCAATCTTGCCCAGCTTGTCGATGCCCCAGTCCTTGAGCATGCGGGCGTGGAGGAAATACTGATTGATGGCTGTCAGTTCGGCCGCCAGTGCCTGGTTCAGATACTGGATTACCTGTTTATCGCCCTTCATGAGACCTTTCTCCTGATCGCGTGTTCCATGTTTGGATTACGCAAAGTTAGCACACGCGGATCACAGGCGACCAGTGGCCCCGCAGGGAGGAGACGTGTCAGGCCGGGCGCGCCAGCGCGTTGATCAGATCCAGGTCCACGGACTGACGGTGCTCGTGCAGGAGATCCCGGGCCATGGTCCCACAGCGCCCACACTGCGTGGCAACACCAAGCTCGTTGCGGAGCTGACGCATGCTGGAGCAGCCATCCTCTACCGCGCGGCGGATTTCGTGATCAGTAATTTGGTTGCAGACACAGACGTACATGACAACTCCTGCATGGCTACTAACGAGCACCTTAATGCTAATTATTCTTATTTCCGCAAAAGAATGCAAGCCTTTTGCGCAAAAAATGTTCTCATTGGACATTGGCACAGTTGTCAGGGCGACTCAAGTGCTGAAATGCCGTAGGGGGATGGACGTGCAGGCCAACGGCCCTTATCATACGCCCCCTGTTTCGATGGCGTTGCTCACAAGGCGCCAGCCGTCGGACGACACCGGAGCCATCCATTCCGGTGTCACCTACCGCCCGTAGCTCAGCTGGATAGAGCGCTGCCCTCCGGAGGCAGAGGTCATAGGTTCGAATCCTATCGGGCGGGCCATATTCCACAGAGAAGCCCACCTCCGCGTGGGCTTTTTTGTGGAATTGGTTCCTCCACAGTCGCCATCATGAAAAGCCCGCGCCAATACTGGCTCCCTACCCCGCTTCTGGACTTCAGGACCAACGAATGATGACGATTAGTGTCTGCCGCAATCACAAACGCAGACTTCATCGTACAGGTTTGTATGGGGCGCTCTGCCACTGGAGGCCATTACCCATGCTCACGCCCGTCGGACGATTACTGTTCATTACCGCATTTCTTATCATGCCGCCCATTGCGGTCTTCGCTTCGGAGCAGGACAGCGACACCGGGGACTGTGAACCCCGCTACGTGTTCAGCCGGGTTATGGACGAATGTCCCCAGTCTCCGAGGGGAGGAACATCCGAAGGAGCGCCCGTGACGCTCGCGGAAACGCCCACCGAGCAATGGGAGAAGCTGCGGGACCCGGACTTGGATCGAAAGGAACGGGATCGCCGGGCCATCCTTGCCATGGCCGGGCAGTACCGGGCGGATTTCGAGTTCCTGGAAACCCAGGCCTTCCCGACTGATTATGAGCTTGCACGCCCCTATCACAGCTGGGCGACGGAAAAGGTGCATGTCATCGCCAACGAAGAGGACTTCGTCAGCCTCCAGCACATCATGGTCATGTACTTCCGCAAGGATGGGGAAACCCACGGCCCGGTAGTGATGAAACACTGGCGCCAGGACTGGCGTTACGAGGACACATCAATCCTCCAATACCGGGGAGAAGGCGTCTGGCGGACCCGCGAGCTTGAGCCGGAAACGGTTGACGGGACCTGGTCACAGACCGTCTATCAGGTGGATGACTCGCCACGTTACGCCTCATTCGGCCAGTGGGAACACAATGGCAGTTTCTCGCGCTGGACCAGCCAGACCACCTGGCGCCCCCTGCCGCGACGCGAGCACAGCGTGCGGGACGACTACGACGTTCTCGAGGGCGTCAACCGCCACATCATAACGCCCTCCGGCTGGTACCATGAGCAGGATAACCTCAAGCTCCGCCTGGAGGCGCCCGGCGAGCCTGCTGATTCGCCCTACCTGGCGCGCGAGCAGGGCCTGAACCAGTACACGCCCATACGCGATGTCGACTTCGAGGCGGGTGACGACTACTGGAAGGAGACGGCCGCTTTCTGGGCGGAGGTCCGTGCCGAGTGGCGCCGGATCATCCGCGAGCATGACCGGTTCCGGCTGAACCGCGAGCATGATGGCGAGAACCTTTTCCAGGCCATGTTCAGTCTGGCTGACCGCTTCCGCGAGGGCGAGTTCAGCACGGACGAGGCCCGGGAACGGATCCGGGATCGCCTGAACGCCCACCTCAGCCAATCGTCCTCCTGACAGAACAGAGTGGAGCCAAACATGCATTTCCTGATTTTCCTCGGGTCCGTAAGGGACAGCACGCCACCCAACCCACCAAGGCTGGGACTGAGGGTGGCCCGGGCCTGTTACGGGCATATAGTCGAGCTCGACGGGTCACACTCAGCGGAAATCATCGACCCGCTGGATTACGAGCTGGGGGGCATCTTCAAGCCTCACTTCGCCTATTCCAGCCGGCAGATGCCGGAGGACCTTGACGGCCTGGCTAAGCGCATCCAACAGGCGGACGGCTATGTCATGGTCAGCCCGGAATACAACCACTCCATGAGCCCGGCCCTCGCCCACCTGCTCAATCACTTCGGCAGCTCGCTGTTCTCCTACAAACCCAGTGCCATCGTCACCTATTCGGCCGGGCAGTGGGGTGGTGCCCGAGCGGGCGTTGCCATGCGGACCTTCCTGTCCGAGCTCGGCTGCCTGCCGGTATCCGCCATGATCCAGATCCCGAAGGCCCGTGATGCCCTCGAAGAGGACGGTTCGGTATCCAACGGGGCGGAGGCGCATGACTGGGATACGTATCTTGATCGCACCTTCCAGCAGCTCTACTGGTGGGCGGAGGCGACCCGGGAACAACGCCACAGGGTCGACCCCCATAGCCTGGCACGCCCGTTCCAGCGCGACCCCTCCCAACGCAACGCGCCCGGCTGAATCTGCTGGCACACAGATGCCTGCCCTCGTTCCGATGGCTTTGGGGTACCACCGGTCTGGGGGTCCATTACTAATGGCGAGAGCCATCAGTCACCCGATGGCAGCTCGACAACAATGCGGTTGACCGGCATGGCGAACCGCGGCACCCCATTGGGAGACAGGTCCTTAAGAAGCGCCGCCAGCTCATCCAGCATCCGGCGCCTGGCCGCGGATGAAAGCACAAAGGCTGCGTAAAAGAACCCCGCCGCTTCCTCGGCGAGTGTTTCGGCAGGTCCCGACATTCCGACCACCCCGGTTTGAACGTCTACAGACGCATTGGGGAAAGCCTCCTTGACAAGCGCAACCAGGCCCTCTGCAGTACGTACCCTGGGATCGCCCAATTCCATTCGTCCGTAATTGGGCAGCTCCACCTGGACATGGCTGTAGATGAGGTCATGAACCTGAGCATAACCGGGAGCCGCCTCCATCGGCCCGTCGACAATGGCAGCAAAGCGCCCACCGGGTGCCAGCAATCTGGCCATCTCGGACAGCACCGGCATGACTGGATCCATCAGAGTCAGCGCCCAGTGACAGAGGGCAACATCGACTGAGCTGTCCTGCAGGAAGCCAAGCTGTTGCGCCTGCGCCTCAACCAGCTCGGCGCGACCGACGGGCAACCGGGCGCGCGCGAGGGCTAATTCGTCCGGCGACATATCAACCCCGATGAGGCGCACTTGTGATGGCAGGGTCTCATGGCAGAGGCGCAGAAGTGGCCCTGACCCACAGGCGACATCCAACAGGACGCGGTCGCGCTCTGGCGCCACTGCATCGGCAAGCCAGGCGTAGCTCGTCCGCCCTTGCTGGTCATGGCACCGCATGGCGCAACTTTCGGTGAAACCTGCATTCTCGTAGTGCACGGCACGCAGATGCGAGCGAAGCGCGGCTGAACCGGGCTCCGCATCCTGTTCAAGACTGCTGGTCCACTCCGTTCTCAGGGAATCTTGACTCATTGCTTAGCTTCCAAAGCGACCGTTGTTCTGATTGAAGTACCGCGCTGTTCACCCGGCAACGGTGATCAGCCACACACGCTGACCGAAACGCCAGGCGTCTGAATCGCCGCAGCCGGCGAGATAGCTTGCCAATGGCTCAGTTGCCTGCATCTGCGACAGGCCGACGCGATCATCGAAAACGCAGCGCTGAAGGAAGCCTTCCACAGCGCTGCCCTGGTCAATGCTGGCAACGCTGTCGTAGCGGACTTCCTGCACGTCAACGCGGGCCCCCAAGGTGCGTAACGTTTCAACAATGGTTTCCGCTGACACATAGGCCCGGGTGTGTGCTTCACCGAAGGCCGCAAGGTAATGCTGATGAAACCGCACGTAGTGCCCGGCCTCCGCGCTGTGTGCGATGATCCCGAGGCCTCCCGGCGAAATGGCGGCGAGGAATTGTGTCAGTGCCGCCGCCAGCTCATGTTGTGGGATGGCGTAAAGCGCATGCGTCGCCCAGACAATGTCGTACCCGGTTTCCGGTGACCTGAAATCCTGCAGCGTTGCTTCAACCTCTGCGACTGGTGAGAAGGGTGGCTCCAGAGCCGAGCGGGCCTCGTTGATGGAGAAGGCAGAGGGGTCCAGCAGCGTGGTCTCGACGGGGTGGATGGCCGCGTCAGCCAGACTGCAATAGTGTGAGAGCGCCCTTGGGAATTTGCCGGACCCGCAGGCAACATCGAGCAAGTGCAATGGCCGGTCCCCTACGCGTTGTTGCCGCTCTTCAAACAGAGCGCGCCAGTCCCTGGCTTGAGCAAGGTGGCGGTAGTCGTCAGTGGCGAGTGCATAGAACGCTTCCATCCCTGCCCGGCCAGCCTCAGACCAATGCGCCGAACTGCGCGACAGCAGATCACTCATTGTCGACGCCCTCCGGTGGCCAGCATATTGGGTTTAGGGAACTTGCCGCTAACTCCCCTGGACCGACGCCGGGCATGAATTTCTGCCAGTCCCCGGAAACCATCGTCGGTGCGTCAACGACCCGCGCGCCGTCAGCGTAATAGGTGTTGGCGAGCACGATGCGGCTGCGGTCCGTCAGGTTTCGCGCCGCGGTGTGGAAGCTCAGGTTGTGATGGAAGCTCACCTCACCGATGTCGAACGGTGTTTCATCCACGGCGACATTGTTGCGCGCGAAAACCTCCGCCACACCGCGGTCATAACCGGTCCCCGATTTCTCGAACGTAACCGCATTCACCAATTCATGGACATCCAGCGGGTACGCAAAGGCGAGCGGTCCCATGGATAAAGGGATGGCCTGCGCCGGAGCCCAGGCTGTCACAACATCATTGGTGGCCAGCGGGAAATGGTGATCATCAAAATGCCAGGGTGTCCGACCGCACCCCGGCTGCTTGGCCAGCACATTATCGTGATACAGCCGCACCGCATCTGCCCGGATAAGGTCCGCACAGATCTTCGCGAGCCGCGGTGACATTACGTAAGCCCTGAGCAGCGGGTTATCGGGCCAGATCATTTCCAGGCTCAGAAAACGATCCTGCGCGCCATCATCAGGATCAACCCCAAACTCATCGTACAGCAGCCGCTTGAGCTCCGAGCGCAGTTTCATGACCGTGCCGGGCGAGAAGACTTCCTTGAGCTTGATGAAGCCGTTGCGCTGGAAAGAATCAACCTGTTCCCGGGTCAGCGGGTAGGGGGTCGAGAGTTCGGCTATGACGTCGGCATCCGAGGGCATTGCGACATCAGGCATTGGCGGGGCCTGCTCAAACGTGCTTGGCCCGGCACTGTTGTCGGCAAGACTCACATACCAGTCCCACCACGCCTGGTTATCCTGGTCCCAGGGTTCGCTTACGTCTGTATCGGGGGGTGCATTGCTCTCAGCCATTGCCGTTGGTCTCCACGCCGTTTTCATCCTTTGGGAGAAACATACGGTCCGGGAGCCGCAATGATTCACCAAACGCCCGTCGAGCAGCACCACACTTTCAAGCCCCTGCCTCCCGGAGCGCTCTCGCCCGGGTGACTCCGATTTTCATGAGCACGGTTGTGACGATGAAATAAAGGGCGGCGACCTGGAACTGAGTCTCCAGACCCAGGCCGACGTCAAGCAGCAGACCAGAGAGCCCGGGGCCCAGTGCAGTGCCGAGGACCATGACAGCCAGCGCCGTTGCCTTGATCGCACCAAGATGGCGGGTGCCGTAGAATTCAGCCCAGAACGCGGCGGGAATCACGGCATTAGCGCCCGTGGTGAGTGCGAGCAGAAACAGGCCGACGAACGCTGCCCACAGCGTTTCACCCTGGGCGAAAAGCGTAAAACAGAGCACGAGAGGCAGCTGCGTCCAGGGTATCAGCCGCGCGGTGCCTACCCTGTCGAGCAGCCAGCCGGACAGGACCATTGATGCAACCGTAACCCCGACGTAGGCGGGGAAAAGGGAGACCAGGTTGACGTGCTGCCACCCCTTGATGGACGCAAAGTGGACCTGGTGGAAAAAGAATGCCGTGTTAACAGCGGCAGGTCCCAGCAGCGCCGGCACCATGAACCAGAAAAGCCAGTGCCCGACTGCTTGATTGCGTGTCCAGTGCCGGTCCTCCATGCCAATGGCTTCATACGGCGTCGCCGATTCCTGGACCGATTGTTCACGCACCAGAAGCCCAAGCAGGACCGGTACTAACAGAGTCACGAAAAGAGCCGCAACACCCCAGAGTAGCCGCCATTCGTAGTTGAGCAGCAGTGCGGCGAAGATCAGTGGCAGAAAAGCTTCTCCCACATTGCCACCCAGGTTGGCAACCGAGATTGCTTTTCCACGCGAGGCGTTGAACCAACGCCCCATGGCCACCACCGCGATCTGCATCGTCATTCCCTGACCCGTCAGGCGCAGCGCGAAAATCACCAATGGCAACATCCACGCGACGGGTGCAACCGCCATAAGCAGGCAGGACAGCGCGAGACAGCCCAGCGTCACCGACCCGAGAACCCGCACATGCAGGCGGTCGGCAAGTCCGCCAACCCAGATCATGGCGATGGCGGCGGCAGCGGTCCCCAGGGTGTAGATCCCGCCCCACTCACCATGGGAGAGGTTGAATTCCTGTCTGATCTCGCCGGCAAACACCGAAATAAAGTAGGTCTGGCCGAAGCTGGCCATGAATACGAGCAGTGCGCCTGCCGCCAACCATCGCGCATGCTGGACCAGAAACTGTAGCTGCCTCACAGGGCCACCGAAGTTGAGTGCCCTGCTGACACGCTTAACCGATTGGGTTGGTATCCCATGTGCGATCCGCGACTATTCAACAGCGTATGCGAGAGACCCCTGTAGTGGGGCTGGATGCTGATGCTCCGCTGAAGTCTAACGGAAACCAGTCCCTGTTTACGCATTGATCAACGGATGTCCAATGGTCTTTTTCCGTCCCGGCTGCGTATTCCAGTGACGAGTGCGCGCATTTGGTCCGAACGCGTCAGTCATCACCGACGAGGGAAGCAAGCGATGACGTCTACCAAACCGAAGCTGGACAACCTGGCGTTCTATAATTACGAGCCGCCAGTGGTCGATATAACCAGGGAAGTGCTCGCCGGGCTGTGCCGCCAACAGCCAGTACTGCATCCGAAGTTTCTTTATGATGCGCGCGGATCCCGGCTCTTTGAAGCCATTACTCACCAGCCGGAGTACTACCCGACGACTGCGGAAAAAAGCCTTCTGGCCAGGGTAGCGCCCAAACTGGCGCAACTGGTGCCAGAGAATACCCTGCTGGCTGAACCGGGTGCGGGCAACTGTGACAAGGTCCGACTGCTTCTGGCGCACTGGGAACCGCGCGGCTACATGCCGATAGAGATCTCACATGACGAGCTACTCAATGCCGCCCGGGACCTCGCAGCGGAGAACCCCAGGCTTGCCGTTCACGCGGTTCGCGCTGACTACACCAGCCCGGTCGAATGGCCAAAAGATGCCAGCGCGCCCCGGCTGGTATTCTTCCCCGGCTCCACGCTGGGCAACTTCGACCCGGCTGACCGTGTGCCCTTTATGCAACGATTGCGGGAACTGGCCGGTGACGGTGGCAGCCTGCTGCTGGGCGTGGATCTGCACAAAGACTCTGCCGTTCTCCACGCGGCTTACAATGATGCCGCCGGCTATACGGCGGCGTTCAACCAGAACATCCTTTACCACCTCAACAGCGTTCTGGGGGCCGGCTTTGACCCGGAAGGCGTGGATCACCTGGCGTTCTACAACGAGTCCCAACGCCGCGTAGAGATGCATCTGCGCTTCCGTGAGGACCAAGACGTCACCATCGACGATCAACCACTCCGGTTTACCGCTGGCACGAGCATTCACACCGAGAGTTCCTACAAGTTCACGCGACCGCAGCTGCAGGACCTGCTTGAGGACACAGGCTTTGCACTGCGCCACTGGTGGGAAACACCGGAGCCCTGTTTTGCCCTTTGTCTTGCTGACGCGGTTTGAAGCGGCTGTGACTCCAGGTCGTCCCCCACACAGTCAACCGCCAAGCATGGTGACAATGGCCTCCTTCGAGGGTACTGAACCGCTGTATTGAAGCTTGCCGTCCACCGCCACCGCGGGCGTCGACATGACCTGGTACTGCATGATGACCGCGGGGTCCGTCACCTTCTCAACCTCGGCCTCGATGCCCAGTTCCTGTGCCACCTCGCGTATCGCGGTTGCCGTGTTATCGCACTTCTTACAGCCCGTTCCGAGTACTTCAATTTTCATAGTGTGCTCTCCTCTCTCAGGTTCGCTTTATGGTTGGATCAGGCCCCGCTGAACAGCCAGGGACTGACCCCATTCATGATCCAGCCGACGATCATGAAATTGATCAGCAGGATCACAAAGATGAGGCCAAGCAGGCGGTACTGCATGACCTGCTTGAGCATGATGAATTCGGGAAAGCTGGCCGCCACCGTGCTCATGCAGAAGGCCAGGGTCGTGCCCACCGGCAATCCCTTCACAATCAGGCTCTCCATGACCGGGATGACCGCCGTGGCATTGGAATACAGGGGCAGTCCGGCGAGCACACCGGCGGGCACGCTCCACCATTGCCCGGAGCCCAGGTTCGCCGCGAACCAGCCTTCCGGAACGAAGCCGTGCAATGCCGCGCCCAGCCCCACACCGACCAGGACCCATTTCCAGATGCGCCCGACAATCTCACGGACTTCCGCAACCGCGAATTCATGCCGGTCCGAAAGGGTCAGCTTCTGGCCCTTCCCGGCTTCTGCCGCCTCGCCCTGGGGCGCGTCTCCGGCCTGCTGGTAGGCCCTGGCAGCGAATGATTGGAGCCAACGCTCACCACGCAGAAAGTCCAGAATCGCGCCGCCGGTGACGCCCACGAACACGCCGATCACCACATAAACCAGCGTGAACTGCCAGCCCAGCAGGCTCCAGAGCATGATGACCGCCACCTCGTTGATGATCGGCGACGTGAACAGGAACGCCATGGTCACGCCCAGCGGGATACCGGCACTGGTAAAGCCCAGAAACAGCGGGATGCTGGAGCAGGAACAGAAGGGAGTAATTGCCCCGAAGCCGGACCCCAGGAAATAACCCGTTACCCGGTGACGATGCTGGATATAATGGCGCACCCGTTCCAGGTTCAACGAGGCCCTGGCGAGCGCGATCACGTAGATCATCACCACGAGCAGCACCAGGATCTTGGTGGTATCCTCGACAAAGAAGTGGATGGCATCAGCCAGTCGGGTCCCTTCCTGGAACCCCAGGAGCGTGTAGACAATCCAGTCCGCAAGCCAGGTGAAGATCGCGAGCATTGGAACCCTCATTGGTTGAATGTTCGATGTCACCCATGAGGACGAACGAGCCCCGGAAAGGATGCTCGCTTTTCTCAGATCAATGAGGAACAGGTGGCCCATGGCGTACGAATGTGTTCTTAACGCATGGAACGAGCACAGTGAGGAACTGGAAGGGTTCCTGGCACAACGGGCCGGCTCTCCCGAGGAGGCCGAGGACCTGCTCCAGGAGGTATTTACCCGCGCCATGCTGGAGGGCAGCGCGTTCTGTGAGTTGAACAACGCCCGGTCATGGCTGTTCCGGGTTGCCCGTAACCAACTGATTGACACACACCGCCTGAAAAAGCCCCACGACGAGCTCAATGAAAGCTGGATCAAGGCTCCGGTGGAAACCCGGGCGCCGATTTCCGACCTGCAGCAGTGCATCCTCCGGAACCTGCCGGATCTCGAGGAGGCTGACAGGCACATACTGGAGGCCTGCGATCTTGGGGGCATGACGCAGAGGGACTACGCGGCAGCGAATAGTCTGACACTGGCTGCCACCAAGGCTCGATTACGTCGTGCCAGAGAGCGCCTTCGTGCCCAACTTATCCGGAAGTGCCAGGTGGTTCTGGATAAGCAGGGAAAAGTCTGCTGCCACCGCGCGCTTCCCATTGCAAGCGGTTGAACCCGGCACACCCGACCCGGATCAGGGACTGAACGAATTGATGGCTAATTGCTCACAGTGTTCGGTAGCGTACAGATACCGGATCCTTATCAACGTAATCTCTCCAGTAACGGGTACTGCCACAAGCGATGGGCTATCAGTTTCTCGGGCCGTCTTCCTTCAGGATGACGAAAGACGAGCCTACATGGAGGACTGGGAGAACAGGCACTATCAAAGGGACGACAGGGATGTATTTAGGTGCGTCCGGGAAACCGATAGCCCATTGCGCCATGAATTCCGATGCAACCGGTCGTGGATGATCATCCAAACTCCGCTGCATTACGAATAACTGTGCATGGACGCCAATCATATTTCCTCAGTTGCCATTATCGGGGCCGGTATCGCCGGACTCACAGCCGCGCTCCGTGCCCGCGAGCAGCGCCTGAAAGTCACGGTCTTTGAAAAGAGCCGCGGCCCCGGTGGACGCCTCGCCAGCAAACGCACCCACGGTGGTGACAGCGTGGACATGGGGGCGCAGTTTTTCACCGTGCGCAACCCCCGCTTCCGCTCGCTACTCGACCACTACGCCAACGAGGGCGCCTTCGGGGTCTGGGATGCCTCCCTGCTGCATGAGAGTGCAGAGGGGGATATCCGCGGCTTCCATCAAGCACCGCGCTATGTGGGCACCCCCCGGATGACCGCAATCACCCGAGCCCTGGCCCGCGATCTGCCCATTGAGCCCGAAACCCGGATCACCGCACTGACCCCAGCCCCCGAAGGCTGGTGGCTGGAAACGCAAGGCGACCGGCAAGGCCCCTTCGACCGCGTGGTCATCACCACGCCGCCGGAACAGGCGCGTGCGCTTCTGTCGGAGTCCGTTACCGCCTCCCTCGGCCTGGACGACTTCAGTATGCTGCCCTGCTGGGCTCTTGCGCTGCGCTTTGAGGAGGCGCTCACCCCGGGCTTTGACGGCATGCAGCTGGCCCATGAGTGCCTGGGCTGGGTGGCTCGGAACACCAGCAAACCGGAACGCGGAACCGCCGAGTGGTGGGTCCTGCACGCCAACAGCACCTGGTCGGACACTCACCGTGACGCGGACGCCGCAGAAGTGGCAGCGACCATGACCACCGCTTTCCGCCAGCGCTTCGACATCCGGCAGGCAGCCACTGACCACCTGGTCCACCGCTGGCTCTACGCCCGCCCGGCAGCAGCGCCCACGCCCGGTTTCCTGAGGGCAGCGGACGACACTCTGGGTCTCTGCGGCGACTGGTTGGCCGGCGGAAGGGTCGAAGGGGCGTTTGAAAGCGCGGATGCGTTGGCGGAAGCGTGGTTCGGGCACTCCTGATACTGTATCAGTTGACGTGACAGCCACTTTGGGCCGGAATGGGTCCTGCATCGTACGTCAGGACACTCGGATTCAGACAACAGCAAGGAGAACAG
>JBNJEG010000050.1:0-14106 GCA_051745655.1 Pseudomonadota bacterium
ACGATATCCGGCCCTTTTCGGACGATGAGGTTCAACCTGTCATTGAGCGCCTGCTCGGCCAGACCGGGTTCCAGGACCTGATCGGACGGTACCGCGCGGAACGGATCCACCGCCTTGCACCTGCATTGGTGCGCCTGTGGGTACGCTGGCAGCTGAAACGCCTGCTCCACGACATCCAATCCGTCGATGAACTCCAGCACCGGGTGGCTCCCCTGATCGAGCGTGGGCTGCGCAATACCACGGATGCTGTCTCGTGGTCCGGGCTTGAGAACCTTCAGCCGGATAAGCCCTGCCTTTTCCTCTCCAGTCACCGGGATATAGCCCTGGACCCGGCGCTGGTCAATTTCTCCCTTTATAAAAGCGGCCACGCCACCACCCGCATCGCGATTGGCGATAATCTCGTTGGCGACCCCATGGTGGCGGACATAATGCGGCTGAATAAGAGCTTCATTGTCCGCCGCAACCTGTCGAATCCCCGTGAGATGCGGAACGCCTTTTTGACGCTTTCCGGTTATATCCGTGAGTCACTGACCGACGGCCACTCCGTCTGGATGGCCCAGCGTGAGGGACGCGCCAAGGATGGCATTGACGTTACCGATCCCGCGATCATCAAAATGCTTCACATGAGCCACAAACGTGATGGTGTGAGCCTCTCGGATGCGATCCGGGAACTCCAGATCGTTCCGGTTGCCGTTTCGTATGAATATGACCCCTGTGATGCCGACAAAGCACGCGAACTTGCGTCGCAGTACCAGACCGGCAGTTACAGCAAACGTCCGGGCGAGGACATGGAGAGCATCGTGCGCGGTATTACCGGTTACAAGGGCCGCGTCCACGTGGCTTTTGGCCAGCCACTGGAACGGGGCCTGGACACCGCCCAGGAAGTGGCGGCTGCGGTAGATGCCCAGATCGTTTCCCTGTTGCGGTTCTTCCCGGTTAATCACGCCGCCGCCGACAAACTGGCAACCCGGAAGCTGGTTGCCGCCCTGCCCGACGGGATCAGCCGGCCGTCCCCCACGGAACTGCAGCGTGCTCACGAATGGCTGGATGCCAAACTCCGCGAGTTGCCCGAGGAGCAGCACACCTGGTTTCTCGGCGGTTACGCCAACGGGCTTCTCCGGTCGGCGGGTATCGATGTTCACCAGCTCCAGGATCCCTTTGCAGAGGAGGCAGCTTCATGACGTCCGTGGTACTGATTACAGGAGCCAGCTCCGGTCTCGGCGAAGGCATGGCCCGGGAGTTCGCGGCCCGCGGCTACAACCTGGCCCTTTGTGCGCGGCGCCAGGACAGGCTGGAGGAGCTGCAACAATCCATTAAGCAGGCGCATCCCTCCGTGGACGTGCGCATCCAGACACTGGACGTTAACGATCATGACGCGGTTTTCCGGGTCTTTGAGGAGTTCAACGAGCAGTTCGGGCGCCTTGACCGCGTCCTGGTCAATGCCGGCATTGGCAAGGGTCAGCCCCTGGGAACGGGGCGCTTCGACGCCAATCGCGAAACCGCGGAAACTGATTTTGTGGCCGCGCTTGCCCAGTTTGAGGCGGCGATGGCCATTTTCCGTCGGCAGGGTTACGGTCACCTGGTTGCGGTCTCATCCATTTCCGCCATCAGGGGCATGCCCGGCAACATGACGGTCTACGGGGCTACAAAGGCGGGTCTTGCCTCGCTCGCCGAGGGGCTCCGGGTAGAGCTCCGCAAGAAAGGTCTGCCGATCCGGGTCACCACCCTGCTGCCTGGCTACATCCTCACGGCGATCAATGAAGACGTTAAGAACGCCCCCTTCCGGGTGGATCGGGAGACGGGCTGTCGCGCGATGGTTGCAGCTATTGAGAAGGAGAAGAAGGTGGCGTGTGTGCCGCCCTGGCCTTGGACACCCATCGCATTCCTGCTGCGTCGCCTTCCAGAATCGATTCTGGCGCGCATGTTCTGACACTTCAGGGATTACAAACCATGCGACATGCCTCGCCGAGATCGAATCCAGCCCTGCTTGCACTGCCCATTGCCTGGGGGGCTGTTGCAGTCTCGGCGTACGCACAGGTGGATGATGGGATACCCGCTGCTCCGAGCACGGATAAAGCGATCAGCGCCGGCACTGCCAATGGGCTCCCGGAGGTCCTGACGGCAAGCCGGCTGCGCCAGTCCAAGGCCAGCACCCCCGGTACTGTGACGATTCTCGAAGGTGAACTGCTGCGTGACCTCGGGGTGCTGAACCTGTGGGATGCATTCCGGCTGGTGCCCGGCATGACCGTAGGGTATGTGGGCAGTAATGACCCGGTGGTCTCCTACCACGGCACCGTCGCCGTGGAGCAGCGTCGCCTGCAGGTCCTGGTCGATGGCCGCTCCTACTACAATGCCAGCCTGGCGGACATGGACTGGACCAACCTGCCAGTCCCCCTCGACGCCATCGACCGTATAGAGGTTACGCGGGGCCCGAACGCGGCCACTTACGGCGCCAATTCATTCCTTGCTGTCATCAACATCATCACGCGCTCCCCCAGTGACACCCATGGCGTGGAACTGCGTGGTACCGAAGGCCTGCGTGGTGACGACGGCTTCGGACACTACTACGGTTCAGTCGGCTCGCAGAGCGGCCCTCTGGACTGGCGCCTTTCCGTCAACCAGCGCCGCAGTGATGGTTTCGATTTCCGCTACGTCCCGGATCCCGAGGGCGGTCGCACAGAGCAGACCCGGGACAGCCGCGACGGTTACGACACGCTGTCGCTCAGTTATTCCGGCGAACTGGACCTGGGCGCTACCGACCAGCTCGACATGGAATTCGGGTACCACGACGTCTACGAGCAGGGTGACCCGGGTGAATATTTCAGCCTGAATCCCCAGACCAACCCCGACGTTACCGGTGAAGACTGGCACGGTTCGCTCACCTGGCACCACGAACCATCCCCGGACCAGTTTTTTCACCTCCAGCTCTACCATCAGACACGGGAGCGGCGCCGCGACTGGCGTGCGTCCATTGAGGACCCGGTTGCTGAGGGTCTCGGCCTGCCGCCTTTCGAGACCGACCTCAATGAGGACCGGGAAGAGGCGCGCACCCACATCGAATTCCAGCAAACGCAGATTGTCAGCCCCGACACACGCCTTGTTTTCGGTGCCAGTTACCGCGAAGACCGCTACGAGTCCGACACCTTCTTCAACGGTAAGGGGGATACGAACCGAAGCCGGGTATTTGCCAACCTGGAACACAACCTGACGCCCTGGCTCACGACCAACCTGGGCGGCATGTGGGAGGATGACAGCCTGGGCGGCTCGTTCTTCTCACCCCGTGGCGCTGCCAACATCCACCTCAGTAATAACCAGACGCTGCGTTTTGTCTTCTCCCGGGCACACCGTCTGCCGGACCCGTTTGAGAGCCGCCCGGACTGGCAGTACCGCGGAAACAACGTGACACCTGACGCCGTGGCGGAGGTGCTTGAAGGCCAACGCGCCGGGCCCCGGCTCTGGGTGGGCAGCGATGAGGTTAAGCCGCTGGAGGAGGAAACCATCACCTCCCGTGAGATCAGTTACCTGTACCAGACCCGCCTCCGAAACGGCCTTTTCCAGAGTGAAATCAAGCTCTTCCGGGATTCTCTTGAGAACCTGATTTCAGGGGTCACGAACCTGGGGATCAGCGAAGATGATGACGCCCGCTGGGATCTTGAGAACAACGTGGACCAGACCCAGAAGGGGTTTGAAATAGAGACCAGCCTCGAGATCCATAACAGCCACCTTCGGGCCACCTATGCCTACCTGGATACTGAGGGTGAATACACCGGCTCCGAAGAACCCGCGTCGGGCGACCGCCAGAAATTCATCGACCTTGAGCAACGATTGAATGCGCGCCACAGCGGCAGTGTTTCCTGGATCCAGCGCTTCGGAAGCAGCACTACTGGGTCATTGGCCTACTATTTCACGGACCAGCTCCGGGAGTTCCATTTTGAGCGTCTGGACGCTCGTCTGGCACGTCGCTGGCACATGAGGTCCACAATGCTGGAATTGGCTGGTATCTATCGTCATTATCTGACGGATGACCCACTGTATCGCAGGGACAACAACTGGGCGGACCAGAACCACGTATTCGCGGAGGCGCGTCTTCGCTTCTGAGGGATCAGGTCTATGCATAATCGACTCAGGCAGGCAGGGAAACGCCTGATCGCACGCCTTGCGGGGCGGCAGCGAACAGGGCGTGGCGGAACCCACGGGGAGCTTCTCCTGGCGGTTCTTATTCTTATGTGGCCCGTCACTGCCCTGCCCGAGCCCCCAACCACGGTGTCCATCGCGCCCACCGACCACCCCCGTTACGAGCAGGTCAAGCGCCTGCTGACACGGGAACTCGGAGACGCCGCGCAGGTCCGCGCCTGGTCCTCCGACGTGGATCCGAATGCGCTTGTTGTTACGCTCAATCGCGCCACACTTTCCGAGATTCGTGCCAACAGGCCCAAGCAGCCCGTACTATCGCTTTTTACCGGCTCCCGCGCGATTGAATCCATCATCACAGACCAGGACCGCTTCTCGGCGCTCTATCCCGATCCGCCCCTTCTGCGACAGGCTCGCCTGGGGCGGCTCATCATCCCCCGTGCGAATGCCGTGGCGATACTCGCCTCACCCGAGGAAGCCGGGCGTTACTCTGAACTCCGCGATCAACTTCGGGAAATCGGACTGGAATCCCGCGTATTCGTGATTTCTTCCCAGGACGAGCTGATCCGTCACCTGGCCCGCGCGCTCAGCTATGGGGATTTCCTTCTGGGCACTCCGGATCCGCGCATTTTCAACCGGCAGACGGTGAAACCGCTTTTGCTGACAAGTTACCGGAGTAATCGCCTCGTTGTTGGTCCTTCACGGGCTTTCGTCAATGCGGGTTCGGTCGCCTCAACCTATACCAGGGTTGAGGATCAGATCCGGGAAGCCGGTTCGATGATTCGACATTGGCTGGATCACAGGGAGCTGGTAAGCCCACGCCACCCGAAAGACTATTCAGTAGCGGTGAATGAGCAGGTAGCACGCTCAATGGACCTGCTTGTCCCACCGGAAAGTGAACTCCGGAAAACCCTCCGCCGGCTGGAGGACGATTCATGAAACCTGTTCGCTGGACCCTTTATCACCGACTCCTTATGCTCGGCATGCTGCCCGCAATCGCCATGTTTGCGCTGATGCTGCTGTTTTTCACCCAGGCAAGGTTGGATGACGCTCGCCAGGGTCTTTTCAGCAGTACCCAGTTGATCGCGGACAACCTGGCCCCGGCTGTCGAATTTCCCGTCATCTCCGGAAACGAGGCCGAGCTCCGCGGCATCATTACGCAGACACTGGAGCGTTCCGGCGCCTATCGCATTGAGGTTTTCAACCGCGAGGGTGACGTGCTCGCATCGGTATCAGACGGCACCCGACCGGACGCGCCCGTACACCATTTCACAAGCGCTGTGCGCCAGACCGCCATTGAGCTTGAGGACAACCTCTCAAGGACCAGCGTCAATCCACTGGCGTCAGGAAATGGAGATGGCGGTCGCCCCCTGGGTGAAATCCGTGTTTCCGTCTCGGAAACCCAGCTCGCCGGCGAGCAACAGGAGATCCTGTGGACCTCTGCCGGGATCGGACTGATTCTGTTCGCTGGCACCTTTCTGTTTTCCGGTCGCCTGGCCTACCGCCTGAGCAAACCCATCGAGCGTCTGGTTCACAATGTGCAACGGCTGCCGGATGAGGACCCGGACCTGAACGAACGCGACACCCGGATCGCCCGGGAACTCCAGTCACTCCATCAGGCCGTCGCCGGCATGACGCAACGCCTGCGCGCCGCCGAGACAGAGCGGGAACTCAGTTTCCAGGAGCTGGCACAGGCACGGGACAAGGCCGAACAGGCCAATCGCACCAAATCCGATTTCCTTGCCATGATGAGTCATGAGCTGCGCACGCCGCTTCACGGGGTTATTGGCATGCTGCAGCTGCTCGAGGAGGAAGACCTCGATGCCCGCCAGGAGGATTACCTGGTCACCGCGCGCCGCTCAACGGAGGACCTGCTGGTCATTATCAATGACATCCTGGACTTTTCCCGCATCGAGCGTGGCCGTCTTGAGCTTGAAGACGCGCCCTTTGACCCGCGCAGCGTCATCGAGAACTGCTTCGCCTCCTTCCGGCACGACGCCGAAGCCAACCACCTGACCTATCGCCTGGACTTTACCGGTGACTGGAACAGGACTCCGGAAGTGCTTGGCGACCCCGGTCGTCTGCGCCAGATCCTGGCTCACCTGATTGGCAACGCCATCAAGTTTACCCCCGAGGGCGAAGTGACCGTCACCGCCAGCTGGCGCCTGGACAGCCAAACTGAGGGAACACTCATCTGTGAGGTCCGTGACAGTGGCTCCGGTATTCCCTCCGACCGGCTTGGCGATATGTTCAGCAGCTTCGAACAGCTCGACTCATCCGCCGCGCGCCGGAAAGGTGGAACTGGTCTTGGCCTGCCGCTGGTGCAGCGGCTGGTGGAGCTTATGGGGGGCCACATCGCGGTGGACTCGGAACCGGGGTGTGGCAGCCGTTTCCGTTTCGTGATTCCGATGACCGTGCCGAACCGTGGTGAGGCCGAAGCGAGTGAACCGGACAGGCCCGCCTCTCCCGAGTCTGTCAGTAACGGTGCCCGTGAAGCACTGGTCGTGGAGGACAACCCGGTCAATCAGCGTGTTGCCGCCCGGCAGCTGGAAAATCTGGGCTTCCACGTGCGTTGTGCGTCCAATGGCTTCGCTGCGGTGGATGACATCTGCGAGAGCGGCCACCGCTACGACGTCATTCTGATGGACTGCCAGATGCCGGGCATGGATGGTTGGGAGGCGTGCCGTCGAATCCGCGCCTGTGAGCGCCAGGGCAACATACCGCGATCACCCATCGTGGCCATGACCGCGGATGTCCTTGAGGACACTGAGAAGTCCTGCCTGGATGCGGGAATGGACGCTTATCTGCCGAAACCCGTTCGTCGCAATTCCCTGCGTGAAATGCTGCGTGGCCTGATCCCTCTCTGAGGCCGATCAGGTGCGAGTGGGTTCACGCATCGTCACGAATTCCTCGGCCGACGTCGGGTGGATACCGACAGTGGCATCGAACACGGCTTTGGTGGCCCCGGCTTTGAGCGCAACGGCGATGCCCTGCATCATTTCGCCCGCATCCGGCCCCACCATGTGGGCGCCCAGCACCTGATCCGTCACCGAGTCCACAACGAGCTTCATCAGAGCTTTTTCTTCCCGGCCGGAGAGCGTGTGTTTCATTGGCCGGAAACGGGTGGAATAGACATGAATCGAATGGCCTGCTTCACGGGCCTCTTCCTCGGTGAGACCGACCGTTCCGATCGGAGGCTGGCAGAACACGGCGGTTGGAATGTTGGTGTAGTCCATCGTTTTCAGGCCGGAGCCATAGAGCTGGTCGACCATCGTCATGGCCTGTTCGATGGCCACTGGGGTGAGCTGAGGCGTTCCGATTACGTCCCCGAGCGCATGGATCGTCGACACGCTGGTCCGGAAGTGATCATCCGTAACAATCGCCCCCGAGTCGTCTGTTTCAACGCCCACTGAATCCAGACCAAGCCCCGCGGTGCGCGGTACCCGGCCGGTCGCTGCGAGCACCAAACCAGTCTGGTGGGTGGTGCCGTCTGTCAGCGCCAGCTCATAGCCACCCGCTGACGGCGCTATCGATTCAATGTTGGTACCAAAGCGCAGCGTTACCCCCTTGCGGGCCATCTCTTCCGCCACATGCTGACGGACGTCGCCGTCGAAGCCGCGCAGGAACAGGTCCCCGCGATAGATCAGGGTGGTGTCGACACCCAGCCCTGCAAGGATACCGGCGAACTCGACGGCAATATAACCGCCACCCCAGACGGTGGCGCTTTCCGGCAGGCGATCCAGGTAGAACATGTGGTCGGAGATCAACGCATGCTCGCTGCCGGGAATGGCCGGTACCCGAGGCTCACTTCCGGTCGCGATGGCAATCCGGCCGGCCGTGACCGGCTCACCATCAATCATCACCGTGGTGGCATCCGCGATATGGGCGGCCCCCTCGAGCAGCGTTACGCCGGCGTTATCGATCAGCTGGCGATAGATCCCATTGAGGCGACGGATTTCGCGTGTTTTATTGTCACGCAGTGTGGCCCAGTCAAACCGGATCGCCTCATCCGTCACGTCGAAGCCATAGCCACGCGAATCCTCAATGTCTTCGCGCACGTGGGCGCCATAGACGAAGAGTTTCTTGGGGACACAGCCGACATTGACGCAAGTGCCTCCCAGATCCGCGCGCTCCACGACGGCAACGCGCGCCCCTGCCTGCGACGCCATACGCGCCAGGCGCACACCGCCCGACCCGGCGCCAATCACGACAAGATCATAGTCAGGGCCATTTGCCACAGTTACCTCCGAGTCAGGGTTCAAGGGTCAGGCGGACGTCCACCAGACCGGGTTCATCGGTGCGGTCCAGCGAAGCCTGGTCAACGGCCAGTCCGTACTCACTCTTCAGGTGGTCCAGCCACTGGGTCAATTCCGTAAAGGGAACAGCCTCGAGCCAGAGCCGCATGGCCTCGTCACCGCTGGGTTCAAACCGCTGCAGGGGCAGTCCGGAGCGATCCGCTGAATCCGTTACGGTCTTCAGAAGGTCCGCATCCCCGAGTGAGCCGCCCTGCCCATCAGCCCGGGATTCGGCAATCCGCTCCAGGTCCTGTTCCCGGGCACTGATCCAGGCAACCCGCTCACGGGCCTGCTGCATGCCCTCATAACCTTCGTTACGGAATTCCATAACCGGGCGCCAGACCGCCAGATACAGTACGGCCACCGCCAGAGCGGCGATCATAATCTGCAGCGCACGCCGGTCGCGATGGCTCAGGTGATCGTACTGGGCAATCGTGGAGCGAACCACGGGGATAGCGCGAATCTTGTCCAACATCTGCCTCAACCTCCCTGGTTCACCGTCAGTCTTGCCTCGGTGCCGTCCTCACTGTTCACCACCGAGCCGATCTGCGCATTGAATCCGGAATTGCTGAGTCCGTCGCGCATGGTATCCAGCTGCGAGAAGCTCTCGCCGCGCAATTGAATGCGCAGCTCGCCACGACTCCGACTGAACTGGATGGTGTCAAAGCTCAGGCTCTCGGGATCGTCCAGGGACTGGTACTGCTGGCCAGTGGCCCTGAGCATCGCAAGGAAGTCACCACTGCCTCCGCTATCATCACTGGCGGAACGAACCCTGCCCTGCACGACCCGCTTGAGATTTCCGGCGTGCGTGCGGCTGTCATCCGGGAAGTAGTCACGGTAGATGGCCAGGGCCTGTTCATCGAACCGCTCAGCCTGGCTTCGGTAATAGACCCCTTCGGCAACCATGAATCCGAGCTGTACTACAATGCCGATAGCAGCCACAATCGCTACCGGCCGCCAACGGTGAAGGGGCGAACGACTACTGGAGGCCGACGCATACTGACCCTGACACAGGTTGATTGCCCCGGAGTCACCGGCGACCAGATTCTCGACCATGAGCCGCAACGGCGGCTTTTCCAGTGTCTCCACATGGATGAGCGCATCGGGGTGCTGCTCAAGGGAAGCCAGCGCCACGCGATGCTGCTCGGCAGCATACGGTGTTGCCAGCACCTGCGCCCCGGGCGGTGTTTCCGCACCGAACTCCTCGATCAGGGAGTCCATGAATACGCTCAGCCCGTCAACGGGCACCTCGTACCAGCCACCCTGGCGCTCTCGGATCAACGCCTTGTCTTCCTCGACAAGCACGGTCCACTGGTGGGTGCCTGCGGCCGGAAGCATCGCATCGGCGTACATGCTCCGCACCGGGTAGCCGAATGCCCTGAACCACTCGAGATACGCCTCCATCCGTTGCCGGTCAACCGCCGCCACCTGCCATTCATTCTGCTTCTGGCCACCGAGGGCGAGATGTACGGAATCAATGTCCTGCGCCAGCTGCTCTTCCACGGCAAACGGCAATGCCTGTCGGATCATGCGCTTCTGCCGTCCCGGGATGCGGGCGATGCAGGGTGTTACATCCAACCCCGGAATGATCCCGATGGTTTCCGCGGCCTCAACGCCAATTTCCTGAAGGCGTGCCTCAAGGTTCTCCGGGGAATCGCCCTGCCCTTCACCGTCAAGGTTTCCGGAGGCATCCAGGAGCACCCAGTCGACCCCCTCGGTACCGGTGGCATCTTCGACAACCTCGAGACCGGCTCGTATGTAAAGTTGATAGGCCATAGTTATCCGTCTTGTCTGACCTCGTCCGGGCAGGCTATTCGGAAGCCTGCACCTGTTCTTTGGTGATCAGCTGTGTTCGGCCCGCATCCCGGGACAGCACCCGCACCTCACCTTCCTGCGTCCGCTGTACCTTGGACACCAGACGGTACACTGTACCACTGACACTCACCCGCGCGGCGATCTCGAAAAAATCCGTACTCACGCCGAGTCCTTCCGACTCAAGCCCGAGGCCCGCAAACTCGGGTAGCGCGAGGAAATCCTCGACCGTCTCGACAGGGGTCTCGCGGATCGTTTCGTAAACACTTTCGGCCTGGCCCTCCGTAATGCGTTCATGCAGCGAGCGTATCACGGCGGTTGTGGCAAAATTGACGTTGATGGTGCCATCCCGGGTTGGCAGTGCGGCCACATGTGGGCGCAGCCGCTGGTACTCCTCCTGGGTGATCCCGTCCAGAAGACGCAGCTCCGTAACGTTCACGAAGGGTTGGTCGGCCGCCCTGTAGGGTGGATCCATCAGCATGTAATCCCCGTCTTCGGCACCGCCACCCCCGCTTCGCTGGTCATTGTCATCCATCCAGTCGATAACGGTCGCCGGGGTCAGGTTACGGATCTCAAGCGCCAGCAACAGGCGCTGGAAGCGTTCCCGCTGGCGTTCATTCACGCTGCCGTCAGCGTTTATCAGCGCGTTGAGATTGAACCGCCCCCTGAGGTCATTGATCTGGGCTTCTATGACGCCCTCTTCCACGGGCAGTGCCAGCGCCGCACGGGCCCAATCCTCCTTCGGGTGATCCACTTCCGCCCTCGTAACGTCATCCGAGCTGTCATCGCTGCCCTCTTCCTGCCCCTGTTCGGCCTGATCACCCTGCTGGTTGCCCGATTCCTCCAGATCACGGACGAGAAACTGCCGCGCGAAAGCCTCGGCACCAAACGCAAGGCTGCGTGCCTTGTTCTGGGCCAGGTAGGTCGTTGCCCCCTGGATCATGATGTTTTGACGGGAAAGCATCCCTGAGGCAAGAATCGACCCCAGCGCGAAGGCCATGAGGACGATAATCAAGGCAACACCCTTCTGGTGCCCGTCGCGACCCGCCAGAGTCATTCCTGCTCTCCTTCCCCGGCGTTGCCGTTGTCCTCGTCCTGATCGTTGTCGCCTTCACCGGGCACAGCTTGGTTCTGTACCACCGATTCACCAAGGGCCACGACCCGGCGCAGTGTCCCGAACCGTTCATGCTCGATCACAACCTCTACCGCCCGCGGCATTGGCATCTCGAGCACCGCGTCGCCCTCGGCATCCTCCAGGTCACCATTGCCCGCTGGCCATTCCGCACGCCATTGCTCCGTGCCTTCGAGAAAACGAACTTCCACCGATGACACGTTTTCCAGTAATCGCTGCTCCCGGCTTTCGGTATCCTGAGCCCGATCGAGAACCGGCCAGTAGCGCCTTACCAGTTGCTCCTCGAGCTCGTCGTATTCCCATGCCACACGCTGGAGTTCACTTCGTCGCTCCCCCAGGGGGTTGCGCCAACCCTGGCGGGTAAGCTCGAGCTCGGCGTTGTTGATTCGGCTGGTCAGCGCCGGCAGCCGCTCCCCGTATGCATCCTTCACAGGGCGCTTGACCGCCTGCAACAGATCCCGCTCAAGCAGCGACACGGTTTTCTGGACATCACTGAAGGCCCCGGATACCCGCTCGATACCGTCACGGGAGGCCATCAGCGTGTTCATGACCTGCCAGACGCCGAGTGAGATCATGCTGGTGATGAACACCGCGATCAGGACTTCAAGCAGCGTAAAACCGCCCTGGCGTTCCCGTCTCATCATCGGTTGCGCTGCCCCAGGAACCCGGTGAACACCAACTGCTGGCGTGGTTCGCGCTGATTGTCGCCAATAAGATACAGAGTCATTTCCACCCTGCGGATTGAGGGATCCTCAGTCGCGCTGACGTCAGTCTCCATCTCCCACTCGTGGCCACCGAACTCAATTTCCTCATCGGATGACCCTGTTCCAGGCATCTGGTCCTGAAGGCGCATTTCCGCGAGCCGGTTCTGGGCGATCCATGAGGCCATGGTCTGGCTTTCGATACGCCGGTAATTGTTCATGTAGCCGGAAGCGACCTGCTGCAGCATGGCCGCCAGGAGCCCGAAGACCATCAGCGCGATCATGACCTCCATCAGTGTGAACCCGCGGCTGCTCCCACGTGTCATCAGAGGCGCTCCCTGTAATCTTCGTCGCCCGGCTCCAGCCACTCGACACCATTGATGCCATCGCTGGTGAGCAACTGCGCCTGGCCGTCATCCGCACCGTCCCACCAGAGATACAGGTCAAAGGCTGTGGATTCACCGGAGGAGAAAAAGACCAGATCCGGCTCGCGTTCGCCATCGTCCCCGGTGTCCAGGGCGTCCGCCTCGCCGCCGTCAGTGATCAGTTCCAGCTCTGTCCACTCGGGGAGTTGCGCCCCGGACAGCCCACCGGGCGGAATGGCAGCCCACTGGCCCTCGTCCCGATCAAGCTGGACGAACCGGTACCGCCCTTCGCGAAAGCGCAGACCAATCTCGCGATTCGTCACCACCGCTTCCTCGGAGGCGGCCTGCATCCTCAGGTAAAGACTGCGCGTGACTTCCTCAAGCTCCCGACGTTCTCCGCCACTGCCGATACTCAGCCCGACCAGGCTGATCAGCAGGCCCACCACGACGAGCACCACCATAAGCTCGATGAGCGTGAACCCGGCTGACCCCTGACGCCGCATAACGGGTTACTCTTCGACGTCCCAGACGCTGATGTCGGCATTCACACCATCACCACCTTCGCGACCGTCTGCGCCATAGGAATAGAGATCGTAAGGGCCTTCGGAACCGGGCTGGACATACTGGTACTCGTTACCCCAGGGGTCCTTGGGGATCGAGTTCATATAGCCGTCGGGGTTCCAGTTCTTGGGTTCCGGAGACCCGCTCGGCTTTTCAACCAATGCGTCAAGGCCCTGTTCGGTGGAGGGATAATGGCTGTTATCGAGACGGTACAGATCCAGGGCACTGCTGATGTTGCGCAGCTGCGCTTCGGCGGCGGTCACCCGTGCCTCATCGCCGCGGCCCATGATGTTCGGTGCCACCAGCGCCACCAGCAGGCCAAGGATCACCATTACCACCATGATCTCGATCAGTGTGAAACCACGACTACGACTAGCGTTCTTCATTGTCTTCAACCCATCAGTTGGCTCATATTCATGATCGGCAGCATGATCGCGAGCACGATGATCAGCACCACCCCACCCATAACCAGCAGCATCATCGGCTCGAACAGACCGACCAGGGCGGATATCTTACCCTGAAGGTCGTTCTCCTGATGCGTTGCAGTGCGCTCCAGCATCCGGTCAAGCTCACCACTGGCCTCGCCGCTGCCAATCATATGGATCATCATCGGCGGAAAATAGCCGGTGTTTTCCAGTGCGTTTTTCAGCGATCCACCCTCACTCACGGACTGGGTGGCCTCGCGGATCCGTTCCTTCAGGTACTCATTGGACAACACTTCGCCCGCAATACGCATTGCCTCAACCAACGGAACGCCGCTGCTTGTGAGAATACTCACAGTACTGGCGAAACGCGCGGTGTTCATGCCGCGACTCAGGCGGGATATGAACGGGATATGCAGCAGCTGGCGATGGAACTTCAACCGGAAGGAGGGCCGGCGCAGCGCCATCCGGAACGCAATCCCCCCCGCGACGAGAAGGGTCAGTAACAGCCAGCCCCATTCAACAAAGAAGCTGCTGACCGCCAGCAACCCTTCGGTCAGCGGCGGCAGGTCCTGACCGCTGCGCACGAACACCTCGATGATGTCCGGCACCACGTAGGTCAGCAGGAAGATCACGATGGCGACAGCGACGAACGTCAGGATCACCGGATAGATGGCTGCCAGCTGG
>JBNJEG010000051.1:0-13236 GCA_051745655.1 Pseudomonadota bacterium
CCTTGCCCACGCCGGTTTTGCGGTGGTGGTTCCGTTACGGGTGTTACAGAATGTTCAGAGGACGGGCGTCGTTTTCCGTGGAGTCTGCTATAAATGACGGCACCGCTATCGAGGCAGGTTGTACCCCTTGTTTTTCAGTCGTTCCCAGGCACGGACCTTTGATGAGCTGGTAAGACCGCATATGCGGAGTCTCTACCGGTTTGCGCATCGCCTTACCGGCAATCCGGCTGATGCGGAGGATCTCGTTCAGGATGTCATGCTCAAGCTCTACCCGCGTACCCGGGAACTGCAGGCCGTGGAGGATCTGCGTCCCTGGCTTAACCGGGTGCTTTACCGGCAGTTCGTGGACCGGGACCGCAAGGGCAGGCGCCGCCAGGAACAGTCGCTGAGCGATACGGGCGGGATCGACAATCACCAGGCGTTTCTGGATCGTTACCCGGGGGAGGGGCTGGAGCCCCTGGCAGAGATGGAAAAAAATCAGGCCGCGGGACTGGTCCAGGAAGCGCTGGCTGAACTGCCGCCTGATCAACGGGCGTTGTTGATCATGTACGATGTGGAAGGGTGGGGGCAGCAGGACATAGCCGCTGTTCTGGAGGTTGCCCCCGGAACCATCAAGTCCCGGTTGTACCGTTGCCGCCAGAAGCTTCGGGATGTACTGATACAGCGGATGGAACCGTGACCCTTGTTCCGGCGTGAGGAACATTGAGGGAGGAAACGATGAACTGTGACGAGCTGACTGTCTGTATCGACGACTACTGTGATGGGCTTCTCCCACCCGGGCCCCGGGAAGCCGTGGAGGCCCATATGGCAGAGTGCAGTCAGTGTGCTCGGCAGGTACGTGCAGAGCAGCGCTGGCGTGAACTGCTTCGTGAACCTGCGGTAGCGGAACCGGACTCAGGGTTCGAGGCCAGGGTGCTGGCGTCAGTACACGGTGGTGGCGATGCCCGGCGGCGCTGGAGTACGCCGGCTTTGGGCGCGGCCATGGCGGCATGCCTCGTCGTTGGGCTTTTCCTGGGGCCATGGCTTCTGCCTTCAGGGCTGGAGGAGGCCTCCAGCCCTGAAACCGTCGTCGGGCCGGTTGCGGACGATCAGGTGCGGACGGTGCAGCTGGCCTTTGAGTCCGGTGAGGCGCTGGAGAACGTAATGCTGACGATTGAGCTGCCACCCCATGCGGAAATTGCGTCTTTCCCGGGGGAGCGCAGGATCAGCTGGGAGGTGGATCTGGATAAGGGGGATAACCTGCTGTCCCTCCCCGTTCGGACCCTGTTCCCGGGAGAAGGTCAGCTGGTGGCCCGCATACGCCATGGAGACAGAGAGCGGACATTCCGCGCTCGGATCCAGAGTGGTGACAGGAATGGGTGAGGTGGTGTGATGAGAACCTGGCTGAGTCTGCTGTTGGCGTTCGTGGTTTTCGGGAGTGACGGGGTCCGTGCGGAAACGGACCTGGATGTCACCATGCGCATGGTGCCGGAGGATCAACCTGTTTCTGAAAGCGTTGTGCGCCGTATTGAATTGCCGGAGGGGGCTTCGGCCGAGGCCCGGGAGAACGCACGCCAGGGACTTGAAAGGTCAGAGGAGGCCTCCGGGGCAGCCAGCGAGGCACTGGACAGAGCCCGTGAACGGGCCCGCGAAGGGCTGGAGCGGCGGCGCGGTGGAAGCGGCGAGAGCCCCGCTCTACAGCCTCCCGAACAACCGCCGGACGGGGGCCAAACCGGGCGGGACGATCCCGGGCCGGATCGCCCGGATGCCGGCTCCCCAGGGCAGCGCTGAACAATCAGGCATTAACTGCTAGAGTTTGGGCTCAATCTCAGGGAGTCCGAACTGATGCGGTTTACACCCGCTGACACCCAGTTCCCACTGCTTTTACAGAAGACGCTGCATCTTGCCCTCCTGCTTGTTCTGCTGCTCCCTTTGTGGGCTTTTGCCCAGAGTGACGACGCGGATCCGGCTCAGCTTGGCCGGAGCGCGTTTGAAGCCGGTGATTACGCCCGGGCGGCGGAGCTGTTTGAGCAGGCGTTAGCGGAAGAGGGGGCCACGGAATCCCTGCTCTACAATCTTGCCGTGGCCTGGTTTCGGGAAGGCAGGCTGGACCGGGCGCAGGCCCGGTTCGAGGAACTTCTGCCGATCTCGGACAGTCCTGCGCTCATCCACTATAACCTCGGGCTGGTGGCATTGGAGCAGGACCGGGCAGAAGCGGCACGAGCCCATTTTTCCGACGCACTCGTGATGGACCGTGACGGCCGAGTCGCCGGGCTCGCAGCGCAGCAGCTGGAGCGACTCGGGGTAGAAAGGCGTTACCCTTCGCGGCTGCCCTGGCGTGGCTTTATCCAGGCCGGAGGTGGGTATGAAGACAACCTCAATCTCGCCGGGGACCGGCGGGCGGAGGCGGCGTCTGCATTCCAGGAGGCGTATGCCTGGGGAAGGGGGACGCTCTGGCGTCGGGATGCGCTGACCCTTTCCGCGTCAGGGCTTGCCAGTTTCCGGCACTACAGCGGTTACGATGGCGTGGATCAGGGTGTTCTCGTACCCGGACTGAATCTTGACTATCGATGGTCTGCCACCTTCACCGCCAGCATGGATACCAGCCTTGAATGGCAGTGGCTGGATGACGAGCGGGTCTATCGGCGGACGGAATCCACGCTGGGGCTGGACTGGCGGCAGGCTGACGGGGTACTTGAGCTCGAGGCTGGTCGTGCGGCGGTCAGTGCCGGGGATCGGTTCGCGGAACTGGACGGGCATGACCTGTTTGCAGGCGTGGACTACAGAAGGCGCTTGGCCGGGGACATGACGGTGTTGGCCGGTTACACCTGGACCGAGGAGGATCGGGAGGGGCTGGCCTTCGAGGATGATTTCTACAGCACATCACCGGTCCGCCATCGCCTTGAGGCCACGCTTCGTTTTCCGCCAGTGGCGGATTGGACGGTGTCAGCGGGGGCCGTATGGCGCCTGTCCCGGTATCAGGAGGCGGAGGTGCGGGCTGGAAGCCGGCGCCCTCGGCGCCGGGAGGAGCGCTGGCGTCTGCGCCTTGGAGCGGGCTGGCAGCTGCACCCTGACTGGCGCCTGACGCTCGGCGCCGAGTGGGAGAGCAATCACGCGCGCCTGGAATACCGTGATTACCGCCGAATGGAGGCGAGAGTCGGCATCCGGCGCGCGTTCGGGCGTTGAGCCTCAGAGCTGCGCCATGGCCTCGTCCGCTGCCTGCAGTGTTGCCTCGATATCCGCATCCGTGTGGGCAGCGGAGACAAAACCGGCCTCAAAGGCCGCGGGCGCCAGGTAGACGCCGCGTTCCAGCATGGCGTGGAAGAAGCGGCCGAAGCGTTCCGTATCGCAGTTGACCACGTGCTCAAAACGGGTGACTTCCGGCTGATCCGTGAAGAAGAGCCCGAACATGCCTCCGGCGCCCTGGACCTTCAGGGGAATGCCGTGTTTCTCGGCAATCGCTGCAAAGCCGTCCATCAGCTTCTGGGTCCGCTGTTCGAGCTGCTCATGGAAGCCTGGCTGTGACAGCCCCTCCAGCGTGGCGAGGCCGGCACGCATGGCGAGCGGGTTACCGGAGAGGGTGCCTGCCTGGTAGACCGGGCCAAGCGGCGCAAGGTAGCTCATGATGTCTCGGCGACCACCGAGTGCCCCTACCGGAAGGCCACCGCCGATGATCTTGCCCAACGCCGTAAGGTCCGGTGTCACGCCATAACGCTCCTGGGCACCGCCGGGTGCGACCCGGAAGCCGGACATCACCTCGTCAAAGATCAGCACGCTGCCGTGGCGGTCGCAGATCTCACGCAGGCCTTCCAGGAAACCCGCCACCGGCGGTACGCAGTTCATGTTGCCGGCCACGGGCTCGACGATGATGCCGGCGATCTCGCTGCCGTACTCGTTGAAGATGGCCTCGACGCTCTCAAGATCGTTGAAGGTGGCTGTCAGCGTCTGTTCCGCCAGGGCCTTGGGGATACCGGGGGAGTTGGGCTGCCCCAGGGTCAGGGCACCGGAGCCGGCCTTAACCAGCAGTGAATCCACGTGGCCGTGGTAATTGCCCTCGAACTTCAGGATGCGGTCACGGCCGGTGTAGCCGCGTGCCAGGCGGATGGCGCTCATGGTGGCTTCAGTGCCGGAATTGGCCATGCGCACCATCTCTACCGAGGGCACCAGCTCGCAGATCTTGCGAGCCATGGCCGTCTCCGTCGCGCTCGGGGCGCCGTAACCGGTGCCATGGGTCAGCTGCTCCCGGATCGCCTCGATGACGGCGGGGGCGGCATGGCCCAGGATCATCGGGCCCCAGCTGCCCACGTAATCGATGTAGCGCTTGTCATCCTCATCCCAGAGGTAGGCGCCTTCCGCCTGCTTGAAGAAGATGGGCGTGCCACCCACACCCTTGAAAGCGCGTACGGGGGAATTGACCCCACCGGGGATGTATTCGCTGGCCTGCTCGAAGAGGGTGTCCGACTGGCTCATGAAGAGGCTCCTGTTGCAAAAAGTTGGGTGAATTCACGGGCCCGTGCCTCAATGTCCTGTGCTGAGAACAGTCCGTGAATGACCGCGATCAGGTCCGCGCCCGCCCGTATCAGGCTGGGCGCATTATCAGTGGTAATGCCGCCAATGGCGACTTTCGGCAGACCCAGGGCGGCCGCCTGGCCAAGCACGTCCGCCGACGCGGAGGGGGCTGATCCTTTGGTGGCGGATGGGAAGAAGCGACCAAAAGCGAGGTAGTCCGCGGTGCCGGAGGCCTGCTCCCGGGCCCGTTCCAGGTCGTCGTGGCAGGTAACGCCGATGATGGCCTCCGGGCCCAGCTGCTCCCGGGCCTGTTCCGGCGTTGCGTCCTCCAGGCCAATGTGGACGCCGTCGGCGCCGATCTGGCGGGCCAGGGCGACGTCATCATTCACGATCAGTGGGCGTTCCCAGCGCTGGCAGACCGCCAGCAACTGCTCGGCGATGCTCCGGCGCAGGTCATCATCGGGGCGTTTGTCCCGGTACTGGACCATGACGGCGCCGCCGGCCAGGGCCTGTTCCACTGCGTCGGCGATGCGGTCGTCCGGCAGCAGCTGGCTGTCGGTGATGGCGTAGAGTCCCTGCTTCGGCACCCGTTCAGTCATCGAGGAGGCTCCTGTCCGGTACCGGCTGGCCGTGCCCGACACGCAGCGCGTTCTGTATGGCACGCTCGGTGAAAACCTGAGCCCGCTCAATCGCTTCGGGTAACGCCAGCCCCTGAGCCAGGCCTGCGCTGATGGCCGCGGCCAGTGTGCAGCCGCTGCCATGGTATTCACCGCCGACCCGCTCCAACTGCCATGCGGTTTCCGCCTGATCCTTCCGGAAAAGCCGGTTCTCGATGGTCGGCTCGGTACCGTGGCCGCCGGTGGCAAGAACGGCGCCGGCGCCTTCCTCGAGCAGTGCCTGGGCGCTGCTCGCAACGTCGTTGCTTCCCCCCAGCTGCGCCAGTTCCGGGCCATTGGGTGTGAGCACGGAAGCCAAGGGGAAGAGCTCCGAACGCATGGCCGCCACCAGCTTCTCATCCGCCAGCTCGCCGCCACCGGCTGCCTTGATCACCGGGTCCACCACCAGTGGTAAAGGCCCGAGCTCCGCTAGCACGGTACGCAGCATGCCGACGATACGGTGATCCCCCATGGCGCCGGTCTTGATGGCGTGGATGGGGGCATCGGCGGCGACACAGCGGATCTGGCGTGCAATCAGTTCAGGGTCCACCGGCTCGGCACCGTGCACATTACAGGTGTCCTGCACGGTCAGGCAGCTCAGCACCGGCAGCGGGTGCGCGCCCATGGCGGTGATGGCCTGGATGTCCGCCTGGATACCGGCGCCGCCGGACGGGTCCAGGCCCGAGACAACAAGTACCTGGGGGCGTGTATTGGGCATCAGAAGGGCCTCAGGACGGCGAGCAGAATGATGGCGACCAGCAGCAGTACCGGCGCCTCGTTGATCCAGCGGTAGAACACATGGCCGTGTGGATTGCGATCATCCCGGAACAGCCGGACAAAATAACCGCACCACAGGTGGTAGGCCACCAGTACCGCGATCAGCAGCAGTTTCACGTGCAGCCAGCCCTGCTGGAGGTAGTGACCGGGATTGAGCGCAATGAGCCAGGTGCCGAAAACCAGTGTGGCGATCATGGACGGGTTCATGATGCCGCGGTAGAGCTTGCGCTCCATGGTCCGGAAACGCTCCCGGCCGGGCTCGTCCTCCGTCATGGCGTGGTACACGAAGAGGCGTGGCAGATAGAAGATGCCCGCGAACCACGTGACCATGGACATGAGATGAAATGCCTTGATCCAGAGCACAGGAACTCCTTAACCGACTGAATGATTCACGCATGGTACAATGCTCTGTTAAGGGCGCCAACGAGCAGACCAATACTAGAGGAGGCAGAACGTGATCACAGTGGGCATCGTCGGGGGCACCGGCTATACGGGCGTGGAGCTGCTGCGGCTGCTGGCGCTGCATCCGGGCGTGGAGGTGGCGCTGATCACCTCCCGCTCCGAGGCCGGGCGACCTGTGGCGGAACTCTTCCCGAGCCTGCGTGGCCACTGTGACCTGGCCTTTGAGGATCCGGATGATCGGCGACTGGCCGAATGCGACCTGGTGTTCTTTGCCACACCCAATGCGGTGGCGATGCACAGCGTGGGTGAGCTGCTGGACCAGGGCGTGAAGGTAGTGGATCTGTCCGCCGATTTCCGTCTACAGGACCGCTCGGTCTGGGAGCACTGGTATGGCACTACCCATACAGCACCGGACCTCATCCGCGAGGCGGTTTATGGGCTGCCGGAGATTAACCGTGAGCAGATCCGGGGTTCCCGCCTTGTGGCAAACCCGGGCTGTTATGCCACGACCATTCAGCTGGGCTTTCTGCCCATGATCGAGGCGGGGGTGGTTGATCCCTCCCGCCTGATCGCGGATGGCAAGTCCGGTGCCAGTGGCGGCGGCCGTCAGGCACGTGTGGGCATGCTCCTGGGTGAGGCCGGGGAAAGCTTCCGGGCTTATGCGGCTTCCGGGCACCGTCACGGGCCGGAGATCGAGCAGGGGCTGAGGATGATGCAGGCACGCTCCGAGCCCCAGGTCACCTTTGTGCCCCATCTGGTGCCCATGGTCCGTGGCATTGAGGCCACGCTCTATGCGGAGATCACGGATGAGGCGGCGGATTTCCAGGCCATCTACGAGGATCGCTTCCGCGATGAGCCCTTTGTGGACGTGATGCCCTGGGGGTCGCTGCCCGAGACCCGTTCTGTCCGTGGCGAGAATACCTGCCGTATGGCCCTGCACCGCCAGCCGGGCCAGAACCGGATCATTGTCAGTTCCGTGACGGACAACCTGGTCAAAGGTGCGGCCGGTCAGGCGATCCAGAACATGAACCTGATGTGTGGTTTTGACGAAAGCGAAGGGCTGAAAGCGCCCGCGCTTCTGCCCTGAGGACTGAATCCATGGCGCGTTCCGATTCCTCGGAAGAACTCGTGCTGGTTCGGCAGCGCCGCGGTGAGCGGCTGCGCAGGCTGGTGATACTCCTGGTTTTTTCCGTCACGTCGGGAGTGGTGGGTTTTCTGTTGGGGGGATCCCACTATCAGGCGCGCTATGAAGCTGCTCATGAAGGGTTTGAGTCGCTCCGGGAGGAGCGTGACAGACTGCAGGAGAACGTGACGGAGTACCGGCAGGAGCTGGTCCGCCTTGAGCGCGATCAGGAGGTGGATCAGCACAGTCTGCGGCAGGCTCAGGGCACGATCCGGGAGCTCGAGAAGGCACTGCAGGAGCGCAAGTCGGAAATCAGTTTCTACAAGAGCATTATGGCGCCTGATGATCTTGAAACCGGGCTCCAGGTGTTCCGTATGGACCTGGATCCCACCAGCAATCCCGATCGGTGGCGCTACAATCTTGTGCTCAGCCAGATCGGCGACAACAATCGGTTTGTTTCCGGTCATGTAAAAGTCCACCTTGTGGGCTATGTTGGAGAGGAACGGCAGCGGCTTCCGCTGCACCGGATTTCGGACTCACGTGAAGACAACGAAATCGACTTCCGGTTCCGCTACTTTCAGTCGGTGGATGGGGATATGACGATTCCCGATGGGTTTGAGCCCCATTCCATCCAGGTTACAGCGGTTACGGATGAGGGTCGGGAAGAGTCGGAGCGTGAATTTTTCTGGCAGGACAAAACAGGGGGCGAGGCGGATGTTTCGCAAGTCCAGGACGATCAATAAAAGCTCAGGCCAGTACGACACACTGGTCTCAAACAAAATGTCGATCACGGGGGACGTGCACTTCTCCGGTGGCCTGCATATCGATGGGCGTGTTGAGGGTACGGTTTACGCTGAGGAGGGCTCGGACGCAGTGCTTCGCATCAGCGACGTTGGCGAGGTGGTCGGCGATGTCTATGCGCCGCACATCATCATCAACGGTACGGTGCACGGCAACGTCTATTCCTCGGAGGACCTTGAACTGGCGTCCAAGGCCTCCATTCATGGCAATGTCTATTACCATCTGATTGAAATGGCGATGGGCGCGTCCGTGAACGGCAGTCTATTGCACCAGCGTGAGGGTGGCCTGCCCGGTGGCTCCAGGACCCTGCCTTCGAGTCAGAAAGCCGGGGAAAAACCGGAAGAGACGAAGGCAGGATCGGCAACCCCGGAGAGCACCTGGGAATCCGGGGATGCGGGTGCTGGTGAAGACGAACAGTCAGAAGAAACCAAAGCATCTGTCGAGCGGATCTAGGCTTGTCAGCGGGGCACCAGCCTCCACATAATGAAAGGGTTAGTTTGAGTCAGTTATTGGGAGTGATCGCATGAGCGTGGTCCAGGAACAGTCGGCAGTGCCGGTGTTTTTCACCGAATCGGCCGTTGCGCGTGTGCGTGAGCTGGTTACCGAAGAGGGTAATCCCGACCTCAAATTGCGTGTTTTCATTACCGGGGGTGGCTGCTCCGGCTTTCAGTACGGCTTCACTTTCGATGAGAACCAGGCGGAGGACGACGCTGCGGTTGAGCGCGATGGCATCACGCTGCTTGTGGATCCGCTCAGTTACCAGTATCTGGTGGGAGCCACCGTCGATTACGAAGAAGATCTGATGGGAGCGCAGTTCCGGGTCCAGAATCCCAACGCTACCAGCACCTGTGGTTGCGGGTCTTCCTTCAGTATCTGAGGTTCCCGGCCCTGCCGGGCCATACCCCACCAAGCACCCTCGGCCCCGACGCGCCGGTAACCGAAGGCAGGTTGCCTGGGGCGTTATTCAGTCTCTGGCGGGCCAGCCATGCAAAAGCTGCTCCCTCCACACTCTGGGGATCCAGCCCCAGCGCGGCTGTGGAATCCACGGACGCCTCCGGGAGCAGGGCGGCAATGCGCTCCGCCAGGAGCGGGTTGAAGGCGCCGCCTCCTGCCAGGAAGACCTCCTCCGCACCCGTGGCGCTGATATCCCGGGTGACCGTTACAGCGGTCAACTCCAGCAGTGTCCTCTGAACATCCTTCGGTCTCGGTGTATCGGGCAGGGCGCTCAGGTGCTTCTCCAGCCAGTGTTCATTGAAATATTCGCGGCCGGTGCTCTTGGGCGGCTGCTTGGCAAAGTAGGTATCGCCCAGCAGTGACGCCAGCAGCGTGGCGCAGACCGCCCCGGAGGCCGCCCATTCACCGTTGTGATCGAAAGAGTAGCCCTGGTGGCGTCTGCACCACAGATCCATCAGGCGGTTGGCCGGACCGGTGTCGTGACCCTGGGGTCGTCTGTTGTCGCCAGGGATCAGGGTGATATTGGCGATCCCTCCCAGATTGACCAGGCAGCGCATTCGACCGGGACTGCGGAATAGCCAGCTGTGGAAGGCGGGAGCGAGTGGGGCCCCCTGACCGCCGGCGGCAATGTCGCGCCTCCGGAAGTCGGCAACGGTAGTGATGCCGGTGACTTCGGCGATGCGGTTAGGGTCTGCGATTTGGAGACTGAAAGGGGATGGTGACTCTGTGTGATGCTGGACCGTTTGACCGTGACTGCCGATGGCCGTGACGTCTTCTGGTGTCAGACCGGCGTTTTCAGTGACTGCCAGGGCTGCATCAGCAAAGGCAATCCCCAGTCGGGCATCCGCTTCGCCAAGAAGCGATGGCGTGCCCTGATTGGCTGCCAATTCTTCGAGCTGTGATTGCAGGTCGTCCGGGTAGTCGTGGCTGGTCTGCCGGCTCGTCTCAATGCCCTCGGGGCCAAACCCGACCAATACCGCATCGATCCCGTCCATGCTGGTGCCGGACATGAGACCGATGTACCAGTCAGACCGGCCGGCCATTTACTCTTCGGCCAGCGCGATCTGGAAGGATTCGTCTTCTTCAGAGAGTTTGGCCAGGCGCGGGTTTGCCTGAGAGCGGAACTCGGCCATCTGGGACTCGGGTATTGGGTCCGCATCCGGCAGACTGACCTTCAATGGATTGCGTGGCTGGCCGCTCACGCGGTATTCGTAGTGCAGGTGGGGGCCGGTGGACAGTCCGCTTGACCCGACATAGCCGATGACATCCCCCTGTCGCACGGTTTCGCCCTGGCTGAGACCGCTTTTGTAACCGTGGAGGTGGCTGTAGGCGGTGGTGACCTCGTTCCCGTGGTCAATCCGGATCGTTCTGCCATAGCCGCCATCGCGCCCCAGGAAGGTGACGCGGCCATCTCCGGAAGCCTTCACCGGGGTTCCGGGCGACGCCGCGAAGTCCGTGCCCTCGTGGGGGCGGGCGCGATTCAGGATGGGGTGGCGCCGATTCATGTCGAAGTGGGAAGAGATGCGCCGATACTGGACAGGCGCGCGGAGGAAGGCTTTGCGCAGGCTTTCACCTTCCGGGGTGTAGTAGCCGCTACGTCCCTCTTCATCGGTGTAGAGTGCGGCTGAATACTCCTCCCCCCGATTGATGAAGGTAGCAGCGAGAACCCGGCCGTGTCCGATCATCTCGCCGTCCAGGTACTGCTCTTCATACAATACCCCGAAACGATCACCCTTTCGCAGGTCCCGGGAGAAATCGACACGCCACCCAAAGATGCTGGAGAGCTTGTTGCGGATGCCCGTGCTCAAACCAGCGCGATTGGTGGCCAGGACATAGGAGGTCTGGATCTCGCCGCTGGCGTAAGCGAGCTTGACGTCCGGCTCGCGCATTTCCTCGCGGGTATGGAACCCATCGTCCTCGCGCTCGGCTTTCAGTTTGGTGGTACGGCTGTTGTGAAGGACGACCATGGCCAGTTCCCCACTGTCGTCGAAACCAAACTCGATTTCCCGCCCGATGTGCAGGTTGGAGAGTCCGTCGGGGTTCCCCTCGCCGTTCAGTACGCTGTACATCTGCCGGTCGTTCAGACCGGCATCGCTGAACAGGGATGACAGGGAGTCCCCGCTTTCGACCGTGAATCGACGCCACTCCAGCTCACGCTCTTTGAGCGAGTTGTCGTCGGATTCCGCAGCCATGGTTTGTTCAACCTCTGGGGTTGGCTCGAGGTCGATGCCGAGGATGGCCTGCAGGTCAGGAACCGATACGGACGGCAGGCTCTGGGAAGATGCCATTACTCCCGCTTGGGCATACTGGCCGGTTGGGGCCTGGTTGTCCTGTGACAGCGTTGGGATCGGCGCGGCATTGAATGTCTTGGTGGTCCTGCTCTGATTGCTGCCGGGGCTGAGTAGCAGGGTGACGCCCACCAGAGCGGCAAGGCCGGCAAGGGCAGCTATATGGGTTCCCGGAAAATGTCTGATCACGGTTACAACCTGTTGTTTCAGTTCTGGGGCAAACTTACAGGGCAAGTTCGCAGAATTACTCGAAGTATAATGAAAACACGGGGAGGCGCAAAAAAGGATTCACGTCATGTGCGGGCCACAACGTGCTTAACGCTTTCCTGTTACAATAGCGGATTGTGCAAGTGCCCGCGATACAAAGCGAATTCGCAGGGATTACTGTTGTGTTAAGCGCGTATGAAAATTGTCAGCGAGTGTAGTGGGTTGAGCAACCCTGACTAATGAACCGGAGTAGAAAGGATCAATGACAAGCATCGATGACACCCTCAGCCAGATCCGCCGTGGCGTGGATGAGCTGATCCCCGAAGAAGAGCTGGCGGAAAAGCTTCGTAGCGGCCGCAAGCTGCGAATCAAGGCTGGCTTTGACCCGACGGCACCGGATCTGCACCTGGGGCATACAGTGCTTCTCAACAAACTGCGCCAGTTCCAGGAGCTGGGGCATGAGGTGATTTTCCTGATCGGTGACTTTACGGGAACGATTGGGGATCCGAGTGGTAAGAGCGCCACGCGGCCACCGCTTTCGCGGGAGGAGGTCGCTCGCAATGCAGAGACCTACAAGGAGCAGGTGTTCAGGGTTCTCGATCCCGAAAAAACGCGGGTGGTGTTTAACTCCGACTGGATGAATGAGTTGGGTGCGGCGGACATGATCCGGCTGGCCAGTCAGTACACCGTTGCCCGGATGCTTGAGCGCGATGATTTTCACAAGCGGTACGAGGCGAATGAATCCATCGCCATCCATGAGTTTCTTTACCCGCTGGTTCAGGGGTATGACTCCGTGGCCCTTGAGGCCGATGTGGAGCTTGGCGGTACGGATCAGAAATTCAATCTGCTTATGGGGCGCCACCTGCAGAGCCGCTATGACCAGGATCCTCAGGTCGTTCTGACCATGCCGATCCTCGAAGGGCTGGATGGCGTTCAGAAAATGTCCAAATCCCTTGGCAACTATGTCGGGATCACCGATTCCCCCGGGGAGATGTACAGTCGTCTGCTGTCCGTTCCGGATGAATTGGTCTGGCGTTATTTTGAGTTGCTGACCCTCAAGCCAATGGATGAAGTGGCGGAGCTGCGCCGGCAGGTTGATGAAGGGCTGAATCCACAGGAAGCCAAGAAAGCGCTGGCGCACTGGCTGATCAGCCGTTATCACGGTGAGGAAGCCGCTCAGAATGCCCATAAGTCAGCCGGGAATCGTGTCGAGCTCGGAGAGATCCCTGAAAATGTGCCGGAAGTGACGGTTGACGCGAACGGACAGCCTGAGCTGTTTGTTGTCAGTCTGCTCAAGCAGGCCGGCCTTGCACAGGGCGGTGCGGCGAAGGATGTGGTCAAGCAGGGCGCTGTCTATGTGGACGGCGAACCCCTGGGGGATCGGCAGTCCCTGCCGGCGGGCAATTCCTACATCATTCAGGCGGGCCGAAAGAAGATTAAGCGGGTCCATATCCAGTAACGCCTTTGCTGACATCGTTCTGCAATCTTCTGTTGACGCCACTCTGTGCGGGTGTAGAATACGCATCTCTTTCGGGGCAAC
>JBNJEG010000052.1:0-13094 GCA_051745655.1 Pseudomonadota bacterium
ATCCCACAAAGCCTGACAGAAGGGCAACGGGAATCAGCCAGCGCAGGGACGTCGCGTTTTTCTTCTTGGCCATGACCGTCTCCCTTACATGGATTCCGGTGCGTTAACACCCAGCAGTTCCAGCCCGTTGGCGAGGACCTGTTGTACCGCCAGCGACAGGCCAACCCGGGCCTGGCGGAGCTGGTCGTCCTCCACCAGCACCTTGTGGGCGTTGTAGTAACTGTGGAACTGGCCGGCCAGATCACGCAGGTAATGGGTGAGCTGGTGCGGCTCGAGCGCTTCCGCGGCTCTGCCCAGGGTCTCCGGATAGCGGGCCATCATGGCGGCGATGTCCTTTTCTTCCTCAAGTTCCAGGCACTCCAGAATTTCCGGCTCCAGGCTGACGCGGGTGTCCAGGCCCTGGGCACGTATCTTCTCCATCATGCTGCAGACCCTGGCATGGGCGTACTGGATGTAATAGACGGGATTGTCTTTGCTCTCGGACTTGGCCAGCTCCAGGTCAAAATCCATGTGCTGTTCCGCCTTGCGCGTGACGTAGAAGAAACGCGCCGCATCCTTGCCCACTTCGTCACGCAGTTCGCGCAGGGTGACGAAGGAACCGCTGCGGGTGGACATGGACAGCCGCTCGCTGCCCCGGTAGAGGATGGCGAACTGCACCAGCTGGATGTCGAGCCTGCTGGGGTCGACGCCGAGGGCCTCAATGGCGCCGCGTACCCGGGTCATGTAACCGTGGTGGTCCGCACCCCAGACGTTGATGACCTTGTCGAAGCCGCGCTCGAACTTGTTCAGGTGGTAGGCGATGTCCGAGGCGAAGTAGGTGGTCTCACCGTTGTCACGGCGCACCACGCGGTCCTTGTCGTCACCGAAGGTGGTGGCCCGGAACCAGGTGGCGCCGTTCTCTTCATACAGGTGGCCGTTGCGCTCGAGCCGCTGCAGTGCGTCCTCGATGTCCGGGCGTAGGCTGCGTTCGGAGAACCATTCATCGAAGTGGATGCCGAAGCCGGCCAGGTCTTCCTGGATGTCCGTGAGGATGGCGTTGAGTGCCAGGTCGAAAACCCGGGCAAAGGCATCCTCGCCAATCAATTCGCGGGCGCGCTTTACCAGGCCATCAATATGGGCTTCCTTGTCGCCGCCGTCGGGCTCGTCCGCGGGAATACCGGTGAAGACGGTGGTGGAAGGGTGTTGGAGGCTGTCGCCTTCATCCTCGCGCAGCTGACGGGCAATGGGCAGGACGTAGTCGCCCCGGTAGCCGTTGGATGGGAAGGTGAAGGACTCGCCACCCTGCTCCAGGTAGCGCAGCCAGACACTGAGCGCCAGGATGCTCATCTGGCGACCGGCGTCATTGACGTAGTACTCGCGGTGCACGCTGTAGCCGACGGCTTCGAGCAGGTCCGAGACACTGGCGCCGTAGGCGGCGCCACGGCCATGGCCCACGTGCAGGGGACCGGTGGGGTTGGCGGAGACGAATTCCACCTGCACTGACTTGCCCTGGCCCAGATCCTGGCGGCCGAATTCACGCCCCTGTTCCCGGATGGCGCGAAGGATGTCGAACTGGCTGGTATGGCTGACGAAGACATTGATGAAGCCGGGGCCCGCGATCTCCACGCTGCGGATCGCGCTGTCATCGGGCAGGGCCGCAACAACCTTTTCCGCCAGATCGCGGGGTTTCATGCCTGCCGGTTTGGCTGCTCTGAGGGCGATGTTGCTGGCAAAGTCACCGTGGTTGCGGTCGCGTGCGGGCTCCACCTCGACAGTGGGGGCGGCTTCTGCGGGGATGATTCCCTCGGCGGTGAGGGTTTCAACGGCTTTCTGGAGCAGTTCGGCGATGCGATCTTTCATTGGGAACAGTGGCCTGGTCGCGTTTGGGCTTTTCGGTGTCTGTCTGGATCGCGAGCAGCAGTTGTGCGGTCGCGGTTGAAGATGCGCCATTATCGGGGAATCGGGGACCAGACTCAATCCAGGCTCTGGGGGTCCACATCCACCGCCCAGCGCACGCCGCCGGCGGGCCGGTTCTGCTCCAGGTAGCGGCAGAGCTGGTTGGTCAGTCGGTGCAGGGCCGGGCGGTCCTGGCTCTGGAACAGGATCTGGGCCCGGTGCCGGTTCGCCTTGCGGGCGATGATTGCCGGGAAAGGGCCCAGCACGGCGACCGGTGTTGGGCTGGCTTCGGCGCGGCGGGCGAGGTCATCGAGCAACGCCAGGCACTCGGCCATGGTCGGAGCTTCCGCCCGTAGGGCCGTCATGAAGCTGGCCGGCGGCAGGCCGGCCTGCTCCCGCTCCTGCAGCAGGCTGTCCGCCACGCTGGGGTAGTCCCCGGAACACAGCTGGGTTAGCAGCGGATGGCCGGACTGGCAGGTCTGGATGAGCACGCGGCCGCCGCGTTCACCACGCCCGGCGCGCCCTGAGACCTGGATCACCAGTTGGGCCAGGTGTTCGGGGCCCCGGAAGTCGCTGCTGAATAGACCCCCGTCCGCATCCAGGATGCCTGCCAGGGTCACGCCCGGAAAGTCATGGCCCTTGGCCAGCATCTGGGTGCCCACAAGGATGCAGGGGTCGCCACTGCGTACCGGCTCCAGAAGTTCGTCAAGTCGTCCCCGGCGCCGGGTGCTGTCGCGGTCGACGCGGATGACAGGAGTCTCCGGGAAGCGTTCCGCAAGCAGCGTCTCCGTCTTTTCCGTTCCCTGTCCGACCGCGTTCAGTCCCTCTTCACCGCATTCCGGGCAGACCCGGGGCACGGCCTGCTGGTGCCCGCAGTGGTGGCAGCGCAGGCAGTTGTCGTAGCGGTGGTAGGTGAGCCGGGCGTCGCAGTGCGGGCACTCAATAGGGGCACCGCACTCGAAGCACATGACCACGGGCGAGAAGCCCCGCCGGTTGATGAACAGCAGTGCCTGGTCTCCGGCCTCCAGGGTCTGGCCGATGGCCTCAAGAAGCGGCGGTGAGAGCCCGCCCTTGAGTGGCCGGCTGCGGACATCCACCAGTTCGGTGCGGGGCAGGGTGGCATTGCCGGCGCGGCGTTCCAGGCGGTGCAGGTGGTAGCGCTGCTGCCGTGCGTTGTGCCAGGACTCCAGCGAAGGGGTGGCGGAGCCCAGAATGACAGGGCAGTCGCTCTGCCAGGCCCGGTAGATGGCCAGGTCCCGTGCGGAGTAGCGGAAGCCTTCCATCTGTTTATAGGAGCCGTCGTGCTCTTCATCCACCACAATAGTCACTAGGTTGGAATAGGGCAGGAGAACGGCGGAGCGTGTGCCGATCAGGATCAGGGGCTCGCCCTCGCGCACACGCGTCCACGTGGAGAGGCGTTCGGTGGCATTGAGCGCAGAGTGCCAGACCGCGATCCGGGCCCCGAAATGGGTTTCGAAACGGGCCAGGGTTTGCGGGGTCAGGCTGATCTCGGGCACCAGCACCAGCACCTGGGCCTGGTCTGGATCCGGTGCCGCAGCGATACGCTGTTTGATGAATTCGATGTAGAGTTCGGTCTTGCCGCTGCCGGTGATGCCGAAGACCAGGTGACTGGCAAAGCCTTTGCCGGGGGTATTGAGCCCTTCCAGCACCGAGGCCTGGTCCTCATTGAGTTCAATGGAAGGGGCATCCGGCCAGGTTCTGGCTTCTTCGCTGGCGGTGCGTTCCTTGGCGAGGCCGCGTTTCTCCAGGTTCTTCAGTATCTCGCGGGCGAAGCCGGCGGCCTTGATGGACGTCAGCGGTTGCCCCGGGTGTTGGTTGAGCCAGTCCAGCAGCTCGCGCTGGCGTCGGGCCTGGCTCGGGAGATGAGAGGTGTCCGTCTCAAGGGCAAACCAGACCGTGGGTCTGGGCAGGCTGGCCGGAGCGCCCCGCCGCAGGGCCGGGGGCAGTGCCGCGAACACGCATTCGCCGGGAGGGTGCTGGTAGTAGCGGGCGGCCCAGAGCAGCAGTTCGCGGGTCGCATCCGGTAGTACCGACCAGTCCTCCAGAATCGCTTCCACCGGTTTGAGTGTCATGCCTGGCGGGTCGGGCGGATCCAGCTCCATGACCAGACCCAGGGTACGCTGTTTCCCGAGTGGCACGCGCACTCGCTGACCGGGGGCCAGCGTCATGCCCTCGGGGATGCGGTAGTCGAACAGTTGGCGTACCGCACGGGGGAGGGCGATGCGTGCAATTGTCGCCAACGGAGTCTCCTTGCGTTGGGTGCTGAATCTGCTAAGATGCGCCGCTTACACAGTGGCCGAAGTGCCGGCCGAGAGTCTGCACCGGAATTCCCAATGTTTCAAATGCGGTGCCCGGCGAAAAGGCCCGGGTGGCGGCATTGCCTATTAAGAGAGGTCAACCATGAATCACGATATCCAGCCCAAATACGCTGAAATGAAGGCGACGTGCAGCTGCGGCAACGTCATCCAAACCCGCTCGACCGTGGGGAAGGACATCCACGTTGATGTGTGCTCGGCCTGTCATCCCTTCTACACCGGTAAGCAGAAGGTCATGGACACTGGCGGCCGGATTGACAAGTTCAACCGTCGTTTCCGCGGCAAGATCGGTGGCGGCAATAGCTGACTCGGTCGGACTTCTCTCCATCCAGAAACGGAAGATTGGCAATGTCTGAAGATATGAAGCAAGCAGCGCTCGACTACCACGCCAAGCCGCGTCCCGGCAAAATCAGCGTGGAAATCACCAAGCCGACGCAGACGTCCCGGGACCTGTCCCTGGCGTACAGCCCTGGCGTGGCGGAACCGGTGCGTGAGATTGCGAAGGATCACGAGAACGCCTACCTCTACACCACCAAGGGCAATCTGGTGGCCGTTATTTCCGACGGCAGTGCCATTCTGGGCCTGGGTAATCTCGGAGCACTGCCGAGCAAGCCGGTCATGGAAGGCAAGGGCGTCCTGTTCAAGCGTTTCGCGGGCATCGATGTGTTCGACATCGAGGTGAATTCCGAGAGCCCGCAGGCGTTCATCGAGACGGTAGCCCGGATCGCGGACACCTTTGGCGGCATCAACCTTGAGGACATCAAGGCACCGGAGTGTTTCGAGATTGAGCGTGCTCTGATCGACCAGTGCAATGTGCCGATCTTCCACGATGACCAGCACGGCACCGCCATCGTAACCGCGGCGGGCATGCTCAACGCGCTGGAACTCCAGGGCAAGACACTGGAAGAAGCGCGCATCGTCTGCATGGGCGCCGGTGCGGCGGCTATTGCCTGCATGAAGATCCTGATCAGTTGTGGTGCCCGCCCTGAAAACATCATGCTGCTCGACAGCAAGGGCGTGGTCCATTCCGGTCGTGAGGATCTCAACCAGTACAAGGCCATGTTCGCGGTCGATACCGAGCGTCGGACGCCGGCAGACGCCCTTGAGGGCTCCGACGTGTTCGTTGGCCTTTCCGGCCCGGACCTTCTCACGCCGGAAATGCTCAACTCGATGGCGCCGAACCCGATCGTGTTTGCCTGCTCCAACCCGGATCCGGAGATCAAGCCTGAACTGGCGCTGGAAACCCGTGATGACATCATCATGGCAACGGGGCGTTCGGATTACCCGAACCAGGTGAACAACGTGCTGGGCTTCCCGTTCATCTTCCGTGGCGCGCTGGATGTTCGTGCCAGTGAGATCAATGAGGAAATGAAGGTCGCTGCTGTTCATGCCATCCGCGAGCTGGCGAAGGAGTCCGTTCCGTCCAGCATTGCCCAGGCGTACGGTGTGGGTGGATTCCAGTTCGGCAGGGACTACATCATTCCCAAGCCGATGGATCCTCGTCTGCTGGAATTTGTTCCGGCCGCCGTCGCGCAAGCCGCTGTGGACAGTGGCGTGGCCGGCAAGAAGTACCCGGATCATTACCCGCTCAAGTCCATGGAAGACATCATCTGAGCGGCTTGAACTGAGTCACTTCCCAGGTGGGAAAGAAAGGCCCCGGTTGATCCGGGGCCTTTTTCGTTGAGGCTTCAGAACAGCTGCTGGGAAGGGGTGGATTCCCCGTCATCGCCATTCTCGCGACTATCCCCGCCATTCGTATTGTTCGTCTCTTCGGGTTCCGGGGCATGGCGGGAGCGGAAGATCTCAAACCTCGCATCCGGATTGTCAGTGCTGGCCGGCTGGCCGGTTTCCGGATCAATGCGTCGTGACACGATGCCGGCTGGGCGCTCCATCAGCTTTTCCGACATGCCGGAGAGCGCAACCTCCATGTAATCCTTCCAAACGGGAAGGGCTGTAACACTCCCGAATTCGCTTCGACCCAGTGGCCGCGGTTGATCAAAACCGACCCAGGTGCCGGTGGCGATGCCCGTATTGAAGCCCATGAACCAGGTGTCACGCTGGTCGTTGGTGGTACCGGTCTTGCCGGCGAGGTCGTCCCTGCCGAGTGACTGGGCGGCACGACCCGTCCCCCGCTGGATCACATCCCGCATCATGGACTGCATGATGTAGATGGAGCCTTCATCCGCTACCCGCTCCATGATATGGACTGGCTGGGTGGGTTCGTCGTTCTCGTCTGCATCCAGGTCCGGGAGTGCGGACTTGAGCACCTCAGGGTCCTTGCTGCAATCGTCACAGCGGTGGACCACTGGGGCCTTATGGAGGGTTTTGCCATCCGGGCCGGTGACCTCCTCAATCAGCCAGGGGGTCACCTCATAGCCGCCGTTGGCAATCATGGCGTAGGCCCGGGTCATCTCCATCGGGGTCATGGGGCCACTGCCCAGGGCCAGTGAGAGGTCGTCCGGGAGTCGGCTGGTATCCAGCCCCAGGCTGTCGATGTAATCGATCGTGCGCCGTATACCGGTCTGACGCAGCAGGCGGATGGCGACCAGGTTGCGGCTCTGGTACAGCGCCTGGCGCAGGGTGGTCGGGCCACGGAACTGGCCTCCGACGTTTTCCGGGCGCCAGGAGGTCTCCAGGTCCTCGTCATCAAAGACAATGGGCGCGTCATTGATGGTGGTTGCTGCGGTTGCACCGTTTTCCAGGGCTGCCAGGAAGATCAGCGGCTTGAAGGCGGAGCCGGGTTGCCGGTACGCCTGCGTTGCCCGGTTATAGGAACTCCTGCTGAAACTGTAGCCGCCGCTGAGAGCCTCAATCCGACCGTCCTCGGGTGAGAGCGACACAATCGCCCCCTGGATTTCCGGAATCTGCATCAACTCGGCCGTGAGTACGCCCCGTTCCTGCTCTCCGCCGAGTACTTCCTGTACCGGAATGCGCACATAGACCACATCCCCCACGGAGACCACGTCCTGCGGCGACTCCGGCTCGGGGCCGCGTGCGTTCTCATTGATCTGGCGCCGGGCCCAGCGCATGTGCCGCATCGGAATGGAAACACTGTCGTGAAGCGGTGTGACAGCTCTCGCCGAATCGTCGTCCACCTCCACTATCGCTGCGGGAACCAGGTCGTTCACCCGGGGGAGTGCGTCCAGGCGTTCGGTGAGCGCTTCGCTGTCGCCGAGGAGCTCTGGCGCCCACTGGTCCACTGGACCACGGTAGCCATGCCGGCGGTCATAGGCCTCAAGGCCGCGGCGGAGCGAGCGGGTGGCCGCCTTCTGTTTTTCGCTGTGCACGCTGGTGTGGACTTCGAAGCCCTCCTCGTACACCTGTTTCCCGTAACGTCTGACCGCTTCCCGGCGGGCCATCTCGGCAACATAGGGCGCGTCCAGGGCCAACTCCGGGCCATGATAACGGGCGTTGATTCCCGTCTCGACGGCTTCCTGGTACTCCTCATCACTGATGTAGCCCAGCGAGGCCATGCGTGACAGGATCCAGTCACGCCTTGCCAGGGCCCGCTCCGGGTTGGCCAGAGGGTTGCCGGTGGATGGCGCTTTGGGAAGGCCGGCGATCATGGCCATTTCGGCCAGGTTGAGGTCGGTAACCGGCTTGCCGTAATAGACCTGCGCGGCCGCCTCAATGCCGAAAGCCCGATTGCCCAGATAGATCTTGTTCAGGTAGAGCTCCATGATCTCATCCTTGGAGATCTCGCGCTCGATCTGCAGGGCCAGCAGGATCTCATTGAACTTGCGCAGAAACGTTTGATCACGTGACAGAAAGAAATTTTTTGCAACCTGCATGGTAACGGTGCTGCCCCCGGACTGGATGGATCCGGTTGAAGCGAGTTCCCAGCTGGCGCGTATAAGCCCCCTGAGATCAACACCATGGTGGTCATGGAAACGGTTGTCCTCGGCGGCAAGGAAGGCCTGGACCTGATGCCGGGGCACTTCGTCCAGATCCCGTGGCGTTCTTCTCATTTCGCCGAATTCTGCTATCAGTTTGCTGTCACGTGTATACACTTTCAGGGGCGTCTGGAAGTTCACATCCCGAAGCTGGTCCACGGAAGGGAGGCCCGGCTGGAGATAAAGGTAAAAAGCGGCGAGGATCATGGCGGCACCAGCGCCGCCGGTTACCAGAAGCCAGCTCAGGATGCGGATGTAACTAAGTGTGCGGGACATTTTCTCTGACAATTTTGGAATATGCGTCTATCATTTCATAAATTGCTTCAGGAGGCACCGGAAGCGGCAAAGGGAACCCAAGGATATCCGGAAACTGGAATCCCTGAAACCGTAAACCGTTGCGATCCATACAGAACGCTGGAGTGAGCACGTGTTCGGACTGCTTGGAAAAAAAGCGAACAGCATGCTCGGGGTGGATATCAGTTCAAGCTCCGTCAAGCTGCTGGAACTGTCAAAACAAGGCGACCGCTACAGGGTGGAAAGCTACGCGGTTGAGCCGCTGCCACCAAACTCTGTGGTCGAGAAGAGCATCAATGATGTCGAGGCCGTGGGCGAGGTGGTCCGCAAGGTGGCTGGCAAGGCGCGCACCGGTCTCAAGAGTGCCGCCGTCGCCGTTTCGGGATCAGCGGTGATCACCAAGACCATTCAGATGCCTGCCGGTCTCAACGACTTCGAGATGGAGGATGAGATCGCCAATGAGGCGGACCAGTACATCCCTTATCCATTGGACGAAGTCGCAATTGACTTTGAGGTTCAGGGTCCTTCTGAAATCAATCCGGACCAGGTGGATGTGCTGCTGGCGGCCTGCCGCAAGGAAAATGTGGATGTGCGCGAGGAAGCGCTCCAGATTGGCGGGCTGAGTACGAAGGTGGTGGACGTTGAGGCCTATGCGATGGAGCGGGCCTTCAGCATGCTCGAATCCCAGCTCGAACGCGATGCCGAGGAACAGGTGGTTGCCCTGGTGGACATTGGCGCCACCATGATGACCCTGAGTGTGCTGGTGGACGGTGAAACCATCTATACCCGCGAGCAGCTGTTCGGCGGCAAGCAGCTGACCGAAGAGATCCAGCGGCGCTACGGGCTCAGTCAGGAAGAGGCTGGCCTTGCGAAGAAACAGGGTGGACTGCCGGACGATTACGAGAGTGAGGTGCTGGAGCCGTTCAAGGAAGCGGTAGTACAGCAGGTGGCGCGGGCACTGCAGTTCTTCTTCGGGTCCAGCCAGTACAACGCCGTTGACTACATTCTGCTTGCCGGTGGCACTGCCTCGATCCAGGGCTTGCCCGGGCAAGTGGAAGAAAAGACGGGAACCGCTACGCTGGTGGCAAACCCGTTTGCTGATATGGCAGTGGGTTCCAAGGTGAATGCCGCGGGGTTGAGTAATGACGCCCCCTCCTTGATGATCGCCTGCGGTCTGGCGATGAGGAGTTTTGACTGATGGCCCGTATTAACCTCAGACCCTGGCGCGAAGAGCTCCGTGCGGAGAAACAGCGTCAGTTCCTGGTCATGCTTGCCGGTGCCCTGATCGTGGGTGCCGGACTGGTGTTCCTCTGGCAGAGCCACGTACAGGGGCTGATTGACCACCAGGAATCACGTAACAACTACATTGAGAATGCCATGGAGGACCTCGAGGAGCAGATCGCCGAGATCGAGGACCTCAAGGAACGCCGTGAGGAGCTGCTGTCCCGGATGCAGGTTATCCAGGATCTGCAGGGGCAGCGTCCCGTGATCGTGCGTGCCTTCGACGAGATGGTTCAGACGCTGCCTGATGGCCTGTTCTACACTCAGCTCGAAAAGAGTGGCGATCAGGTATCCATTGTCGGAATGGCCGAATCCAACAGCCGGATTTCCAACCTGATGCGCAACTTTGAGCGCTCGGATTGGTTTGCCGAGCCGAACCTGACGAATGTCTCCGCCGCCGACGAACAGCGGTCCGGTTACAGCCGGTTCAACCTGAGCGTGCAGCAGGTGGTTCCGGATGACGACGAAGCGGAATCGGAGCAGGAACAGTGAATTTCCAGGATACGCTAGAAAACATAAAAAACTTTGATGTCAGCGAGCTGGACTTCAACAATGCCGGCATCTGGCCCATGCCGGTCAAGGTTGTGTTCCTGCTGCTGGTCTTCGGCCTGGTGCTGGGGGGCGGCTACTGGTTCTTCGTGAAGGACCTTTACGCATCCGTGGACCGCGCGGCCGAGACGGAACAGGAACTGCGGGAGGAGTACGAACGCAAGGCCTACCGCGTAGCCAACCTGGACCGGTACCGGCAGCAGATGGTTGAGATGGAAGAAACCTTTGGTGCACTGGTGCGTCAGCTTCCCAGTGATACCGAAGTGCCCGGACTGCTTGAGGACATCACCAACACAGCATTGGGCAGTGGCCTGGACCTGCAGGAGTTCGCGCTGCAGGAGGAGGTCGAGCAGGATTTCTACGTCGAGCTTCCAATCAATATCCGGGTCAGGGGCACCTATCACGAGCTGGCAACGTTCGTGAGCAACGTGGCCGGCCTGCCACGGATCGTGACCCTGCATGACTTCGCGATCAGCCGGTCCGACGGCAATGATGAGCTCCGCATGCAGATGGTGGCCAAGACCTATCGGTACCGGGCAGGAGGCGAGGAATGAGGTTAACTGCAGTCGCCCGATACCTGGTGGTTACGGGCCTGTGCCTGGCTCTTGTGGCCTGTTCACGGGATCAGGGATACCAGGATCTGGATGAGTTTATGGAAGAGGCCCGGAATGAACCGCGGGGCGAAATAGAGCCCTTGCCGGAGTTCAAGGCCTATGAGGCGTTCACCTACTCGGCTTCTGATCGCCGTTCACCCTTCGAGCCGCCGGCGGAGGTATCGCTGGACGACGAGGATGAGGATGAAGACGAACCGGAGTCCGAGGTCAAGCCTGATGAGAACCGGCCAACTGAGCCGCTGGAACGCTTCGAGATTGGTGATCTTGCAATGGTGGGCTCCCTGCAGCGGTCCGAGGAGGGGCAGCTTTACGCTCTGATCCGGGACGCGGAGGGCGGCATACACCGCGTCACCGTCGGTGACTATATGGGGCAGAATCATGGGCGCGTGGAGCGGGTAACCGAATCACGCATCCAGCTGCGGGAAATTGTCAGCGATGGCAGCGGCGGTTGGGTCAAACGACCCCGGACACTGTCGCTGGAAGATGAGTGAGCCGGGGTGCTGTCATGCAGATCATTAAACGGAACCAGAAGAACCGCCTGAGGCACGCAATGCTGAAACAGATCGAGAAACTGCTGGTGATGGGTGCGCTGGCACTGGCATCCGCGGGCGCCAGCGCCCTGACACTGGAGGATGTCGACTTTTCCTCCCTGTCCGGAGACCGTACCGAAATCGTCCTGAGTTTTGACGGAGAGCCCCCTGAGGCCTCGGGCTACACCATTCAGGACCCAGCCCGTATCACACTCGATCTCGCCAGCGTCAGCAGTGACCTGGAACAGCGCTATCACGACCTCGGCGAGGGCAATGCCCAGAGCATGACGGTAGTGGAGGCGGACGACCGCACGCGCCTCGTTCTGAATCTCACACGCCTGGTACCCCATGACGTTCGCCGTGATGGCAATCGGATGGTGGTGACCGTTGGTGAGGATTCCGCGTCCGGCACCGCCTCGGGAGATGGACAGGAGGACGCTGGTTCCCAGGGCGACGCTGGTTCCCAGGAGGACGCTGGTTCCGAGGTCAGCGGGCAAATATCGAGCGGTTCCGGCACGGGGACCCAGTCGGTGGCCGGCGCCCCTGAAGTGACCTCCGGGGATGCCTCCCTTGAGGACCTGAATTTCAACCGTACATCCGATGGCGAAGGCGAGGTCGTGCTGGATTTCTCCAGTTCCCGTGTCTCCGTGGATATGGACGAACAGTCCGGCACGATCCAGTTGGACCTGGGTAAAGTCGCGCTGCCGGAGCGCCTGCGCCGTCGGGTCGACGTGACCGACTTTGGCACGCCGGTGGAGCGGGTCGACACCTACACGGAGGACGGTCGCACGCTGGTCAAGGTCAAAGTTTCCGGCGACTACGACCACGCGGCCTACCAGACCGACGACCGCTTTACGCTGAGTGTCGAGGAGTTGACCGAACAGGAGGCCGAGCAGCGCCAGGAAGAACGCTTCCCCTATGACGGCGACAAGCTGTCGCTGAACTTCCAGGACATCGAGGTGCGCTCGGTTCTGCAACTGATCGCGGACTTCACCGGGCTCAATCTGGTGGCTTCGGATACGGTGACTGGCTCGATCACTCTGCGGCTGCAGAATGTGCCCTGGGATCAGGCGCTGGATATCGTGCTTCAGACCAAGGGCCTGGACAAGCGCGAGATGGGCAACGTGCTGCTGGTCGCACCTGCACAGGAGATCGCTGAATATGAGCGCCAGGAGCTTGAAACCAAGCAGCAGATGGAGGAGCTCCGGCCGGTGCGCCTGGAAACCATTCAGGTCAACTACGCCAAGGCTGCCGACATTGTGTCCCTGCTGCGCGAGGACGATGAGCTGATCTCGGATCGTGGCTTCATCTCCTCGGATGACCGCACCAATACCATCAGTGTGCGCGAGACGGCGCCCAAGCTTCAGGAGATCCGCGATCTTGTCGAGACCTGGGACCGCCCGGTGCGTCAGGTTCTGATCGAGGCACGCATCGTGCGGGCAAACACCGACGTTTCAAGCGAACTCGGTGTGGCCTGGGGTGTCGGCAAATCCGGAAGCACTTCCGAGGGTGACTACAGTGTTGGCGGCAGCCGTGAATCCCTTGACGGCGCGCCCGGCAACTTCCCCTCTGATATGAACGTCGATTTTGGCATCAGCAGCAGTAACGCCAGCTCGGCGGCTGTCGGCTTTACCCGCGATGGGTTCCTGCTGGACCTTGAGCTCAGCGCCCTGGAGTCCGACGGACAGGCGGAAATCGTTTCGCAGCCGAAAGTGGTCACGG
>JBNJEG010000053.1:0-12957 GCA_051745655.1 Pseudomonadota bacterium
CGAACTTTCAAAGCCTTCCATGGTGGCTTCGGTCATGTTCTCGCTGTCGATCATGCCGGAAATGATATCCAGCTGGATGGCCATGGGCTGATCCGCCTCGACAATCGCCTCGGCGCTGTCGAATTCCTCCGGGAGGTAGAGAGAGCCAACGTACAGATTCATAAACCACTTGGAGCGTACACCGGCGCCGTTCAGGCTGAGTTCAGTGTCTGCAACCTCAATCGTACCCGGCAGTTCAACGCCCTCAACGGTCTTCTCCTGGGCCTGGGCCGTCATGGCAAAGGCGCACAGAAGCGCAAAGGCGAGGGATAGCATCTGTTTCATGAACACGTCCTCTTTGTTGTATCGGTTTTCAGATGGTGCGGCGAGTCTATCATCGTCAATAGACGTCAAATGCCCATCAGTTCTCAACTGCATTGGCATTTTTGGCCATCTGACCACTCCCGACAATGACCGCGGCGCAGTTGCCCCCATCCTCGGGGGCAAACCGGGTCAATCGTATGGTTCATGGCAGCCCCTCACGGATAACCACGCGGCCGCCGCCACTCTGGCCAGTTTCCACCGGTTGACGCCGGAAGCCGTGATCGGTGCGGACGAAGACATGGGGTTGGCCGTCGAGCGTCTGGATAGCACTGGTGGGCACGAGTACATCGGCCTGAAATTCACGTACGGTCACCTCCCCTGTCGCGAACTGCCCCGCCGGCGTCCCCGCCGTGGTCGCCCAGAACATGATGGTGCATCGCCGCACCCAGCAGCAGCTGGGCGACGATCAGGATCACCATTCCCCATACGGCTCCGCTACGGGGAGGATTCTGGGTTGCAAGGTGTTCGCCATTGCCGGAGTATGATTCAGCCCTGCTGTCCGGGAGTTACCGTATGAGTCATGACCACCATCACGCGCCTGCGGGAGATCGCAGGGTTATCGCTGCGATTGTCGCCAACTGTCTCCTTACCGCAGGGCAGGTGATTGGCGGGCTGCTGTCCGGTAGTCTCGCGCTTATCGCGGATGCCCTGCACAACTTCTCGGACATGGCCTCAATGGTCATCGCACTGATCGCGCGACGCATTGCAAGGCGTCCGGCGGATCCCGCCATGACCTTCGGGTACGGCCGGGTGGAAACCGTGGCGGCACTGGTCAACTACACCTCGCTGATCCTGATCGGTCTTTACCTGGCCTTTGAGGGCATCATGCGGCTTCTGGATCCCGGTGAGGTTACCGGTATGGCAGTCATTGCATTGGGGGTTCTGGCGCTGATCGTGGATACCCTGACCGCCCTTCTCACCCGTTCCATCCAGCATGGTGGCTCCAACATCCGCGCGCTGTTCCTTCACAACCTCAGCGACGCCCTGACCTCAGTAGCCGTCGTGGTCAGTGGCGTGCTCATTGTCCTGTACGACTGGCGCCTGGTTGATCCCCTGATCACACTGCTGATTTCGGGTTACATCCTCTGGCTTTCCGCCACCGAGATCGGGGCCGTGATCCGTGTTCTCATGCTGGGCAGCCCACCGGACATCGATACGGACGCGGTGCTCGACTGCATCCGCGGGTTCAAGGGTGTGGAGAGTGTCCACCACGCCCATTTCTGGCTGATGGAGGAACATGAGGCGGCCCTGGATACCCATGTGGTCGTATCCGACGAACTCTGGCAAGAACAGCAGACGCTCAAGGAACAGATAAGGGGAATGCTGGATACCCGCTTCGGTATCCAGCATTCAACCCTGGAACTGGAGCCCTCGAGCCAGCAGCACGAGGACGCCAGCCTTTACGGCAGGAGCTAGAAGACACCGCCCGCGAGTGCGGGCGGCGGATGCCATCAGGCCTCGAAGAGCATGTCCCCGGAGAGGCCTTCCTTCTCGAGAATCTCACGCAGGCGGCGCAGGGCCTCGACCTGGATCTGGCGCACCCGTTCGCGGGTCAGCCCGATCTCGGCGCCAACCTGCTCCAGTGTCATGGTTGAGTAACCCCGCAGGCCGAAGCGGCGGCACAGGACTTCCTGCTGTTTCTCGCTGAGCTGGTCGACCCACTGGCCGAGGCAGCCCTTGATGTTGTTCTCCTGGAGCAATGCGGCCGGATCGGCAGAGCCTTCGTCAGGGACCGTATCGAGCAGCGACTTGTCGCCATTGTGCCCGATCGGCGTATCCACGGAGGCAACGCGCTCGTTCAGCCCCAGCATCCGCTTCACATCCTTCACCGGCTTCTCGCACTTCTCGGCGATTTCCTCGGCGGTGGGTTCGTGATCCAGCTGCTGGCTCAGTTCACGGGAGGCCCTCAGGTACAGGTTGAGCTCCTTCACCACGTGAATCGGCAGGCGGATGGTCCGGGTCTGGTTCATGATGGCCCGCTCAATGGTCTGGCGGATCCACCAGGTGGCATAGGTGGAGAACCGGAAGCCACGCTCCGGATCAAACTTCTCGACCGCCCGGATCAGGCCCAGGTTACCTTCCTCGATCAGGTCGAGGAGCGTCAGGCCACGGTTCACATAGCGACGGGCGATCTTAACCACCAGGCGCAGGTTGCTCTCGATCATGCGCCGGCGCCCACTTTCGTCGCCATCACGGGCCAGCCGCGCAAAATGCTTTTCTTCTTCCGGCGTCAGCAGCGGAGAAAAACCAATCTCATTGAGATAGAGCTGTGTGGCGTCCGCCTGTTGCTGGCGGCTTGTGTAGCTGTAACGCGACGTCCGGGAACGGGCACGCTCGAGCGCCTCCGCTTCCGCCTTCGCGGTTTCCTCACTGGCGGCAACCGCTTCTTCCGGCTCCATGGTTTCTTCTGCTACGGCCTCAAGCGCCACTTCCTGAACCATCTCGTCCGACATAGTCTTCACCCTGCGTTAACTGATCTACCCCTTGAACGTCTCCGGCTTTGTTTTGACTTCTTTTTTCGCCGGAAACCCCGGATCAGCGACGCGGCAGATACTGCATCGGGTCCACTGGATCGCCCCGCCTCCGGATCTCGAAGTGGAGCACTGTCCTGTCGGCACCCGAATCCCCCATCTCGGCGATGGTATCGCCCTGGCCAACGGCCTCGCCCTCCTCCACCAGAATCTTCCGGTTGTGGGCGTAGGCACTGAGGAAGGTTTCGTTGTGGTTCACGATGATCAGGTTGCCGTAACCCAGCAACCCGCTTCCGGCGTAAACCACGCTGCCCTCCGCAGCGGCCTTGACGGAGTCTCCCGCGTCACCCCCGATATCAACACCTTTGTTCACATCGGAGCCGTCGGATGAATATTTCGCAATAATCGGGCCAGAATGGGGCCATGCCCAATCGATTTCGGACGATTCTTCATTACTTGCCTGTAACGCATTGTTACTCGGGGAACCCTCGGAGGAAGAAGAGTCGGAACTACCCGTGGGTCGACCACTGGACCCGGAGGAATCATCGGAGGTACTGGAAGACGTGGCAGCCGTGGATGACGACCCGGAGGAGCGGTCATAGTCGTCCGGGACTTCCACGTCAAAGCGGATGATATCCCCCGGACGGATCTCATAGGGGGCCTCAATGTCGTTGGCAGCCGCGAGCCTGCGGTAGTTCCAGCCATAGCGCATGGCCACGCTGTAGAGGGTTTCGCCTTCGGACACACGGTGATGCCCCCAGTTCACCCGGGGGTTATAGTTGCTGTCCAGAAGCAGATCGGTGGAGTTGCAGCCCCCGATCAGCATCAACATAACGACCAGAAAAACCGCTTTTCGGATTGTCCGATTCCCGGCTTTCACACGGCCCCTGGTAGCAGGTCTGACGGCTGTGAACACCATCCGCAATAGTTCTTTCCGTTATAGTATTTATTTTTTTATTCTAAAAAATTCCAAAACATTGACCAGCACCTCAGGAGGTTCAGGTAAATAGCTCTTTTATCTGGCTATTCTTTGGGCACTGACAGGTTACGCGGGCACTCTTTTTCGTTACCTCTGGGAACACCCCGGGTAACAGATCACACAATTTCCGTGCATCAATTCCGGGGAGACCATGACCCTGTTCAAGTGTATTACCCGGACTGTAGCGCGGCCAGTTACCTTTTGCCGCCATGGCCGGACCCCACCCACTCGACCAACAGGATCGCCATTACCCCCACACCGACCAGGATCAGCACCATGCCCGCCTGATGGGCGTTGCCCGTCAGTTCGACGTAATGCCAGGGGGCGAGATTCTGGTGCAACAGCGGTTCAGCCTCCCCACCAGAGCCGGTACGCCAGGCCACAACCCGCTTCCAGGGCCAGAGGTTGGAGAGGGAGCCGATCATGAACCCGGTCAACACTGCCAGGGTTACGGAAGGGAAGCGTGCCAGGGTGGCTGACACCAGACGCGCCATTGCCACCAGGCCCGCAAGGCAGCCGCCGGCAAAGACCGCCAGTGTGGTCAGGGCCGGTTCACGGATGGCATCCAGTATGGGCTCATAGAGCCCGAGCAGAAGCAAAATGAAGCTTCCTGAAATGCCTGGAAGCACCATGGCGGATATGGCCACGAAACCAGCTCCGAACGCGATCAATGGCGTCAGGCCGAGGGAGGCGGGAGTGAGCTGAGCGATGCCCCAGGCCACCAGGGTACCAATCACCAGACCCATGCCAGCCGCCACCGACCAGTGCCCGACCTGGCGGCCAACATGGATGACGGCCCCAATAATCAGGCCGCAGAAGAAAGCACGCACCAGCATAGGGTGTTCATCCAGGAGCGTGCCGATGCCGTGAGCCAGGGTGACAATGCTGAACAGGATGCCGCTCAACAGCAGGAGCAGGAAGCCTGCGTCCACGCTCTGCCACGCGCGTGCGAAGCTGCGCTCCTTCACCAGGATCAGGGCGGCGGCCGGGATGTTGCCCAGAGCCGTCAGAAGGCGCTCGTAGATGCCGGTAATCAGCGCCATGGTTCCGCCGGAGACGCCGGGTACGATGTCCGCGGCCCCCATCAGGCAACCCCGCGCCACGATCCCGGGCGCGGACTGGGCCCGTTGATCCGTCATCGCACCACGCCGCCGAGCACGGGCACGAAACGCACCGGCTCGATTTCCCGCCGTTCAAAGTCATCCCCGTTGCGGGTGATCACTGTCAGCATCTGGGTCCCTCGCCCCAGCGGGGCAACCATGCTGCCACCGTCCGCGAGCTGGTCGTACAGGGCCGCGGGCACGTCGCCGGGAGCGGCGGTAAGGATCATGCCGTCAAAGGGCGCAGCCTCCGCCCAACCCTGGCTGCCATCACCCAGGCGCAGAAAGACATTGCGGTACCCAAGCCGCTGAATGCGTTCACGTGCCTGGCGATGGAGCCCACCAATCCGTTCGATGCTGTACACCTCCTTCCCCAGATACGCCAGGATCGCTGCCTGGTAACCGGAGCCGGTGCCCAGCTCGAGAATGCGTGTGGCGCCAGCGGCTAGCAGCATTTCCGTCATACGAGCGACCACATAGGGCTGGGACAGGGTCTGCTGGTGCCCGATGGGCAATGCCGTGTCCTCATAGGCGCGATGGGAGAGCGCCTCGTCCAGAAAGAGATGGCGAGGCACGTTCGCAATGGCATCGAGGACTTCCGGACGCCGGATGCCCTCGTCACTGAGACGCTCCACCAGCCGCATCCGGGTGCGCTGGGAGGTCATGCCGATGCCCTGGATTTCCGTGTTCATTCAAAGCCCGTCTTTCAGCCAGTCGTTCAGGTTCTGGAAGGTATCATAGTGGGTCATGTCCACCTTGACCGGTGTGATCGACACATAACCTTCACGGATCGCGTGGAAATCCGTCCCCGGTCCCGCGTCATCCTCGTCTCCCGCGGCACCAATCCACATTCGCTCCCGGCCGCGCGGGCAGTGAACTCTCTGGGGCAGTTCCCCCCGCCCACGGTGCCCAAGACGGGTGATCTGGAAGCCGCGGAGTTCGCTCCAGTCCACATCCGGAACGTTCACATTGAGCACCGTCCTCGGCGGGACCGCCAGGGGATCCGGGCGCAGCAGCAAGCTGCGGACCACGCGCGCGGCGGTGTCAAAGCGCCAGTTCCCCCGGTTCGCCAGGGAAACGGCGATGGGCGGATGGCGCAGCAGGCGGCCTTCCACCGCCGCGGCCACTGTTCCGGAATAGAGGATGTCATCGCCCAGGTTCGAGTGGGTATTGATACCGGAAATCACCCGATCGAACTCGATCCCGAACATATCCCCGATGCCCAGGTGGACACAGTCCGTGGGTGTGCCGTCGATGGCAGTAAAGCCTCCGGGCACATCCGTAGCGGACAGCGGGCGCGTCAGGGTCAGCGCATTGCTGGCACCGGAATGATCCCGGTCCGGCGCCGCCACGCGCACATCCCCCAGATCCTCAAGGGCATCGTAAAGCGTCTTGAGACCCGGCGAGTAGACACCATCGTCATTGGAAAGCAGCAGTTTCATGGCGTTCAGGAACCGTCCTCCAGATCCAGAATCTCGTTGAGCACCGTGGTGGCAAAACCACCGGTCGGCAGATAGAAATCAAAAATGGCGGTATCACCTTCCCGCTCCAGAGCGCAGTCTAGCGGTTTCAGCGCGAGGGTGCGACGCGCCGGGCGCATACGGGTGACACGCAGCAGCGCCATGAACCCGGGAAAATGCGCCGCAAAGGCCATCTCCGCCTCCGCCAGCTCGCCCTCGGCCCCACAGCTGTCATCCCCGAAAAGCGGCCCTGAAGGGACCGGCTCCGGATCCCCTGCCCGGAGATCCATCCAGTCCCCTTCGGCCAGTCTTTTCGCCAGCCACTCGTTGAACAGCCAGCTGCGCACGGCAGACAGAAGCAGCCCGGAACGGGCCCGTTCACGCGGGCGTTTGAGGCGTTCGGGATCCATCTGCATGGCCGCCTCCAGATTGGCGCCCTCACGCCCGAAGCGCTGTGGCCCGAAATAATTGGGACAGCCCTGAGCCACCAGCTCCTGCCAGCGTGTGACCAGTTTGGAATCGTCCGCCTCGAGATTCCGTACCCGAACGCGGAAACGGTTGCCGGCCAGTTCGCCGGTGCGCAGCTTGCGCTTGTGACGGGTGACCGCCAGCACCCGCCACTGCCCGGAGACAGTCTCCAGAAGGGCATCAGCCTTCGCGGGGGAGCAGGGGATGCTGAACCACTGGCGCGTGACCGCATGGCGATCCTTGCGGCCGGCGTAGCCCACGGCCTCTGGGCCACACCCGGCCATCCGTGCCAGCCCCTTCGCGACCCAGTCCGTATTGTCACCGCATTTTTCGAGCTGAACGAGAAGATGCTCGCCCTCGCCTTCAGGGTGCCAGCCAAGGTCCTCGGTTACCTCGAAATCCCCGGGCTCCATCCGGATGCGCCCGCTTCCCACGGGGTCACCGCCGGCCCTCGGCCACTCCAGATGCCAGCCTGTCACGTGCTCCCACCGCTACGGCGGCTTTCCACGAGACACACCGCCTGGGCAGCAATGCCCTCGGCACGGCCCACAAACCCCAGGCTTTCGGTGGTGGTCGCCTTCACATTGATCCGTTCCGGGTTTACCGACAGATCCTCGGCAATATTGTGGCGCATCGCATCCACGTGGGGCGCCATCTTCGGGGCCTGGGCCAGAACGGTCGCGTCGATGTTCACCAGCTGGTAACCCCGCATCTGCACCTGGCGATACACCTCGCGCAGCAGCGCGCGGCTGTCGGCGTCGCGCCAGCGCAGTTCGGTGTCCGGAAACCAGTGGCCGATATCGCCCAGGGCGATTGCGCCCAGCAGCGCATCGCTGATTGTGTGCAGCAGAACGTCGCCATCCGAGTGTGCCCGCAGCCCCTGATCATGCGGGATCACCACGCCACCGATGCGGATGTGATCACCTTCCTCGAAGGCGTGCACATCAAACCCCTGCCCGACTCGTATCATGCTCCGGTCCTTCCGGCCTGTTGCTGTTGTTCGATCAGCCATGCCGCCATGGCAAGATCCCCGGGATGGGTCACCTTGATGTTGTCCGCCCTGCCCGGCACCACCAGCGGCTTCAATCCGAGGTGCTCGACCGCTGAGGCTTCGTCCGTTACGCAAGCCCCCTCGGTGGCGGCATTGAGCAGCGCCCGCTCCAGCACCCCGCTGCGGAAGAGCTGGGGCGTCTGGGCGCGCCAGAGACGGCTGCGATCCCGCGTGGCCACAACCCGGCGTGCGTCATCCACTTCCTTGACGGTATCCGTCACGGCCTGGGCCAGAAGGCCCCCGGCCTCATCGCCACCGACGGCATCCAGCAGGCTGCGGACATCCGACGGGGTTATGCAGGGGCGGGCGGCGTCGTGCACCAGAACCGGATGCGCCGGCGGAAGCGCCAGCGCCCTCAGCCCGGCCATGACCGAATCGGCGCGGCTGGCCCCACCGGTGCAGGTCCGGATGTGAGGCAAGGACGCGCTCCGGGTCCGTGCCCACCAGTCATCCCCGTCACCCAGTGCCACCATAATGGTTGCCCCGGGAAGAGCCTGGGCGAGGCGCTCGAGGGTGACGTCAATCAGAAAGGCGTTGCCGAGATGCTGGTACTGCTTCGGGCACTCGCCACCGACGCGGGTGCCGGCACCGGCCGCAGGCACGACGATCGCCGGGGACGTATTGCCGGAGGCAGTGGGGTCAGTCATGAGTCCGGTTCAGGGGTTTTCGACCAGGAAAAAGGTTTCATCCTCGCCGATCATGCCCAGATTGCCCCGGGCATGCTCTTCAATGGCGCGGGTGCCGTCACCCAGACTGCTCACTTCCGCGAACAGCTCCTCATTGCGATGACTGAGCCCGGCATTGATGGCTTTCTGCTCCTCGATCTGCTCCTGCAGTGCCCAGGCGTGGGGCAGGCTGTTTTCGCCCGCCCAGAGCCGGACCTGCAGCAGCAGTGTCAGCACGGCCATTATGCCCCACAACCATTTCATGCACGACGCTCCCTGGCGCGTCAGGGGGTGCCTCAGCCCCCCTGACCCTTGATTTCGGTCAGACCACGATAGGCGGCCCGATCTCCGAGCTGCTCTTCAATCCGCAGCAGCTGATTGTATTTCGCCACCCGGTCGGAACGACAGAGGGAGCCGGTCTTGATCTGGCCGGCACTGGTTGCCACTGCCAGATCCGCGATCGTGGTGTCCTCTGTTTCGCCCGAACGATGCGAGATAACCGCAGTATAGCCTGCATCCTGCGCCATGCGAATGGCATCCAGGGTTTCACTGAGGCTGCCGATCTGGTTGAACTTCACAAGAATGGAGTTGGCGACGCCTTTGTCGATGCCTTCCTTGAGGATCCGGGTATTGGTCACGAACAGGTCATCCCCGACCAGCTGGACCTTGCTGCCCAGGCGCTCGGTCAGGGTCTTCCAGCCGTCCCAGTCGCCTTCGTCCATGCCGTCCTCGATGGAGACGATGGGGAAACGCTCACAGAGGCCGGCCAGGTAGTCACTGAACTCGGCGGCGTTGTATTGCTTGCCCTCGCCTTTCAGGTCGTAGACACCATCGCTGTAGAACTCGGAGGAGGCGCAGTCGAGCGCCAGTGTCACGTCCTTGCCAAGGGTGTAGCCAGCACCTTCCACGGCTTCGCGGATGGCTTCCAGCGCGGCTTCGTTGGAGGGCAGGTTCGGTGCGAACCCACCTTCGTCACCCACGCCGGTGTTCAGGCCCTTGCTGTTGAGGACCTTCTTGAGGCTGTGGAACACCTCGGCGCCGCAGCGCAGCGCTTCGCGGAAGGTGGGCGCCGATACCGGCTGGATCATGAATTCCTGAATGTCGACGTTGTTGTCCGCATGCTCGCCGCCGTTGAGGATGTTCATCATGGGCACGGGCATGGAGAACTTGCCGGCGGCGCCGTTGATTTCGGCCATGTGTTCGTACAGGGGCTTGCCCAGGGCGGTGGCAGCGGCCTTGGCGTTGGCCAGGGACACGGCCAGGATGGCATTGGCGCCAAGGTTCTGCTTGTTGTCGGTGCCGTCGAGCTCGAGCATGGCGTTGTCGATGGCACGCTGGTCGGCGGCGTTCATGCCCTTCAGGGTGCCGCGGATGCGCTCGTTCACGGCGGCGACGGCTTTCTGGACGCCTTTGCCGAGGTAGCGGCTCTTGTCCTTGTCGCGCAGTTCCAGCGCTTCGCGGGAGCCTGTGGAGGCACCGGAGGGGGCGCAGGCGCTGCCGATCTGGCCGGATTCGAGGATCACGTCGGCTTCGACGGTGGGGTTGCCGCGGGAGTCGAGGACTTCGCGGGCCTTGATGTTGGCGATTGTTGTCATCCGTTCAACCTCTCTTATCTTTGAATCGGTCAGTGATTCATCAAATGTCTCAAGATTTCCAAGTCATTGCCGGAAGGCCATCGGGTGGTCTTTTCCGGGATACGCTGTGAATACATCCCTGTACGCTTGTCTTCCGCCATCCATGGCTCCAGACAATCCCGGAAAAGACCACCCGATACCCTTCTTCTGAGCGTGTTGATTACGCTGTGTCCAGCGGCTCAAATCCCTTGACGAGGTCATCCAGTTGTTTGAGTTGAGCAAGGAACGGCTCAAGTTGTTCCAACCGAAGCGCGCACGGGCCATCGCACTTGGCCTGGTCTGGATCCGGGTGCGCTTCCAGGAAGAGGCCGGCCAGACCCTGTGACAGGCCGGCGCGGGCCAGTTCGGTAACCTGTTCGCGGCGGCCGCCGGCGGAGTCGGCGCGGCCGCCGGGCATCTGCAGCGAGTGGGTCACGTCGAAGAAGACCGGCGCTCCGAGCTTTTTCATGGTGCCGAAGCCGAGCGTGTCCACCACCAGGTTGTTGTAGCCGAAGCTGGTGCCTCGCTCGCAGAGGATGATCCGGTCGTTGCCGGCCTCTTCGCACTTATTGATGATGTGACTCATTTCGTGGGGCGCGAGGAACTGACCCTTCTTGACGTTGATGACGGCGCCGGTGCGTGCCATGGCGACCACCAGGTCGGTCTGGCGCGACAGGAACGCCGGCAGCTGGATCACGTCGCAGACATTGGCGACCGGTTGCGCCTGGTGCGGTTCATGGACGTCGGTCAGGACCGGGACGCCGTAGCGGTCGCGGATTTCCTCGAGGATGGCCAGCCCCTTTTCCAGGCCGGGGCCACGGAATGAGTGCATGGAGGAGCGGTTGGCCTTGTCGAAGGAGGCCTTGAACACGTAGGGAATGCCGAGCCGGGCGGTTACCTGGCTGTAGGCGTCCGCCACTTCCAGCGCCAGCTCCCGTGACTCCAGTACGTTCATGCCGCCGAACAGCGTGAAGGGGCGGTCGTTGGCGATGCTGAGGTCAGCGATGTCGATGAGGCTCTGCGCCATGATGAACGCTCCCGGCGGTCAGTTCAGTATTCGCCCCTGTGGGCCAATGCGGCTTCCACGAAGCCCTTGAACAGCGGGTGGCCATCCCGGGGCGTGGACGTGAATTCGGGGTGGAACTGGCAGGCTACGAACCAGGGATGATCCGGCACCTCAACCATTTCCACCAGGGAGCCGTCACCGGAACGCCCGGCTACGCGCAGCCCTGCGGCTTCGAGCTTGGGCAGCAGCAGGTTGTTGACCTCGTAGCGGTGGCGGTGGCGTTCGCGGATCAGATCCTTGCCGTAACACCGGTGGGACGTGGTTTCCGGTACCAGCCGGCAGTCCTGGGCGCCCAGGCGCATGGTGCCGCCAAGATCCGACTCCTCGCCGCGCGTTTCCAGCTGGCCATGCTCATCCACCCATTCGGTGATCAGACCCACCACGGGGTACGGGGAGTCCTTGCGGAATTCGGTGCTGTGGGCGCCGGAAAGGCCGGCAATGTTGCGGGCGTATTCGATCACGGCTACCTGCATGCCCAGGCAGATGCCCAGGTAGGGAATGCCGTTCTCGCGCGCGTGACGCACGGCGCTGATCTTGCCTTCCACGCCCCGCTCGCCGAAGCCGCCGGGCACAACGATGCCGTCCACATCTTCCAGTGCGCCCACGCCATCACGCTCCAGGTCCTCGGAGTCGACATACTTCATCTTCACGTCGGTGCCTGTGTGCAGACCCGCGTGGCTCAGCGCCTCGATCAGGGACTTGTAGGCGTCCAGCAGTTCCATGTACTTGCCGACCATGGCAATGGTCACGGTCTTGTCGGGGTTCTGTTCCCACTCGAACACCTTGTCCCATTCGGAGAGATCCGCACGCCCCACGTCGAGATTGAAGCGCTCGACGATCAACTGATCCAGGTCCATCTCATGGAGCATGCGCGGCACACGATAGATACTGGGCGCATCGCACAGCGGGATGACGGCCCGTTCCTCCACGTTGGTGAAGAGGGCAATCTTGCGCCGGGAGCTGGTATCCACCTCATGCTCGGAGCGGCACAGCAGGATGTCCGGCTGCAGACCGATCGAGCGCATTTCCTTGACGGAGTGCTGGGTCGGCTTGGTCTTCACCTCGCCGGCAGTGGAGATGTAGGGCACCAGGGTCAGGTGCATGAAGAGCGCGCGCTGGGGACCCACCTCAACGCGCAGTTGGCGCGTGGCCTCGAGGAAGGGCTGGGATTCAATGTCACCGACGGTGCCGCCGACCTCCACCAGGGCCACATCCACGTCACCGGCGCCTTCCACAATGCGGCGCTTGATCTCATCCGTGATGTGCGGGATCACCTGCACGGTGCCGCCCAGGTAGTCGCCCCGGCGTTCCTTGCGGATGACCTCCTCATAGACCCGGCCACTGGTGAAGTTGTTGCGCTTGCTCATGGTGGTGCGGATGAAGCGCTCGTAGTGGCCCAGGTCCAGGTCTGTTTCGGCACCATCCTCGGTCACGAAGACCTCGCCGTGCTGGAACGGGCTCATGGTGCCGGGATCCACGTTAATGTAGGGATCGAGCTTGAGGATGGTGACCCTGAGGCCACGCGCCTCGAGGATGGCGGCCAGTGATGCTGATGCAATGCCCTTGCCGAGCGAGGACACAACCCCGCCGGTGACAAATATATAGCGCGTCATGCGAATCCCGTATTCTGCCCGATTGCCAGTTTTGAGGAGGAGGGAGGCGTCGCCTCAAGATGGGGTGACAGGCTACCAGAAAGGGGGGCAAGCCTCAATTTGCCATCC
>JBNJEG010000054.1:0-12930 GCA_051745655.1 Pseudomonadota bacterium
AGCCAGGCGAGCACGAATTCGTCAAAACGTTCCGGCGCGCGGCCCTGATTGAAGGCCGCCAGACGCTGCTGCAGCCGTTGCCAGGTCGATGTGATGGTGCGCGGATCCTCGGGGATCAGGCCGTCACTGAGGCTGGGCGAGCCCGAGCGCCCCCGGCCGGACAGGATCAGGGTGAGCCGGTAGCGTCTGTCGCAGCGGATGAGGAACACCGCATCCGCCGCATCCTCCTGTTCGAGATCCACCAGGATGACGTCGAGTGGCCCAGCCCGGAGCAATGCATCAACGGTACTGAAGGATTGGGCGTCAGCACTCCAGGCGGTGTCCGGAGTGTGCGCGAGGTAGCCAATGGTCAGTGACTGCATGTTCGGATATCCACTGATGACACCGAAAGACCTACGCTAGCTTAGGTGGAATGGTTTGCTGCTGCAAAGATAAGTTTCGGCATCAGGTGCTGAAGCGCTGCAGTGTCTGCCGCACAGCGCTGGCCCAGGGCCCACCGAAAAGGTTCAGGTGGTTGAGCTCGTGATAGAGATTGTACAGCGGGGCCCGCTCTTCCCAGTCCTGCTCGGTGGCGCTGTTGGCGAGGTAGGCTTCGTAGAACCCACGCGGCTGGCTGCCGAACATCGTGGTCATGGCCAGGTCCGCTTCGGCCCAGCCGTAATGGGTGGCGGGATCAATCAGGACTGGCTCGCCACCGGGGCCGCAATGGATGTTGCCGGACCAGAGGTCGCCGTGGATCAGGCTGGCGGGCTGTTCCGGGATCCAGCGCTCCAGACGGCCAGCGAGCCACTCCAGCTGCCGGACATCACCCTGGCCGAGCCGGCCACTGTCCCGGGCCATTCGGCCCTGGTGCAGCAGGCGCGCTTCGGCGAAGAAGCGGAATCCGTCGCGCAGGCGGGGATTGGGTTGAGGGGTGAGCCCGCAGAAGTTTTCCCGCTCGAAACCGAACTCATCAGCGGTAACGCTGTGCAGTCGTGCGAGCTGTTCACCGAACTGCTGAGAGAAATCACCTCCTGGGCGACCCTCGAGCCATTCCAGGAGGAGTCCGTCTTCGGACACCGCGATCACCGACGGGGTACGTACGGCGTTGGCACCGGCCAGTGCCTGCAGCCCGGCCGCCTCGGCCTCAAAAAAACCGGCCGGCGGTGAGGGGTGGGTCTTGAGGAACAGTATCCGGCCATCCTCAAGGGTCAGCCGCGCGGCATCGTTGATGCTTCCGCCACCGATCGGCTGGGCGGTCGCAACAGGGCTGTCGATCTGCGCCGCAAGGCTTTCGGGAACACGGGCCATGGTCATTCGCCTTCGTTCTCTGCTTTGACGCGCATTCTTTCATGGCGGCGGGCCAGGTGTTCAAGCACCTTTGAGGCTGCCACGAAACCGAAGGTGCCGGTCACGAAACTGGCGGCGCCGAAGCCCGTACTGCAGTCGAGACGGGTCGGGCCATCACCGGGTTTCTCATGGGTGGTGCCGCCCTCCGGTGTCGGGTAGGTCAGCTGTTCCTCGGAGTAGATGGCGGGAATGTCGAAGCGCCGCTTCGGGTTGCGCGAAAAGCCGTATTCCCGGCGCAGCAGATTACGCACCTTGGCCAGCAATGGGTCCTGGGTGGTGCGGCTGAGATCGGCCACGCGGATGCGGGTCGGGTCCATCTGGCCGCCGGCGCCGCCCGCGCAGATCACCCATTGTTTGCGCCGGCGGCAGTGGGCCAGCAGCGCGGCCTTGTGGTTGACGCTGTCGATGGCATCCACAACCGCATCACAGTCTGCAGGTAGGACGTCGTCCATGGTGCGGGTCGTAACAAACCGCGGTACCGCCGTGACCCGGCATTCCGGATTGATCGCCTCGAGCCGTTCCCTCATGACCTCAACCTTTGGGCGCCCAACGGTGTTGGTCAGCGCATGGATCTGGCGGTTGGTGTTGGTCACGCAGATGTCATCCATGTCGATCAGGGTGAGGCTGCCGATGCCGCTGCGGGCCAGCGCCTCGGCGGCCCAGGAGCCCACGCCCCCGATCCCGGCAATGACTACATGGGCACCGGCTAGCGCGCGCGCGGTGTCCTGGCCGTAGAGGCGCTCCATGCCCCCGAAGCGCTGGGCGAACGAATCCGGCGTCATTGCGGCTCCATGGTGGGTGTATCGGCTTGTGCGGATTCTACCAGAAAGTCGCTGTCCGGATTACGGACTTGTCAGTCCATTTTAACCTCCGTATGATAGACGGACTGGTCAGTCCATTTTAGGGAGCCCACAGGTGGAAGAATCTCCGCGCCCCACGCGTACCCACAAGACCCCGGAGCAGCGCCGCAGCGAGGTTCTGGAGGCTGCGGCCGTGGTGTTCGCGGAGGTGGGATTCCGCTGCGCGGAGATGGACCGTATTGCCGAACGCGCCGGGGCTGGCAAGGGCACGGTCTATCGCTGCTTCCCGGGTAAAGAGGCGCTGTTCATGGCAACGGTGGAAAAGGCGCTCGAGGACCTGACCCGCTACGTGAACGATGCGGTTGATCCGCTGGAGGATCCACTGGAGCAGCTGCGAATGGGGATTCACCGCTATCTGGAGTTCTTTGAACGCAACCCTGAAACGGTGGAGCTGTTCATCCAGGAGCGGGCCGAGTTCCCCCAGAACGGCAAGCCGCTCTATTTCGTCTATCAGGACAGCCACGGTGAGAAATGGCGCAAGCGCTTCGAGGCCCTGATCGAGCAGGGCCGCATGCGCTCCGAGATGTCGCCGGCACTGGCCCAGGAAGTTTTCAGCGACCTGCTCTATGGCGCGGTCTTCTCACAGCGTCTGGCCGGCGACCGGGCATCCCGTTCCCGGCAGGCGGACGAGATCGCGTCATTGCTTTTCAACGGCATTCTGAAGCCGTCCTTCGAAGCCGATTAACACAATTCTGCTTATCAGGGTGTGGGCATCACACCGATTGTCATTTTTGGGAGATGAAGTCATGAATCACGCGACCCGGACAGAAATCCAACGGGTGCCGGCAGTCCGTCGCAGCGCCGGGCTGGCCCTGGTACTGGGTATGGCGCTGGGCCTTTCAGCCTGCAGTGGCGACGGGGGCGGCGAGGGCCAGCAGGGTGGTGAAACGCCACCACCGCCGGTGTCGGTCAGTAAGGTCCAGACTGAGGACGTCACCATCCGTGAAGACTACGCCGGGCGTGTCCGTGGCGCCCGTGAGGTCAGTGTACGGGCCCGTGTCGAAGGTGTTCTTGAGGAGCGTCTCTATGAGGAGGGCAGTGTGGTCGAACAGGGTGAGCCCCTGTTCCGCATTGACCCCGAGCCCTTTGAGGTAGCGCTCCAGGCGGCCGAGGCCCAGCTGGAATCAGCCCGAGCGGACCTGAACCAGGCAGAGCGGGAATGGAACCGGGTGTCGAGCCTCTATGAGAAGAACGCGGTCAGTGAGCGCGAGCGCGACAACGCGCAGTCCGCGTTCGAGCTGGCACAGGCCCAGGTTGCCGTGGCCGAGGCCGACGTGAAGCGTGCCGAACTCGAGCTGGGTTATACCGATGTGGAAGCCCCTGTTACCGGCGTGACCTCCCTTGAGACCCAGTCCGAGGGCAACCTGGTCGAGCGGGGAACCGAGCTGACGCACATCACCCAGCTTGATCCGGTCCATATCCAGTTTGCGCTTCCCGAGGACGATGCGGCGGCCCGGCAGCGCGCGCGTGAAGCCATGCAGTCCGGCGACAATGGCGATCACCGCAGTACCGCCTCGCTGATCCTGCCTGACGGCTCCGAGTATGAGCAGGAAGGCACCATCGACTTTACGGCCAGCACCATCGACCCGGAAACGGGCACGGTTACGGCGCGTGCGGTCTTCCCCAATGAAGAGCAGCACATTGTTCCCGGCCAGTTCGTGCGGATTCGTGTGACCCTGGAGACTCTCGAGGATGTGGTGACCGTGCCCGCCAAGGCAGTAGGTGACGGTCAGAATGGCGGCCTTCAGGTCTTTGTACTGGACGAGGACGACAAGGCACAGCCGCGCTCGGTTGAGACCGCGCAGGTGGTTGATGGGCAACAGATCATCACCGATGGCCTTGAGAAAGGCGAGCGCGTGGTGGTTGAAGGCATGGCCGGCATCCGCGAGCCCGGCATGAAGGTGAACGTCGACGATGGCGAGAGTGACGGCGAGAGCGACGGGGAGAGCAACTGATGTTCCGATTCTTTATTGACCGCCCGATCTTTTCGGCGGTCATCTCCATCATCATCCTGATCGCCGGCGCGGCCTCGCTGATGGGGCTTCCGGTGAAACAGTACCCGGATGTGGTCCCGCCGGAAGTTGTGGTCGAGGCGAACTACCCGGGGGCCAGTGCCGGGGTGCTGGCGGACAGCGTCGCGGCGCCGCTGGAGCAGGAGATCAACGGCGTCGACGACATGATCTACATGGAGTCGGGCAGCACCGACGCCGGCAGTGTCCAGATCACGGTTTCCTTCGAGGTCGGCACGGACCCCGATCAGGCAACGATCAACGTCAATAACCGGGTACAGCGGGCCATGGCCAGCCTGCCCCAGGCTGTGCGTGACCAGGGTGTGACGGTCGAAGCCCGGTCCACGTCGATTCTTCAGGTGGTAGCGCTGTCCTCCAAGTCCGGTGACACCGATACCATTGAGATCTCCAACTACGCGTTGATGAACGTTATTGATGAGCTGGTCCGGACACCCGGCGTGGGTAGTGCCTCACTCTTCGGGGCCAAGGACTATTCCATGCGCATCTGGCTGCAGCCGGACAAGATGGCGGAGTACAACGTCTCCCCCATGGATGTGGCCAGTGCGCTGCGTTCCCAGAACGCTCAGTATGCCGCCGGGCGACTGGGTGGCCAGCCGGCTCCCATGGACCAGGCATTCACCTTCAGTGTTTCCACCCCGCAGCAGATGAGTGACCCGGAGGAATTCGAGGACATCATGCTGCGCACCACGAGTGACGGGGCGTCACTGCGTCTTGGAGATGTCGCGCGGGTTGAGCTGGGAGCCCAGAACTATGACTTCTCGGCCAGCTTCAACAGCAAGGCCGCGGTGCCGGTGGGTGTTTACCTGCAGCCGGGGGCCAATGCGCTGGAAACCGCCACCAACGTCCGGGAAGCACTGGAGGACCTGGAGGAGCGTTTCCCCGAGGATATTGAGTACGATATTCCCTACGACACGACCAAGTTCATCGAGGTCTCCATCCAGGAGGTGCTGATCACCCTGGCCATAGCGCTGGTGCTGGTGTCGCTGGTTACTTTCGTTTTCCTTCAGCACCTGCGGGCGACCCTGATCCCGCTGGTAGCCATTCCCGTGGCCCTGATCGGTACCTTCGCGGGCATGACCGTGCTGGGCTTCTCGGTCAACCTGCTGACACTGTTCGGGCTGATCCTGGCCATTGGCGTGGTGGTGGACAACGCCATCATCGTCATGGAGAACGTCGAGCGCCTGATGCACGAGCAGGGCATGAGCGCTTACGAGGCCTCCGTCGAGACCATGGGGCAGGTCTCCGGGGCCGTGGTGTCATCCACCCTGGTGCTGGTAGCGGTATTTGCGCCCGTTGCCTTCCTGGGCGGACTGACGGGTGAGCTCTACCGCCAGTTCGCGGTCACCATCGCCGTTTCCATCGTGATCTCGGGAATCGTGGCACTGACACTGACCCCGGCCATGTGTGCCCGACTTCTGGACGGTGAGCCCAAGGACGTTTCCAAACCCTTCCAGTGGTTCAACACAGCCTTTGAGAAGATCACCAATACCTTTGTTGGCGGTGTGACCTGGATCCTCAATCACGCCGTGGTGGGCGTGGTGCTCTTCTTCCTGTTCATTGCCAGTACCCTGTGGATGCTGGATCGGCTGCCATCCGGCCTGGTGCCGCAGGAAGACCAGGGTTTTGTGTTGATGGCGTCGTCACTGCCGCCAGCATCCGCGCTTGGTCGGACCGAGGAGGTTCGTGAGGAGCTGGTGGGTAAGGTTCTGGATCTGCCCGAAGTGGAAAACGCGGTTGCCTTTGCGGGCTACGACCTGTTGGCGGGGGCGCTGCGCCCCAACGCCGGGGTTGCGTTTGTCACCCTGAAGGATTGGGAAGAGCGTCAGGGCGAGGGCCAGTCCGCTACCGCGGTTACCCAGAAGATCATGGAGATTGGTGGTGGTGTCGAAGAGGCCAATGTCATGTCCTTCTCGCCGCCGCCCATACAGGGGCTGTCGCTTACCGGGGGTGTGGAAGCCTTTATCCAGGACCAGCGGGGGATGAGCACGGAGGAACTGCACAGCCTCGCCCAGGATATGGTTAAGGCGGCCAACGAGCACCCGATGCTGACCAACGCCCGAACCGATCTGGACGTGAGCATCCCCCGCTACAAAGCGGATGTGGATCGCCAGAAGGCCCGGGCGCTGGACGTGCCGATCAGTGAAGTGTTCTCCGCCATGCAGAGCACTTTCGGCACCTTCTACGTCAACGATTTCACCATGCAGGGGCGCAACTGGCAGGTGAACATGCAGGCCGAGGGCGACTTCCGCAGCCGGCCCGAGGATCTGCGGCGCGTGTTCGTGCGCTCCGACAGTGGCCAGATGATCCCCCTCAGCTCCCTGGTGACAATGACCCGTGAGACGGGGGCCGACATCATCAACCGGTTCAACGTCTACCCGGCGGCCAACATCGCCGCGGACCCGGCGCCGGGGTACACCACCGGCGATGCCATGAACGCCCTCCGGGAGGTAGGCGACGAAAACCTGGGGGCCAATACGCCGCTGGGCTGGATCGGTCAGGGGTACCAGCTCCAGGCAGCGGGCCAGGCTGGCACGATTGCCTTCGCTCTGGGCCTGGTCATGGTGTTCCTGATCCTGGCAGCGCAGTACGAGCGCCTGACGCTGCCGCTGGCGGTGGCCACGGCCATTCCATTCGGCGTCTTCGGGGCAGCGCTGGCTTCATTGCTGCGCGGCTTCCCCAACGACATCTACTTCCAGGTGGGGCTGCTGGTGTTGATCGGCCTGGCGGCGAAGAACGCCATACTGATCGTGGAGTTCGCCGCCCAGAACCGCAAGGAGGGAATGTCACCCAAGGACTCGGCCATCGCGGCGGCCCAGCAGCGTTTCCGGGCCATCATGATGACGGCCCTGACCTTCATCATCGGCTCACTGCCACTGGTGGTGGCGACCGGGGCTGGTGCCTCCAGCCGCCAGGAGATCGGCACCGTGGTGGTCGGCGGTATGATCGTGGCGAGTACCCTGGCCCTGTTCTTCGTACCGCTGTTCTACCGCCTGTTCGAGGAGTTCTCGACCTGGCTGAAAAACGGCAGGGGCAAAGGCTCGCAGGAGGTGTCCGATGCGTAGGCAATGGCTTGCACTACTGACCCTCCCGTTGGTCCTGGCCGGCTGTGCGGTCGGCCCGGAATACGAGGAGCCGCAGGTGGATCTGCCGGAAGAGTGGCCGGATGAGGTGCTGCTCACCGACGAGGAGCGCGCGGACTGGTCCAACTGGTGGCACCGGTTTGATGATCCCGCGCTCAACCGTCTGGTCGACCGGGCCCTGGATGACAACCTCAACATGCAGCTGCAATATGAGCGGCTTCAGGAGGCCCGGGCCCGGCAGGGACTGGCGGATTCCGAACAGATGCCCACCATCGAGGGCCAGGCCGAGGCAGCCCGGGGGCGTGAGTCCGGGGCCGCCAACCCACTGGGTGGGGGCACGACCGACAACCTTTTCTCGGTGACCGGTCTGCTCAGCTATGAAGTGGACCTCTGGGGCCGCCTGGAAAGCCAGAGCCAGGCGGCCGAGGCGGCGTTGAAGGAATCGGTCTTCACTCATGATTCGGTGCGCCTGAGCACCATCGCCGATGTGGTGGCCACCTATACGGAACTGCGCGCAGCCCAGCGTTCACTCGCCATTGCCGAGCGCACTCTGGAAACCCGCGAGGAAACCGTGCGTATTGAGCGTGCGCGCTATGAGGGCGGCGATACCGACGAGCTGACCCTGCGCCAGGCGGAGTCCGAGCTCGAGGCGACCCGTGCCCTGGTGCCCCAGCAGCGTCAGCGCGTGGCCCAGTTGGAGACAGCCCTGGGGGTGCTGGTGGGGATGAGCCCGCGCGAGCTGACCCAGGAACTGGATTTCGGTGAAGGCAGCCTGAGTGACATCACCTTGCCGGACGAAGTCCCGGAAGTGCTGCCCTCGGATCTGCTGGAGCGTCGACCCGATATCCGCGCGGCCGAGGCGGCCATCATCGCTGCGACCGAAGAGGTCGGTGTAGCGCAGGCCCAGCGTCTGCCCAGCTTCAACCTCCGCGGGTCCGCCGGCAGCGCGGCCATCGAATCGGATGAGCTGTTCACCGGCCCCGCGGAGACCTGGGAGATCGGTGCCTCGGTACTGGGCCCCATTGTTGATTTTGGCCGCAACAGGGCGCGCGTGGATACCGCCCTCAGCCTGCGTGATCAGGCGGAAACCCAGTATCGGGTCACGCTGCAGGAGGCGTTCAGCGAGGTGCGCGATGCCCTGGTCGTCTATGAAACAACGGATGAACGGGTGAGCCGGCTGCGTGACCAGGTGGCAGCGCTGGAAAAAACACTGGCGCTCGCCGAATTGCGGTATAAAGAAGGTCTGACCGATTTTCTGACCGTACAGGATACCCAGAGGTTGTTGCTGGACGCGGAACTGACCCTCACCAGCGCCATCCGCGACCGGCTCAATGCCACGGCCACACTCTTCAAGGCCATGGGAGGCGGCTGGGCCGATGGGGAGGCCGTTGATCGCAATCAAGGAGAATCCTGACCAGCAGCTGCTGTTCGCTGTGTTGCGGTAACGTCGGAGGTATCAGTGTGTCCCGATTAGAGGGGAGTCCCGGGCGCCGAGTTGATCGGCCCTGAGACTGACTGTTCTGTGGATCGATCAGGAGAATGATGGGATGACGATTCCTCAGCGTGAGGCGCGGGAAGGTGCGGTGCAAGCGCCATACCCGGCCAGTGAAAACCCGGTACCGGAAGCGGTAGAACGGCGCAGGCAGGCGGGTGGGCTACGGCTCTTCCCGGCCGGGGAGTCCACCTCGATCAGTGGGGCCCTTTTCGAGGCACTGGCACTGTCTCTGATCGTGGCGACGGTGCCGTTCGCCCTCTATCTGGATTTCTCGGTCATTGGTCATGGCATACCGGATGCGTCGGTGACGGAAACACTCCAGGAACTCCTCCTGGCCGCGGTCGTGGTCTGTTTCATCTACTCGGCGTGGAAGCGCCCGGAGGAGCAGGGGTTCCTGATCCTGGCGGCCGGCTTTTTCGGCTGCATGCTGCTGCGTGAGATGGATTACCTTTTTGATCATGTCTGGCAGGGGTTCTGGGTCTGGCCTGTACTACTCACGTTTGTCACAGCGACTCTGTTCGCCCGGAAACATCCGTTCCTGGCGCCATTCCGGCTTTACCTCCAGTCCAAGCCCTATCTCTTCACGCTTTTCGGGCTTATAACGGTCATCGTCTTCAGCCGGCTTTTCGGCAGCGGCAACATTCTTTGGGAAGGCCTGATGGGCACGGATTACCATCACGATTACAAAAGCGCGATCCAGGAAGGCATTGAGCTTTTCGGTTATCTTTTCATCGGCTACGGCGCTGTCCTGACGGTTCTCAGAAGCCGGATCTGCGCTCGGGGTTCCGGGTGTCCATCGGGCTCCGAGGGTTGGTCAACGCTTCGTGAACGCGCTGGAACAGATCGGCCTGAAAAGGCCGGCTGAGCGGATAGAAATGCCCTGAATGGGGCAGGATCGTCAGCTCGGAATCCGGTAATGTGGCGGCCAGGTGACGGGCGTAGGCCAGCGGCAGCATGTGGTCCTCCTCCCCCTGCCAGATGAGCGTCCGGGCAGGAACCTGCGCCAGCCGGAAGCCCCAATCTCCCATCTCGGTGAGCAGGTCGGTGGCAATAGCCCGGGCGCCGCTGCTCAGGCACTCCAGCTGACTGTTGCGGAAGCGGCGGACCTGTTCCGGCTGTGCCAGGATTGTCCGGTCCGCGTCACTGAACAGACTCTCTGCCCGGGCCATGTAGAAGTCAGGACGATGCTGGGCGATGGTGGTGATGACCGAGACCTGGCCCATCAGCTGCCGGTTATCGGGAGTCCGAAGGGTGTGGACCCGTGCAGGCTCGTCCGTGCCGAGGCTCACGCCGCAGCTTCTTTCACGTCAGCGCGGAAGTACTGGTTGACCCAGAGCGACGCACCGATCAGCCCGCCGCCGAGAGCCAGCGCAAGCAGGTCCGCATCCCGGTTCCAGATCAGCAGGTTCACTACGAGCCCCGCCGGTACCAGCGCGTTGTTCATGACCGCCAATGTACCCGCATCCACTTTGCGCGCCCCCTGGTTCCAGAAGAAGAGCCCGGCACCGGAGGCGGCGAATCCCAGCCAGCCGAGCACCAGCCATTGCCAGGGTGTCGCGGGCAGCATGTCCCGGTCCCCGAAAATCAGGAAGGACGGAAGCGCAACCAGGATGGCACCCAGGAAGAAATAGCCGAACAGTCGCCAGGCGGGCGCCGCCAGGGAGTACCGCTCGTACAGGCGTCGATACCCCACCTGGCCGGCGGCGAAGGCGAGGTTGGCGCCCTGCAGTATCACAAAGCCCGTGATGTAGGACTCACTGAGCCCGTCGTAGCGGATGATGCCCGCCCCGAGCGTCGCCAGCACTGCCGCAAGCAGGGCCACCGGGGCGAATCGCCGGTGCAGGGCGTCGTCCATCAGGGTGATGTAGATGGGGGTGAAGACGGTGAAGAGCAGCACCTCGGGTACACTCAGAAAGGCGAAGGAGCGGTACAGCAGCAGGTAGGTGATGCCAAACTGGCTGGCCCCCACCAGCATCATGCCCAGCCGGAAACCCCCGGGAACACCGCGCCAGCGCAGCAGCGGCAGGAAGATCAAGGCACCGCACAGCACCCGGGTGAGCACCGCAAAGTCGTTGTCCACATGGCCGGCGAGATAGACCCCGATCAGGCTGAACGAGAAGGCCCAGAGGATGGTGACAAGAACAAGTATGATCATAGGTGTCTCCTAGACCGCCTGGCCGGCAGCGACGCCAGAGGCCCAGGCCCACTGGAAATTATGCCCGCCCAGGTGGCCGGTCACATCCACCACCTCGCCAATGAAGAAGAGCCCGGGCTGGTTGTGGACTTCCATGGTTTTCGAGGACAGCGCCCGGGTATCCACGCCGCCAAGAGTGACTTCGGCGGTCCGGTAACCCTCGGTGCCCGCCGGCGTCAGCTGCCAGCCATTCAGGGTTTCCGCCGCTTCCGTCAGGTTGGCCCTGCTGAAGTGCTGGAGCGGGGAATGCCAGCCCTGGAGTTCCGTGAACGCCTGGGCAAAGCGTCTGGGCAGTTCCTCGCCCAGAGCGCGTGCTACCCCGCGATTGGGGTGGTCACGGCGCTGGTCGGCCAGCCACTGGGCGGCGTCGCGGTCCGGAAGCAGGTCGATCGCCAGGGCGTCGCCGGGTTCCCAGAAGCTGGAGATCTGCAGCATGGAAGGGCCGCTCAGCCCCTTATGGGTCACGAGCATGGGCTCCTGGAAGCGCTCACCGTTGCACCGGACTGCCACCGGGCAGCTGATGCCCGCCAGTGGCGCGAGCTGCTCCTTGATTTCAGGGGCCAGCGTGAACGGCACCAGCCCCGCCCGGGTGGGAATGATCCCGAGACCGAACTGACGGGCCAGCTCATAGCCAAAGCCAGTGGCGCCCATGGTTGGAATGGAAAGCCCGCCACAGGCCACGACCAGAGCCTCTGACTGGAATGCCCCGGCACTGGTGGCGAGCGTATAGCCCCCGTCGGAGGCGGTAACCGTCTCCACCTTGGTGCGGGTCATGACCTCGACACCCGCCCACTCGGCTTCGGTCATCAGCAGGTCCACGATCTCCCGGCTGGAATCCTGGCAGAACAGCTGCCCGGCGGCCTTCTCCTCGTGCTCGATGCCATGACGTTCCACCAGCTCCAGGAAGTGTTCCGGTGTGTAGCGCTTGAGCGCGGAGATGCAGAAGCCGGGGTTGTCGGACAGAAAATTCGCCGGGGTGCTGTTGAGGTTGGTAAAATTGCAGCGTCCCCCGCCGGACATCAGGATCTTGCGCCCTGGGCGGCGGGCGTGCTCGATCACCAGCACGCGGCGGCCGCGGTAGCCGGCAGTGGCGGCGCACATGAGCCCGGCGGCGCCGGCGCCGATGATGATGACGTCGTAGGATGTCGGCATGATGGTCCGGGCTGGCCTGCGTGGATGCATTATGAATGCGCGTATTCTAAGGCCCGGAAACCCGACGTAACCAGTGGAAAAGAGGCCGATGATCGGACCCGGAACCCAGTCCATCCCGGAAGGGAAGATGAAACTGCTCCAGGCGTCGCTGCGCCTGGTCACCAGCAGCCGCAGCATCAGCTCGCTCGGGATCCGGGAACTGGCCCGTGAGGCGGGCCTTAACCCCAATACCTTCTACCGCCATTTCTCAGACCTGGATGACTTTGGCCTGTTCGTGCTGGAGTGCATCGCCTCCGAGGTCAAGCGCCAGGTCCGGCTCCTGCGCAAGGCGGCAGCCACGTCGGACCAGGCCGCGCATGACTCGGTCTATTTCGTGTACGAATATTTTCGCGCCAACCCAGCAGTGGTCATGGTGGCGGTACGGGAGCTGCATGGGCCCTCACTGGTACTGCGCCGGGCGCTGGCCAAGCAGCTGGAGGAAGCAGCCAGCGAGATGGCTGACGACGTGACCGACCGGGAACTGGTGCCCCAGGTTGAGCGTACCACCGTTCTGGACATTGCCCGCACGGTGGTCCGGTTCATGCTGTTCCGGGGCATGGACTACATCGAGTACCCGGAGCAGCAGAAGGCCATACAGCAGGAGACGGAGCGCTTTCTGCGGCGCCAGTTCATGGGCGCCATGGCGGAGATTCTGGTACCGGATCTGGATGCGAGGCTGGCGGGTTCGGGTTACCGGCCGTAGCCCACGAAATCCGCCAGGTAATCGATTTCGGCGTCGGCCTGGCGGTAG
>JBNJEG010000055.1:0-12542 GCA_051745655.1 Pseudomonadota bacterium
CTGGTACCGGATCTGGATGCGAGGCTGGCGGGTTCGGGTTACCGGCCGTAGCCCACGAAATCCGCCAGGTAATCGATTTCGGCGTCGGCCTGGCGGTAGACCAGGTACAGGGTCTTGTGTACGCCTTCGTTGCCCAGGCGCCGGTTCACGATCGGGTGGGTGTCCCGGTAGCGCTCCGCCAGCCAGTCCGGCAGGGTGCAGACACCCCGGTTGGCCGCCACCAGTTGAAGCATGATCTCCATGGCCTCCACTTCCTGCTGGTGGGCGGGCTCCAGTCCGGCAGGCGAGAGGAAGTGGGTGAACACATCCAGGCGTTCCCGCGCCACGGGGAAGTGGATCAGGCGGGTCTGGCTCAGACGGTCCGGGGTCACCGTGCCGCCCCCGGCCAGGGCGTTCTCCGAGGCGGCAACGAGCATCAGCTCGTAATCGAAGACCGGTGAATGACAGAGCTCCTGGCTGAACACCGGGTCGCTGGTGATCAGCACATCAATGCGGTGCTGGGTCAGTGCCTCCAGGCCGTTGAAGCGGAACTTCTGGATCACATCCAGGTCCACATCCGGCCAGCGTCGCAGGTAGGGCTGGACGACCGTGAGCAGCCACTCATAGCAGGGGTGGCATTCCATGCCGATGCGCAACCGCCCGCGGCGCCCCTCGCCGAAGCCGCGAAGGGTGGCATCGGCCTCCTGCAACCGGGGTAACAGCTGCTGACCAAGGTCCAGCAGGTAATGGCCCGCCTGGGTCAGCTGCAGGCGGCGGCCCTGCTTGGCCCAGAGGCGGGCGCCACTCTGTTCCTCGAGCTTATGCATGGCATGGGACAGGGCGGACTGGGTCAGGCACAGGTGGCTGGCCGCCTCACCCAGGGTGCCTTTCTCATTCAGCGCCAGCAGAATTTCCAGATGGTGTCTCTGAATCATGAGTATTATTCACGGATCAAGTAGAAATAATCATTTTCCATCATTGATTGCCGTGGGTAAAGTAAGTCCTGCATCCTTGGCGCGGGATCAGGGACGAGCGGGTTTGTCCGCGCGATGGGATGCCGCCGGTTACCGGTCAGGCTCCTCGGCTGGCCGGAAGCCCCTTCCATGGGCAGGCGTCCGCCTGCCCATTCCTATTCAGGGTCAGAGCCAGTTGTTCAGGGAGACACCCAGTCCAAGACGGTGGGTGCGCTCGTTGTAGTCGACGAGTGATTCGCCGTAGCCGTTGTAGTACTGGATGTGGGCCTTGACGGAATCGCTGACCGGGAAGGACCAGTTGATCTCCACGGATGTGCGGTTGTGATCGTCACGCAGGTTGTTCATGAGCGTGATGCCGAGCGCATGGGTGCCCGCCGGGTTGTAGACCGCCTTAAACTCGCCGTGCCCGAGATAGCGCTCAATATCCGGGTTGTCGTCTTCTTCCGCGTCTGCCGGCTTGATCCGGTACCAGGGTTCAAGCGCCAGTGTCCAGTTGTCGGTGCTGTAGACCATGCCCGCCTTCACCCGGTTCCAGCTGCGTGAGAAGGGTTCCTCGCGGCCATTGGACTCGTGGTTGAAGCCGATGGTGAGCATATCCAGCGAACCGGGGCCCAGCTCCCAGCCCAGGTCGTGCGTCAGGAAGATTTCCGGTTCGAAGTTGATTTCCCGGAATGGGGAAGACTCTTCTGTGTTGTAGACCTGCCAGAAGGCGAGCTGGGTATAGCCGAACCACAGGCGGTTGGGACCGTCGAAGACGCCGGTCAGCAACGGGATCCGGAAGCTGAACTGGAATTTCGCTTCCTCGTTCTCCAGCTCCGGCTCGTGGCGGTGGGGCGGATAGGTCGGTGTTTCCGGAGTCTGGTTGATGGAACTGACCCAACTTAAAGGCAGGATGTAGTTGCGCCGATATGGTTGGAAAATGCTGGACTCACCGAGCATGCGACTGCTTGGCTCCTGCTCCCGGGCATCCGGCTGATGATCGGGGGCGTCCTCGTGCGGATGGGCCGTTACCGGAACCGCAACCAGCAGCGCCTGAACCAGAAGTATTGAGAAGAGTGTCGTGCGCATGACGGGAGTCTACCCCGCCATGGGGATGGGCACAAAAAAACCGGGCCTGTGGGGCCCGGCGACAGGAATGGCGGTGATGGCTCGTCAGCCTAGAGGGCCCATTGGTCATCACTCAGGGCCATGAGACTTTCCTTGCCATCGACAATGTCTGCAAGCAGGGCATCCTTCTCCGGCAGCAGCTTGTCGAAGAAGAAGCGCGCGGATACCTGTTTGGCCTCGTTGAAGGCCTGGTTGCCCTCGCCGTTGGCCAGGGCCTGGCGGGCTGCTTCAGCCATACGTACCCACATGTACGCAATGACGGTCAGCCCCGCCAGCTTCAGGAAGGGCGTGGCCGCGGCACCGGCCTGCTCGGGGTCCTGCCGGGCGTTGTCGTTCAGCCAGTTTACGGCCTCTTCCAGGGTGGCCAGCGCCGCCTTGAGCTGCTCACGGTGAGCGCAGTCGGGGTGATGCGCCAGGTAACCGCTCATGTCCGCGAACAGACTCTGTACCAGACGCCCTTTGTGGAGGTTCAGCTTGCGCCCGACCAGGTCCATGGCCTGGATGCCGTTGGTCCCCTCGTAGATGCGGGCGATCCGGCCATCGCGCACGTACTGCTCAATCGGCCAGTCCTGTGTGAAGCCGGAGCCGCCAAGCACCTGCAGGCCGGTATTGGTGTTGGCATAGCCTTCGTCCGTGAGAAAGGCTTTTACCACTGGCGTCATGATCTGGACGATGTCGTCGGCGGTCTCGCGCGTTTCAGCGTCCGGGTGTGCCTTGGACAGGTCCAGCTGGTGCCCGGCGTACAGGGCCATCGCCCGCATGCCCTCGTTGAGCACCTTCTGGCGCATAAGCATGCGGCGCACGTCAGGGTGGACGATGACCGGGTCGGCGGGACCGTCCGGATTCTTCGCGCCGGAAAGCGACCGGCTCTGCAGCCGCTCCTTCGCAAACCCGAGGCTCACCTGGTAGGCCGCCTCGGCCAGGCCCAGCCCCTGCATGCCCACCATCAGGCGGGCCTCGTTCATCATGGTGAACATCTGGCGCATGCCGTCATGGGGCTCACCCACCAGCCAGCCACGGGCCTCGTCCATGTTCATCACGCAGGTGGCCGAGCCCTTGATGCCCATCTTGTGCTCGAGACCCCCGCAGACGATGCTGTTGCGCTCGCCCGTCTCCGGGATCACCTTGGGGACGACGAACAGGGAGATCCCCTTGGTGCCCTGGGGCGCATCCGGCAGCTTGGCCAGAACCAGGTGCATGATGTTGTCCGTCAGGTCGTGTTCGCCCCCGGTGATCCAGATCTTGGTGCCGCTGAGCCGGTAGCTGCCGTCGGCGTCCGGCTGGGCCTTGGTGCGGATCAGGCCCAGGTCAGTACCGCACTGGGGCTCGGTCAGACACATGGTACCCGTCCACTCACCGGAGATGAGCTTCTCGAGGTAGGTGTCCTTGAGCGCCTGCGACCCATGTTCATGCAATGCGCTGATGGCGCCATGGGTGAGGCCGGGGTACATGCCCAGCGACAGGTTGGTGGCGCACACCATCTCGTCGACAATGAACTTGAGGATGTGCGGCAGGCCCTGGCCGCCGTACTCGACAGGGGCATCCAGGGAGGTCCAGCCGCCTTCGGAGAACTGCCGGTAGGCCTCACGGAAGCCGGTGGGCGTTGTGACACTGGCGTCGCCCGGGTTGAACTGGCAGCCCTCACGGTCGCCCGGAACATTGGTGGGCTCCATGATGTCCCGCATGAAGCGCCCACCCTCCTCGAGTATGGCGTTGATCAGATCCGGCGTCGCCTCGGAATAGGTGTCGAGCTCGCACAGGCGGTCGGCGCCGAGAACGTTGTAGAGTATGAAACGATAGTCGTTGACCGGTGCATCGTAGGCCATGAAACGCCTCGCTTGGGTGATGTGAATGAGGAGTCGGTTGCTGTCTGTAGATACGCTTTCCCGGGGCGGCTGGTTCAGGGTTACCAGGGCAGCTCCGAGCCATCCCAGTTGAGGAAACGGCCGCTGTCGTCCGGGGTAAGCCGGTCGAGCACCTGCCAGAGGTTGCCCGCGGTATCCTCAGGCGTGTGGACCTTCAGCCGCGCCAGGGACTGCTGGAAGGGTTCGGTCAGTGCGGTTTCCGTGGTACCGGGGTGCAGGGCGACCACGGTGGCGGGTTTGAGTCGCCGGCGCGTCTCTATGGCCAGGTTGCGCACGGCCATGTTCAGGGCCGCCTTGCTGCAGCGGTAGCCGTACCAGCCACCGAAGTCGTTGTCCCCAATGGAGCCCACCTTGGCGGAGATGGCGACGATCAGCTTGGGATCGGCGTGGCGGAGCCAGGGGATGAGCGCCTGGACCGTATTCAGGAAGCCCAGCGTGTTCACCCGATAGCTCCGGAGCATGGCTTCCGGGTTGATGTCTTCCAGCCGTTTTTCCGGGAAAAGCCCCTCACCATGGAGCACGCCGACCGCGTAGAGAATGCGCGTGATCCGGGCGCTTTCCGGGAGGCGCGCCGCGAGCGCCGCACCGAGCGCCTCGCGTTCCGAAACGTCGGCATCGATCAGGGTAAGCCGGCCAGGGTAGGTTCTTGAAAGGGCGAGAGCCGATTCGCTCCCAGTGGCATGACGGCTGACACCGAGCACGTGAGTCGCGGGGTTGCGCTGCAGTTCGTGCTCGGCGAGAGCCCGCCCGATGCCGCCGCTGATCCCTGCAATCAGGGTATCCATGGGCTTGAAGCCTAGCGGATGAAGGGGTTGAGCAGGCGTGTGAGCCGGCCGGTGAGCCTTACCGGCGCATCCAGGACGGAGAGCGTAATGCAGTCCTCGCCATGCAGGGCCACCGGCTGGTGGTCATGATGCTTGTCGAGAATCACAAAGTCGCCCTTGCTGAACACGCCGTTGTCATCGGCAAAGGCCCCGGTCAGGACCAGTGTGGCCTCTGAGCCGTGGTGGCTGTGGGAGGGCGCGCGGCCGCCTGCGCACAGCTTCTGCAGGGTAACCCGCTCGTCGCCGGGGAAACGGTCGCTCAGGTCATAGACGCTGACGTCGGCAAGCTGACGCTTCCATGGGAGCTCGTGGAGATCGCCGCCGAGCAGCCGCTCCAGCGGTGACTGATGGCCGTTGTTCCGGGCTGTGCCGTGCTGCTGTTCCTCCGCCGGCTGGCTGTCGATTTGCGAGATGATGTTGTCGAACAGGTCGTCGGATACCTTGCTGCTCTTCTGACTGTGATCGAGCATGATGGCGCCCAGGCTGTTCAGCATGTCCATCTGGCCGCGGCACTGGGAGCATTTCTCCAGGTGCATGCGGACGCACAGGGCCATGGGCTCGGACAGGGTACCGGCGCTGTACTCCATCAAAAGGACTTCATCGGGGTGATGGGCGCTCATAGATCCTGATCCTGCAGAATGACTTTCAACTTACTCAACGCAAGACGCACACGGCTTTTTACGGTTCCAAGCGGGATTCCGAGTTCCTCTGCGACCGCCTGGTGCGATTTATGCTCCAGGTAAACACGGTTCAGTACCGTCAGCTGCTCCTCGGGCAGATGTTCGAAGGAATCCCGGATGCGTCTTTCGGCGATAATACGGTGCAGCGAGGGTACCGGATCTTTCTCATCGTCGCCGGGAATCTGCCACAGATCCTCGGTTTCGATGGCCATCTCGGCGCTGCCGCGCTGGATCTTGCGCAGCATGTCGATGCGCTGGTTCCGGGCGATGGTGAAGATCCAGGTCGAAGCCGCCGCCTTGCGCCAGTCGTAGGTTGAGGCCCGACGCCAGATCGAGATCATGACCTCCTGGACGAGCTCCTCCGCCTGGTGGGCGATGCCATTGGAGATGGCGTAATACTTGATCTGGGGACCAAAATGCTCGAACAGCTCATGGAAGGCCGAGCGGTCGTGATGACCGCCAACCCGCTCAAGGAGCTGGCTCCAGTGATCTTTGCTGCGCTCAGGGCGCGCGTTGCTGTCCGGGGCTGTGGTCACGTTCCCACTCTTTGCTGCTGCCGGGTGGCTGCTTGTCCTGAGTTCCATTGTAGGTGCCCGTCGCCATGTTGGGAAATCGAACTTGCAGGGTATTACGCGGGCAGGACGGCTCCGGATCAGTCATCGGTGAGATAGGTGTAGCTGTCGAGTCCCTGGCGGATCTGATCCGTCAGGCGTTGGCGCTCGTCATCGGGCAGGTCGGCGGTCTCCAGCCGGGATTGCAGCTGCCCGAAAAGGGCTTCCGGGTCGTGGTTGACCTGGCGCAGCACGCTCGCCAGTGTCTCACCGTACGCCAGGTGCGTGACGCGCGCCGCCCCCTGGTCGTCCAGTCGCACATCCACCGCATCCGTGTCGCCGAACAGGTTGTGCATGTCCCCGAGAATTTCCTGGTAGGCGCCGGTCATGAAGAACGCGAGCTGGTCTACCTCCGTGTCCTCCGGCAGTGGCAGGGTGGTCTCGATGCCGTCCCCGTCGACGTAGTGGTCGATGCGACCATCCGAATCACAGGTCATGTCCCGCAGTACGGCGCGGCGGGTCGCGGGCCGGTCCAGACCCTGCAGCGGCAGGATGGGAAAGATCTGGTCGATACCCCAGATGTCCGGCAGTGACTGGAAGATCGACAGGTTCATGAACAGCCGCTCCGCGCACTGTTCGTTGAGCTCATCAAGCAGGTCGCGATGCACCCGGTTGCCCGGATTGAGCCGGGTGCGCAGGCGCATGGCCACCTGCCGGTGGAGTTGCTCGGCATGGGCGCGCTGCTGCAGCGACAGCAGCCCGTGGGCGAACTCGGTCTGGACGTCCGCCATGGCCTGGGCGGCGTCGTGGTGGATTTCAACCGCCGAGCGCTCGGGTCCGTCCCCGCTGAGCGCCTGGTAATCCGCCCAGAGATTGCACAGCGCCGCCGGGGCATCGTCCGGGACCGGTTCCGGGCTGGCCGTTTCCGGCGCTTCCCGGTCAATGATGTTGGTGACCAGGACCGCATGATGGGCGGTCATGGCCCGGCCGGACTCGGTGATCAGGTGCGGGTGGGGCAGGTCGTTGCGGGTGCAGGACTCGTGGAAGGTCTGCACCACCTGCCGGGCATACTCCTCCATGCTGTAGTTCATGGAGCAGGCGCTGCGGGAACGGGTGCCCTCGTAGTCGACCCCCAGCCCGCCGCCCACGTCCACGGTGTCCAGGGGGGCGCCCGCCTGCCGGAGGCTCTGGTGGAAGCGCGCGGCCTCCCTGAGCCCGGTCTGGATGTCCCGGATGTTGGCGATCTGGGAACCCAGGTGGAAATGCAGGAGCCGGAGGCTGTCCAGGGCGTTGGCCTCGCGCAGCTGTGCCACCACCGTCAGGACCTGCTGCGCGGACAGACCGAACTTGGATTTCTCGCCGCCGGTGTTCTGCCAGTTGCCCTCGCCAATGGTGGCCAGCCTCGCACGCACGCCGATCAGCGGTTTGATCCCGAGACTGTGCGACTCCTCGAGGATCAGCGGCAGCTCCGAGGCCTTCTCCACCACAATGAAAACGCGATGACCGAGGCGTTGCCCCATCAGTGCCAGGCGGATGGTCTCGCGGTCCTTGTAGCCGTTGCAGATGATGCAGGCGTTGTCCGGGGCCAGTGCGAGCACCGCGAAAAGCTCCGGCTTGCTGCCGGCCTCCAGCCCGATCTGGCCCTGGCCGGCAGCGGGTTCACTGCGCAGGATCTCCTCCACCACGCGGCGCTGCTGGTTGACCTTGATGGGGTACACTGCCGTGTAGCCGCCCTGGTAGCCGAGATTCCGGATGGGCTCGTTGAAGGCCTGGCACAGCCGGTTGACCCGGTGGTGGAGGATGTCCGTGAAGCGGATCAGTACCGGAAGACGGGCTCCCTGGTCACGCACCTGCTGCACCACCTCGGAGAGCCCCAGGCCCGGGGTCGAGCCGTCCGGGTTCACGCGCAGCTCGCCCTCGGGGCCGACGGAGACGTAACCTTCGCTCCAGCGGTCGATGTTCCAGTTGCGGCCGGGGTCGTTGCTGCGCATGGGAACTCCATGATCGTGGTTTCACCGGGGATTGTACGGCTGCGGGCGGTTGTGGAACAGGCTTCTGTCCGATGCCGGCGGGTCGTACAATGACGCCTTTCACCCATGCGCAGGAGAAAGCCATGAGCGGACTCGACGACAACTGGTTCACCGAGGTCTACGCGGAGGAGTCCATTGCCTTCTCGCTCCGGATCAAGGGGAAGGTGCACGAGGAAGCATCCCCCTACCAGACCATCAGCATCTACGAGACCGAGACGTTCGGCTATCTCATGGCGATCGACGGCTGCGTCATGCTCTCCACCCGGGATAACTTCCTGTACCACGAGATGATGGCGCACCCGGTGCTCTTCACCCACCGCAACCCCAAGCGGGTGGCCATCATCGGCGGTGGCGATTGCGGCACACTGCGCGAAGTGCTGCGCCATGACGGCGTGAAGGAAGTCTGGCAGGCGGAGATCGATCAGAAAGTCACGGAGCTTTCCGAACAATGGTTTCCGGAGCTTTGTGAGGCCAACGAGGACCCGCGCGCGAATTTCTTCTTCGGAGACGGCATCAAGTGGATCCAGGACACGGACCCGGGCTATTTCGATGTCATCATCATCGACAGCACCGACCCCGTGGGGCCGGCGGAAGGGCTGTTCACGAAGGATTTCTACCGTGACTGCTACATGGCCCTGGCGGAGAACGGCCTGATGGTGCAGCAGACCGAGTCGCCGCTGATGGAGCGCCCGAAATCGATCATCCGCAAGGCCCATGAGGACATGAGGGCGGCCGGTTACCACCACAGCAAGACGCTGGTCTTCCCCCAGCCCGTCTACCCGACCGGCTGGTGGAGCTGCACGATTGCCGGCAAGGTCACCCCTCTGGACCATTTCCGGGAGGCGGATGCAGGCGCGCGGCCTTTCCCGACCCGCTACTACAGCGCCGATGTGCATACCGGAGCTCTGGCGACACCGCCGTTCCTGCAGGACATCATCGGTGAGGATCATCCCGTCGGCGGTGAAGGCTGAACGGCCCATCACCGGCAAGGGAGTGCCCTGAATGACCCGACAGCAGAAGCGCGTCTACCTCCTGGCTCTGTGCCAGGCGCTTTTTCTTACCTGTGCCGTGGCGTCGGTTTCGGTGGCCGCGATTGTGGGTGCCGAGCTGGCGCCCAGGCCCTGGATGACGACACTGCCCTACGGGCTGCAGTTCGCGGTCGTGATCCTGTGCGCTTATCCGGTGTCACGGCTGATGGGGGTCATGGGGCGGCGACCTGTCTTTCTGCTGGGCGCCTGTTTCGCCATTGCAGCGGGTGTGACCGGTTACCTGGCCATCCGCGGTGGCTCCTTTGGCGGGCTGATCCTCAGCCATGTGCTGTTGGGCATCTTCATTACTCACGCCAACTATTACCGGTTCGCCGCCACCGATGGGGTTGAAGAGGCGCTGAGAGCCCGAGCGGTGGCCCTGGTTACGGCCGGTGGGGTGCTGGCCGGCATCCTGGCGCCACTACTCACCCTGGAGGCCGGCGCCCTGTTTGCGGGTCAGTCCTTTGCTCACAGCTACCTGATCTTCTCGCTGGCTGGCGTCATCACTTTTCTGGTGATGCTAGGGGTACCCGGGTTGAACACGCCCGCGACGCCATCGGCGACGCCTACTGCCGACCATGCGGAACCACCGGCAGTACCTCCTTCCATGGCCGGAGTTGGCGCCTTCCTGGCCATGTACTGCGCGGGGGCCGGCTATCTGGTTATGAACCTGCTGATGGTCCAGTCCACGCTGGCGCTCAACAGCGGGCCGGGCAGCCACACCCTGGTGGGTGTGGCCATCCAGCTGCATGTGGTGGCCATGTTCCTGCCGTCGTTCTTCACCGGGCGTCTGCTGGAGCGTTTCGGCCATGTCCGGGTGCTGGGGGCGGGCTTCCTGCTGCTGGCGCTGTCAGCACTGACGGGCATGCCGGGAGAGGCGCCGGTGTTCGTGGTGCCATCGCTGATCCTTCTGGGTGTGGCCTGGAACTTCCTCTACGTGGGCGGCAGTGCCTTCCTGACCCTGTGCCACTCGCCGGAGCGGGCGCACCGGGTTCAGGGCATCAATGATACCGTGGTTTCCGGTCTGGCCGCCGTGGGTGCGTTGGGGGCGGGTGCCCTGTATCACCTGCTGGGCTGGTCCGGGAGCCTGGTCCTTTCCCTGCCGGTCGCGGGAGTGGGCCTGGTGATGCTGGTTTACTGGTACCGCGTAGCCGCTTCAGGAATCCAGAAAGGGGAGAGATCCGAACCATGAGACGAGCGTCCGACGACACCGCATCCATCAGCTTCACCGGTCTCTATACCGGCGAAGTCTGGCGCCGCAACGACCTGGCACCGGAATGCCTCGGCTCAGGCGCCGGGCCCTGGCTGTACCGCGGGCTCGTGCCTGTGGAATGGCTCAGCCGCACCCTGGGTGGCAGTAACCTGCGCACCATTCTGCTCCAGCGCCACCGCATCATGGACGACCTGTTGGAGCACTGGATCCGGGACGAAGGCGTCACCCAGGTGCTGGAGATCGCCAGCGGGCTGTCCCCGCGTGGCTATCGCTTCCGGCAGCGGTTCCCGGAGCTGACCTATGTGGAAACTGACATGCCCGGCATGGCCGAGCGCAAGCGCCGGGCCCTGGAAGGCGAGGGCGCCCTGGGGGAAGGACACCGGGTATTGCCGCTCAACGTCCTTCACCGGGAGGGACCGGAATCCATGGAAAGTGTGGTCGAGCAGTGCTTCCGGCCCGGTGAACCCATTGTGGTGATCACCGAGGGGCTGACCAGCTATTTCACGCTTGAGGATATGGCCCCGTTCTGGGCGCGCATCGCCGCGCTCGGCTCACGCCATCCGGGCAGCCGCTATCTCATGGAAACCTATCTGGTGCCGCGCAACGGGGCGTTCAGCCGTGCGATCCGCCTGGGCGCGGAGGCGTTGGGGCGTCTCAGCGCCAGTGACGTGAGCTTTCATTTCGCGGATGCGGAGGAGGTGAATGCTCGGTTCCTGGAGGCCGGGTTCTCCACCGTTCGGGTTCACGATCCGGCGGAATACCGCCATCGCCTTGATCTGCCGTCCAATCGCGGGGATGCGGTGGTCCGGGTGGTAGCGGCGGACACTGCATCCGGGCGCTGAGCCTATCCCGGATACCGTCCCGCTTAGTTTACAGCCTGGTCATGGATGATGCCGGTCAGCGACGAGGCCTCTCCCTTGACGTCCGAGAATACCGAGGAGGCCTCCTGGACCCTTTCGGCACCGGAATCGGAGTGACCGCTGGCCTCGTTCATGCGAGCCGTCATCCGCTCGGTCAGTGACCCGTTGGTTTCGACCAGGTCACGGATCTCCTCGGTTGAGCGTTGGGCTCTGGCCGCCAGTTCACGGACTTCATCCGCAACCACCGCGAAGCCTCGCCCCTGTTCCCCCGCGCGGGCCGCCTCAATGGCGGCATTGAGGGCCAGCAGATTGGTTTGTTCGGAAATGCCGCTGATGGTGCCGACAATGTTGGTAATATGAGTCGACTGCTCCTTGAGTTGGTCCGCCAGCTGCGCACAGTCACTGACCGCATGGGAGACCTGCTCTGCGGTGGTGACAGCGGACTGCAACACCCCGGCACCGGCATCCGCCCGCTCGATGGTCTGTGAGGCGGCTTCGCCGACGGCCTCGGTGATGGATTTCAGTGATTCCGTCTGTCGCACCTGGTGGGTGATGTCGCTGGCGAACTTGATGACCTTCATCACCTCACCCTCGGCATTGAAGACCGGATTGTAGGTGGCTTCCAGCCAGATATCCGCGCCATCACGGCATAGCCGCCGGAACTGCCCGGAACGGAAGTGGCCGCTGGCCAGTTGGGACCAGAAATCCGGATTGTCGCGGTAAAATGCATCATCGCAGAACATCCGGTGGTGCTTGCCCTCGACCTCTTCCGTGCTGTAGCCCATGGCCTTCAGAAAATTGGAGTTGGCCCGGAGTACATGGCCGTCCGGGGTGAACTCGATGACAGCCATTGATCGGTCCAGGGCCTCGAAAATGGCCTGTTCCTCTTTGCGTTTATTGGTACTTTCGGTGACATCCGTGGCGAACTTGACCACCCGTATGGTTTCCCCGTGCTCGCGCACCGGAAAGTAGTTGGCGCGCAACCAGACCCGGTCGCCCTGCCGTGTCAGTCGCGAGAACTCTCCGGACTGTGGCTTACCTTCCCGCAGTGACTGCCAGAACTGCCGGTAATCGGCACTCTGGGCGTAGTCGGTATCACAGAAGATGGAATGATGGCGACCGATTACCTCGTCCTGTTGGTAACCGACCACCGCCAGGAACAGGTCATTCACGTTCGTGATGAGGCCCTCAGGGGTAAACTCGACTACCGCGTTGCAGTCCTTGATGGCATCGATGAATTGCTGCTGACGGGTGACCTGCTCCGCCAGGCTGTCCTTCCTTTCCCGAATTCCGAGCCCAAACATGATTCCATCCTCAACATAATAGGTGCACAGAAACTAACCATAGCGTGTTCAGTCTGGCTCCCGCGACGACGTTGCAACAAATCGCAACACAGACGATGTCAGGTGAATGGGATGACAAAAGCGCAAC
>JBNJEG010000056.1:0-12479 GCA_051745655.1 Pseudomonadota bacterium
CCCGCATCGCTATAATGGCCACCGGACTTCAAACCCACCGGAAACGGTTCCCCATGAGCTCAATCAATCAGGCCATTGCCAATGAACTGGGCATCAGCCAGCGCCAGGTGGATGCCACCGTGGCCCTGCTGGATGAAGGCGCCACGGTTCCCTTCATTGCCCGCTACCGCAAGGAAGTCACCGGCTCGCTGGATGACAGCCAGCTGCGCCAGCTCGATGAACGGCTGCGCTACCGCCGGGAGATGGAGGACAGGCGCGCCACTATTATTGACACCATCCGGGAGCAGGGCCAGCTGACCGATGCGCTGCTGGCCAGCCTGAGTGAAGCGGATACCAAGGGTCGGCTGGAGGACCTCTACCTGCCCTACAAGCCCAAGCGCCGCACCAAGGGCCAGATCGCCCGGGAGGCGGGGCTGGAACCGCTGGCGGATGCGCTTTTTGATGACCCCAACCGGGACCCGGAAGCGCTTGCCGGTGATTACCTCAACAGCGAGGCCGGTATAGAGGACACCAAGGCGGCACTGGACGGCGCCCGTTACATCCTGATGGAGCGCTTCGCCGAGGACGCGGATCTGTTAGCGCGGCTGCGTGACTTCCTGTGGCAGGACGGGCAGCTCCGGGTGCAGGTGGTCAGCGGGAAGGAAGAGGAAGGTGCACGCTTCCGGGATTACTTCGATCACCGGGAACCGCTGAAGAAGGTGCCCTCACACCGCGCCCTGGCCATCTTCCGGGGCCGCAACGAGGGCGTTCTGCAGTACAGCATCGAGGTGGGTGACCCCGAGGCGGACAGCCGCGCGCCGCATCCGGCCGAGGGCATGATCGCCTCGCACTGGGGCATCCGCAACGACGGCCGCCCCGCCGACCGCTGGCTGGGTGAGGTGGTGCGCTGGACCTGGCGGGTCAAGCTGAGCACCCACCTGGAAACCGACCTCATGGGCAGCCTGCGTGAACGGGCGGAATCCGAGGCCATTCAGGTCTTTGCCAGCAACCTCAAGGACCTGCTGATGGCCGCGCCCGCCGGTAAGACCGCCACCATCGGCCTTGATCCGGGGCTGCGCACCGGTGTAAAGGTCGCGATCGTGGACGGCACCGGCCGCTTTCTCGATCAGGGGAGCATTCACCCGCACGCGCCCAGGAACCAGTGGGATCAGGCCATTGAACAGCTCGCCGGCTGGTGCCGCCAGCACGGGGTCGGCCTGATCGCCATCGGCAACGGCACCGCCTCCCGGGAGACGGACCGGCTGGTAGGGGATCTGATCAAGCGCTACCCGGAACTGGGCGTGACCCGGGTCATGGTCAACGAGGCCGGGGCTTCCGTCTATTCGGCCTCCGAGTATGCCTCCAGGGAGCTGCCGGACCTGGACGTGACCATCCGGGGCGCCGTTTCCATTGCCCGGCGTCTTCAGGACCCACTGGCGGAACTGGTCAAGATCGAACCCAAATCCATCGGGGTGGGCCAGTACCAGCACGATGTCTCCCAGGTGCAGCTGGCGCGCACCCTGGATGCGGTCATCGAGGATTGTGTGAACGCTGTGGGTGTCGATCTCAATACCGCCTCGGTGCCCTTGCTTACGCGTGTTGCCGGGCTCAGCACCGGGATTGCCGAGAACATCATCCGCTACCGCGAGCAGCAGGGTGTATTCCGCAGTCGCCGTGAGCTGCTTCAGGTCAGCCGGCTGGGGGAGAAAACTTTCGAACAGGCCGCCGGCTTCCTGCGCATCATGGATGGGGAGAACCCGCTGGACGCCTCCGCCGTGCACCCGGAAGCCTATGGGTTCGTCGAGGCCCTGGCGAAGAAGGAGGGGCGGTCCCTGGGTGCGATTATCGGTGATCACGCATTCACGCGGAGTCAGGACCCAGCCAGACTCGCGGATGAGCGCTTTGGTGAACCCACGGTCCGCGACATCCTGAAGGAGCTGGAAAAGCCCGGCCGGGATCCGCGCCCGGAATTCGAATACGCACAGTTCCGCGAGGGCGTGGAGACGCTGGCGGACCTGGAACCCGGAATGAAGCTTGAGGGCAATGTCACCAACGTGACCCACTTCGGAGCCTTCGTGGACATCGGCGTCCACCAGGATGGTCTGGTGCACATCTCCGCGCTGTCCAACGAGTTCGTGAAGGATCCGCGGGATGTGGTCCGTGCCGGGGATGTGGTGACCGTGAAGGTGCTGTCCGTGGACCAGGACCGCAAGCGCATTGAGCTGACCATGCGCATGGGCGATGAGCCCGGGCAGGCCACCCGGGGCAGCGCCAAGCCTGAAAATACCGGCAAGGGTGAACCCGCCGGGAAAGGGCCGCGTAACAGCTCCGGCGGTCGCGGGTCGAAACCGAAGAAGCCGGAAGCCGGTGGCGCCATGGCGGATGCCTTTGCCCGCGCCCGCCAGTCCGACAAACAGCATTAACCGGGAGTATTGCATGGGGGAACGCCGTTTCAGGGCCCTGGAGTCGATCGCCGGCGGTGACTGGCCGGGATTCCGCAAGGGGCTGGAGAAAGAGGGGCTGCGGGTGGATTCCGAGGGCGCCATCGCCCAGACCCCACACCCGGAGGCCCTGGGGTCCGCCCTCACCAACCCGGCGATCACCACGGACTATTCCGAGTCCCTGCTGGAACTGGTGACCCCGGTGTGTGAGTCCACCAGTGAACTGATGGCCGCCATCGAGGGCATCCATGCCTATGTCCATCGCCATCTGGGCGACGAGACGCTCTGGCCCCTGAGCATGCCCTGTCGCCTGGATGGCGAACAGAGCATCCCCATTGCGCAGTACGGCACCTCCAACATCGGCATGCTCAAGACCGTCTACCGCCGTGGTCTGGCCTGGCGCTACGGGCGCATCATGCAGAGCATTGCCGGTACCCACTACAACTTCTCGCTGCCGGATGCCTTCTGGCGGCAGTGGCAGCAGCAGCTGGGCGACCCGGGCCCGCTGGCGGACTTCCGCACCCAGCAGTACTTCTGGCTGATCCGCAACTTCCGCCGCCAGAGCTGGCTGCTGATGTACCTGTTTGGCGCCTCGCCGGCGCTGGACACCAGTTTCATGAACGGCAGCCGTTCCGGTCTGGCACCGCTCGGTGACCGCACGCTTTTCCAGCAGGGCGCCACGTCCCTGCGCATGAGCGATCTGGGCTACAACAACCAGGCCCAGTCCTCTCTGGACATCTGCTTCAACCGGCTCGAGACCTACACCGACACCCTGGACAACGCCATCCACACCACCTGGCCCCCTTACCAGGAGATCGGCCTTTTCCGGGATGGCGAGCGCATCCAGATCAACGACAGCGTGCTGCAGATCGAGAACGAGTACTACAGTGCCATCCGCCCCAAGCGCACCACCGAATCCGGGGAGAAACCGCTGCATGCCCTGCAGGAGCGGGGTGTGGAGTACGTGGAGGTGCGCTGCCTCGACCTTGACCCGTTCTCGGCGGTCGGAGTGACCGAGGACCAGCTGGATTTCATGGACCTGTTCCTGCTGCACTGTCTTGTCAGCGACAGCCCGCTGATCGACGACAACGAATGCAACAGCCTGGATAACGCCTTCCAGGACGTGGTTCGGCATGGCCGCGACACGGGGGCCCGATTCTGCTTTGGTTACGGGGCGGAACCGCTGGCGCAGGCGGGCCATCGGATTCTGGACCAGCTTGCCGAGCTGGCGGCTGTTCTGCCGGATGCTGGCAGGTATACCCGGGCACTGGAGACCATGCGTGGGCGCCTGGATAACCCGGATCAGACCCTGTCCGGGCGTCTTCTGGATGAGCTGGGTGAGGGGGGCACGCTGGTGGAGTGGGGGCTGGAGCAGGCCACCCGCCAGCAGGCCCGGATGCGTGATCGGGCAACGGATGACTGGGATAACCATCTGGCGGCGATGGCGCGCCAATCGCTGGAAGACCAGGCAGCGATTGAGGCATCGGAAACCGAAACATTCGAGACGTTCCTCGCCCGTTATCTGGCTGAGTGACGCTCGGGCTGTGATGTTCGTCCGCTGCGCTTCCGGCAGTAGCGCACAATCCCGGGATGTTCAGTTGTTGACCGAAGTGGCCACTGTTACCTTTTGTTGTCAGAGGTAACGAAATGTTGCCAATCGGATGGTCCGGATTGCGGGGGACGGGATCATGGCCAGGAGCAGGGAACTGGGCTGGGATCTGGAATCACTGAACAAGGCTTATCAGCAGGGTTACATGGCAGCGCGGATTCACATGGCACCCGCCCGCTGTCCTTACCAGACAGAGGTGGTGCGCGCCGCCTGGGAAGCGGGGTGGGAAGACGGCACCCTCTTCGAAGAGGAGAAGCGCAGCCAGCAGACCGGCATCTTTATCGCCTGAGTCCCCTTAACGGGCCTGGACGATGAAGTTGGGCAGGAGTACTTCACGGACAGGCCCAGCCGGCTCGGACTCTTCCCCATTATCATCGGCTTCGTTCTTTTCGTCCCCTTCAGTCTCTTCGCTTTCTTCATCAGGGCTCTTTTCCAGAGAGGGGACCTCCGCCAGCAGCCGCTCGCTTACCGCCTCCCGGATCGCTTTCCTGAGCTGCTTCTGCCCGTCGGAAGTACGCAGTTCCTCAGCCGACTGACCGCTCATCACCATCACCACCTCATGCCGTAACCACGGGACATGCGCCTCGGCTTCCTCGCGGTCTGCGGCTTCACGGAAGCGCAGGGTGACCTCAGCCTTGGCGTAACCACCGCCCTCGTCACTGTTGCCGACATTGACGACGAACGCGGGTGACAGCTCCAGGTAGGTAGAGGGGGACTCATCATCGCCTCCCCCGGCAGCCAGTACCAGCGGGGCGAAAAGAGCCATTGATAATGCGATCAGTCGGCGCATGGTGGGATGCTGTCCTGAGCTGTGAGTGATAACTTACGGCCTATTGTAGGCGGCCGGATGCACTTCTGCATCCGGCCGGATCGTCAGGGGAGTATGCATGAAACTCAATCGGATCCTGTTCGCGCTCATAGCACTGGCCTGCGCTGGAGTACTGGGTGTGGCGATGTTCATGGAACACGTGATGGGCCTGGAGCCGTGCCCGCTGTGCATGCTTCAGCGCATGGCGTTCGTGGGCGTAGGGCTGGTTGCGCTGCTGGCGGCGCTGATCGGACCCAGGGGCTGGGGCGTGCGCCTGGGCGGTGGGGCGATGGTGATACCAGCAACCCTGGGCATCGGGCTGGCAGGGCGTCAGCTGTGGCTGCAGAGCCTGCCGGAGGAAGAAATACCACCCTGTGGCCCGGGGTATGATTATCTGCGCGAAACCTTCCCGTTGACGGACGTCATCCGGATGGCGCTCGAGGGCTCAGGGGACTGCGCCGAGATCCAGTGGCAGTTCCTGGGGCTCAGTATCCCCGGGTGGAGCTTTATCCTGTTCGGGCTCTGTGTGCTGGCCGGGCTCTGGCTGTTGGTGTTCGGGAGTGGACAGCGCCGGCATGGGTTGCTGGACTGATGATGTTCGGGTAATTTGAAACCGCACACGGTGCTCGATACTAATAAAACGGGAACCGCTAACAGGGTTCCGTAAGCCCTTGATTGGTTATGGAGGGGAATATGCTGGAAGACTGCAAGAACGCCAGGGAGCGCTGGGGTGGCGTAAGTGCGCTGATTGACCGCTGGCTGCAGTCACGCCAAAAGCTGATTGTTCAGTACTGTGAACTCAGCAACAGCCCGGATTTCGGTCAGCCGGAACCGGTCTACGAACAGCTGTCATCCCTCTGTGAACAGCTTCTGGACTATGTCTCCGCGGGGCACTTCGAGGTTTATGAGCAGCTCATGAACGAAGCGCGTGAGTTTGATGACGGTGGCATCGAGGTGGCCAACAAGGCCTACCCGAAGATCAACAAGACCACCCAGGAGATGCTGGCCTTCAATGATCTGCTTGAGGTCAGCGAAAAGACCGAAGAGGACATGCGCGCCATGTACGCCCGCGTTTCCCGTCTTGGCGAGATCATGGAAGAGCGTTTCGAGCTGGAGGATCTCATGATTGAGAACCTCCATAACGCGCATGCCGATCAGGTGGCCTGAAAGGTTCCGTTACTGGACCTCGATCAGTTCCACGTCGAAGACCAGGGCCTGGTTGGGGCCGACAGAGGGCGGACCGTTCTCGCCGTAGGCAAGCTCCGGCGGAATGTAGAGTCGATACCGGTCGCCCTCGTTCATCAACTGAAGGCCCTCTGTCCAGCCCGGGATAACCTGCTGCAGCCCGAAGGTCACAGGGTCACCGCGCTCCCGTGAACTGTCGAACACGGTGCCGTCGATCAGTTCGCCGGTGTAATGCACTGTGACCTTGGCATCCTCGCTGGGTGATTGCCCATCTCCCTCTTCGAGTACCTCGTACTGGAGCCCGGAATCCGTGGTCGTTACGTCGTCACGCTGCCCGTTCTCCTCCAGGAATTCCTTGGATGCCGCCAGATTGTCCTCGGCGTTGCCTTTACCTTCGCCTTCGCTGTCGCCGCCCTGCTGCTGGGATCCGTTGCCCTGACCGGCGTTTCCGCCCTCGGCTTCCTCCTGCAGGCGCTGCTGGTAATTGCGCATGGCTTTCTGGATCTCTTCGTCCGACAGCCGGGATTCCTTGTCGCCCATGCTGTCACGGACACCCGCTATGAAGGCGTCGCTGTCGAGGTCCTGCATGTCCTGCTGGATGCGGTCGGCAAAGATCTTGCCCATGGCATAGCCCAGCCGCTGATCCTCGGATTCAAGGGATACATCGGATTCAGCACTGCAGCCGACCGCCAGCATCAGGCAGGCGCTGGCGATGGCGCCGCGGCGCAGTGTGGACAGGGGGCGTTGCGTCATGATTGTTCTCCGTTGGCTTCCATGATTTCCCGCCAGAGCTCGACCAGCGAGGCCCTGAGGTCCGGGGCGAATTCCGGCAGGAGGGTGTCCAGATTATGACGGGCGATTCCGACCCGCGAAAGGTCCGGATCCGTGACGGATTCGTTATCCAGCAGGTTCCGCCACCACCAGGCCAGTTCCACCTGTTCGGCTTCCAGTTCCGCCTTCTTGACCGTTTCACGCAGCGGGTTGGCGGCGGTGATGTGTTTCGGAAGCTGTATGCGCAGTGTGCGCAGGTCAGTGGTCACGGCCTCGCGCCACTGTCTGATATCGGCAGGTTCGTCTTCGGGGGTGTATTGGTTGCGGCTGGCACAGAACAGGGCGACCAGGATGCGGGTGACCGCCAGCCCCCGTGACTGGGCCTCCAGGCAATGCCCGGCGAAGTGGTCATGACGCCACAGGCTCAGGGCGTATTGCCAGAGCGGGTTGTCCAGTAACAGATCGTCCGGGAGCTCCTGCCAAGCCATGGGGTCTTTCCTGTAGAATGCCGCCATGATCGCATTCAATAACCTGACACTTCAGCGCGGCGGCCAGTGGCTGCTTGAGGATTGCTCCGCCACCATTCAACCGGGGCAGCGGGTTGCACTCGTTGGCGGTAATGGTGCCGGCAAGTCCAGTCTCTTTCAAATGATCCTGGGGGAGCTGGCACCGGAACACGGGGAGATACAGATCCCCGGCGGCTGCCGCATCGCCCACATGGCCCAGGAAGTGGGCGGCAGCCAGCGCACGGCACGGGACTTTGTGCTTGATGGCCACGCCGAGCTGCGGCGGCTGGAGGAGCGCCTGGCCCGTGCCGAGGCCAGTGGCGACGAGAACGAGATGGTCCATGCCCACGGTGAGCTGGACAACCTCAAGGCCTGGGACGCCCCGCGCCAGGCCGAAGCGCTGCTGCGCGGGCTGGCGTTCACGGATGCGGACATGGACCGACCGGTGGACAGCTTCTCCGGGGGCTGGCGCATCCGCCTGAACCTGGCCCAGGCGCTGATGGTGCCCTCGGATCTGCTGCTTCTGGACGAGCCCACCAACCACCTGGACATCGAAGCCTGCTACTGGCTGGAAAACTGGCTCAAGCAGTACCAGGGAACGCTGTTGTTCATCTCTCACGATCGGGACTTCATGGACCGGGTGGCGACCCATGTCATCCACTTTGAACACCGCAAGCTGTTCTATTACGCGGGCAACTACCACGCCTTTGAGCGCCAGCGCGCGGAGAATCTGGCCCGCCAGCAGGCGGAGTACGAAAAGCAACAGAAGCGCGTGGCCGAGATCCAGGCCTTCATCGACCGCTTCCGCGCCCAGGCCAACAAGGCCAAGCAGGCCCAGAGCCGCATCAAGGCGCTGGAGCGTATGGAGACCATCGCGCCCGCGCATGTGGATTCCCAGTTCGAGTTCCGCTTTCCCGAGGCGGACAAGGTCTCCAATCCGCTGCTGACGGTGCGTGCGGGTGCCGTGGGCTATGATGGCGAGCCGCTGCTCCGTGGTATCCATCTGCACCTGCTGCCGGGCAGCCGCATCGGGCTTCTGGGCGTGAACGGTGCGGGTAAGTCCACGCTGATCAGCATGCTGCGTGGGGCCACGCCACTGCTCGGCGGCGAGAGGGTCACCGGGGAGCACTTCCGCCCGGGCTACTTTGCCCAGCACCAGCTCGATGAACTGGACCTGGATGCCAGCCCCTTCCTGCACCTGCAGCGGCTGACCCCGGGGGCGTCGGACCAGTCCATCCGCAACTTCCTGGGCGGTTTCGGTTTCCGCGGCGACGACGCCATGGCGAGCATCCGCAACTGCTCCGGTGGTGAGAAGGCACGCCTGGCCCTGGCCATCATCGCCTGGCAGAAACCCAATGTGCTCTTCCTGGACGAGCCCACCAACCACCTGGACCTGGAGATGCGCCAGGCCCTGACCATGGCGCTGCAGTCGTTCAACGGCGCCATGGTGCTGGTCTCTCACGACCGTCACCTGCTGCGTAACACCGTGGATACCTTCTGGCGGGTAGCGGACGGAACCGTGACCGAGTTCGACGGGGACCTGGATGAATACGAGCGCTGGCTCGCCGAAGGCGGCGATGGCGCGTCCGGTAAGGGGGGTAAGAAGGCAGGCGCACAGCAGGCCGCGCAGCAACCGGACGTAAAGGAAAGTGGCGCCGACCGGCAGGCGCGCAAGAAGGCGGCTGCCGAGCAGCGCCAGAAGATGGCGCCCTTGAAGAAGGAGATCGAGCGCCAGGAGAAAGAGCTGGATCGAGTGGCGAAGGAAAAAGCCCAAGTGGAGGACGCGCTTGGTGACACCGGCCTTTACGATGCCGAGCGCAAGGACGACCTGAAAAAGCTGCTGGATCGACAGGCGGAACTGGCCCGCCGGGAATCCGAGGCGGAAGCGGCCTGGCTGGAGGCCAGCGAGGCCCTGGAATCACTGGCGGCGGAGGCCTACTCCTGAACCGCGAGGTCGATGTCCGCCTGCTTCACATAGTGCCGCTCGCTTTCGAGGTCCGCCAGTGTCAGCGGATGCTCTTCCAGCCAGCCGCCCGGTAGCGAAATGCGGACACGGGCCCCCTCGGCGCTGAGGCTGAAGGGCGGTGGCACATCCCCTGTGCGGGCGTGCTGGAGCAGGACGGCCAGGCGCAGCAGCACAGCCAGACGCTTGATCGGCTGGATCTCATCAGGGTCCAGGTGCTCGAACAGCCCATTGTTGAACTTGCGCCTGTGGGCCCGCACCAGCGTGGCGAGGGCGCGCTGGTCGTCCTGTGAGAACCCCGGCAGGTCCGAGTGGGTCATCAGGTAGGCGCCGTGCTTGTGATACTGGGTGTGACTGATGGCCAGCCCGATCTCATGCACCCGGCAGGCCCAGCGCAGCAGGTTGGTGTAATGGGTCTGCTGCGCGGTGTTCAGGCCCCAGTCCAGCGCCACCTGATCAAATCCGCGGATGGCCGTGGCCTCCACCGCCGAGGCGTGATTCAGATCCACCGAATAACGCTCCTGAAGAGCCTGTATGGTGCGTTCGCGCACGTCTTCATGGGTATCGCGGCCGACCAGGTCGTACAGCACTCCCTCGCGCAGCGCGCCGTCGGCAAACGTCAGGGATTCGATGCCCAGGGATTCGAATGCGGCGTAGAGGATGGCAAAGCCCGCCGGAAATATGCTGCGCCGGTCTTCGCGCACGCCAAGGGCATCGAGTTTTTCCGCGCGCCCGATGTCGACCAGGCGCTTGCGCAGGGCTTTCATGGCCTCCCAGGTGACGCCCTCACGGCAGAGGTTGAGGTCGTTGACCACCCCGATGATGGCCTTGATGGAGCCCGAGGAGCCCACGCAGTTGCGCCAGCCCTGCTCGCGGAAACGGTGCTGGATGTTGAGCAGTTCCTGGCGGGCGTGGGTGATGGCCTTGTCCATGCGCTTGCGCGAGATCTTGCCGTCCGGGAAATAGGTGTTGCGGAAGGACACGCAGCCCATGTGCAGGCTTTCCATCTCACGGGGTTCGAAGCGCTCGCCAATGATGAACTCGGTACTGCCGCCGCCGATGTCGATCACCAGGCGTGGCCCGGCATCGTCCGAGAGTGTATGGGAAACACCCAGATAGATCAGCCGCGCTTCCTCGCGCCCGGCCACGATTTCCACCGGGCAGCCCAGGGTTTCTTCGGCTGAATGGATGAAGTGCTCGGCATTACGTGCTGCGCGCAGGGCATTGGTCCCGACCACGCGCACCGATTCCGCCTCCATGCTGCGAATACGCTGGGCGAAACGCTGCAGGCAGGCGAGGCCGCGTTCACGGGCCTCAGTGGAGAGGTAGTTATCGCGGTCAAGCCCGGCACCGAGCTGGACTTTCTCGCCCATCTTCTCGATGGTGCGGATCTCGCCGTGTACCGCCTGGGCCACGACCATGTGGAAGCTGTTGGAGCCAAGGTCCACGGCCGCCAGCAGCCGGGGGGCGTCCTGGGAACTGTTCGGGGAAGTCACCTGTCTTGAAATCCTGCTGAAAGCCCATATATTCTGAACAGCGCCGTGTTCAGGGCTGGTTTCTGATTCGGATACTAACCCGCGGAGCGGCTCATGTAACAGAGGGGATTCCGGCGTGTCCCGGTGACAGCCGGTTACGACGGGCGATTCCCATTCACACAGCGGCAATTTGGAAGTAGGGCGATGAGCGACAACATTGTGAGCGTGACCGACGGCACCTTCGAAGACGAAGTTCTCAAGTCGGACGTACCGGTTCTTGTGGACTACTGGGCGGAATGGTGCGGGCCCTGCAAGATGATCCATCCGGTTCTCGAAGAGATTGCGGACGAGTACGAGGGTAAGCTCAAGATCGCCAAGCTCAACATCGACGAGAACCAGCAGACACCGCCGCGCTTCAACATCCGGGGCATTCCGACCCTGATGCTGTTCAAGGACGGTGACGTGGATGCCACCAAGGTGGGCGCGCTGTCCAAGTCCCAGCTGACCGCATTCCTCGATAGCAACCTGTAAGACGATTACCCCGGTCCTGCCGGGGTGCACTGGTGTCCCATGGTGGTTGGTGGCCTGATTCTCGCTGGTGGACGCGGAGAACGCATGGGCGGTGAAGACAAGGGGCTTCTGCGCCTGGACGATCGGCCCTATGCAGTGTGCCTCGCCGACGTCCTGTCTCCCGTGAGCTCGGCCCTGGCCATCAGTGCCAACCGCAATCCCGACGTCTACGACCAGTGGGCAGATACCGTGCTCCCTGATCATGCCTTTGCCGACGCCGGACCCTTGGCGGGTCTGGTGGAAGGGCTGCGGTGGGCCCGTTCGCGGGGGTTCCAGGGGCTGATCGTGGCCCCTTGTGATACGCCCCGACTTCCGCCCATCTGGGCCGTCCAGGTCCTGGAGGCGGCACGGCGGCGTCCGGCCATTCCCTGTCTGTCAGATACCGGTGACCGGCGCCATCCCCTGCATGGTTACTATCCGGTGGCACTGCTGGGGCGCGTCGAACGTTACCTCAGCCGGGGTGAGCGTCGTGCCCTGGCGCTTGCGGAGCAGCTGGGCGCTGAGTGGATGGACTGCGGCGCCATGGCCGATGGCTTCCTGAACGTGAACCGCCCTGAGGACCAGACTCGGCTGAGCGGTGAGGCGCAGTCAGAGACCATCTGACTTGGACCAGCGTCGGGCTGCCTCGCGGTCACTGGCCTTCTGCTCCACCCATTCACTGCGGCCGTCTGCCGTGATTTCCTTTTTCCAGAAGGGAGCACGGGTTTTCAGGTAGTCCATGATGAACTGGCAGGCCTCGAAGGCGTCCTGGCGGTGGCTGCTGCTGACCCCTACGAAAACGATCCGTTCACCCGCCTGGATCTCTCCGACACGGTGCAGGACCTCGGTGCGATGAATGGCCCAGCGCTGGTTGGCGTCGTCCACCACCGCCTGGATGGCGGATTCGGTCATGCCGGGGTAGTGCTCAAGAAAAAGCGTCTGGACGCCGCTCTGGTCGCCCAGGTCCCGGGCCAGGCCGGTGAAGCTGCAGACGGCTCCGATCGCCGGGGCGTCGTCTTCCAGCGCGGCCAGCGCCGGTTCCGTTGCCAGCGGTTCGGTCTGGATCCGGATCACATCAGCCTCCGGTGACCGGCGGGAAAAAGGCCACTTCATCCCCGGGCTGAACCGGGGTCGCCTCCCGTGCCATGGCCTGGTTCACGGCCATGAGCACGCAGTCATCATCAAGCAGTTCC
>JBNJEG010000057.1:0-12412 GCA_051745655.1 Pseudomonadota bacterium
TCAGAGGGAGAATTGTTTTTAATATGGCGTGATCTGGCAGCGTAAACAGAAATATTCACGTACATTACGATTTCCGGCATTTCCCATCCTGATCTGCTATAAGAGACTGTGCTGCGATGCATGGAAAGCAGTCGTACGCAGCACCAATCACCTTTCGTTCGTACCAACTCGTTATCATGAGGTTGATCAGGGATGCGGCGGCTCATTGTTACTCTTTTATGGATTCTTGGCTTAGGCGTGTCACCAGCCCAGGCCGTACTGGACACGTCCGGGCTTGTCGAGCCACGTGCCGTGCCCGCTGAACAGCCTCAGGAGAACGCAGCATCCCTGGACCAGCAACGCGAACGGTTCCTGAAGGCTGAAGCTGCGCTTGAAAGCCTGGATATTGAGGCCTATGAAGCTTTTAGGGTTGGTCTCGAGGAATACCCGCTCTATCCCTACCTGGAACTGACTCACCTCAAGAAACGCCTTTTTGTGGCAACGCAGGCGGAAATTGAGGAAATGATGGCTCAGTACGGCGACATACCGCTGGCACACTCGTTGCGCCGGCAGTGGCTCCTCCACCTAGGGAGCACCGGCCAATGGGCAACATTGCGACGGGTGCATGATGGCACCAGTGGTGGTGACCGGCTGCGTTGCCTGGCACTCCGTGCCCACCTGAAAAATGGAGCCCACAGCCGGGTTATGAACCAGGTGCCGGACCTCTGGCAGAGCGGCTATTCGCTGCCCAAAGCCTGTGACCCGCTGCTTGAATACTGGCGTGATCAGGGAGGGCTTACAGCCGAACTTGCCTGGAATCGCTTTCACCTGGCCGTTACCAACGGAAATATCGGACTGGCACAGTACCTGAGGCGATATGTATCCCGGGACGACCGGCAGCTGTCCCGGCTTCTGGTCCGCGTTCACAGTCATCCGGAGCATCTGCGGCAGGCACGGGAGCTGGATCGCAACAACCCCCGCGTCGGTCAGATCGTGGCTTATGGCATGAATAGGCTCGTCAATCAGGACCCTGAGCGGGCCGCCGAAATCTGGCCTTTCTATCGGGACAGATATTCGTATGCTCCCGGCACGATTGCGCAGCTTGAAAAGCGGCTCGCACTGCTGCTGGCCACCCGGTTTCACCCCGACGCTGCGACCTGGCTTGCGCGCGCCCTTTCTCACGGCGAAGACGTAGCGCTGCGCGAATGGCAGGTCCGTACCGCGTTGAGGGGCCAGGATTGGGCCAAGGTGCTTGAGCGGATCCGGGCCATGGGCCGGGATCTGCGGGAAAAACCACGCTGGCAGTATTGGCAGGCTCGCGCCCTGGACAGGCTGGATCGACCCGACGAGGCTCAGACGCTGTACGAGGCACTTTCCGAGCGTCGCACCTTTTACGGATTCATGGCGGCGGATCGCCTCGGCAAGCCCTATTCCCTGAATCACGAAGGGGTTCCGGTTAACAGTGAAGCCATCCAGCGGGTTATGGGCATGGCGGGCGTCAGGCGAGCCCTGGAACTCTATCGGCTCAATCGGCTGGACTCTGCCAGAGCGGAATGGCGACGGGCCATGAGCGATCTGGCGGATTCGGATGTACTGGTCGCCTCCCGGATCGCCCAGGGCTGGGGTTGGCATGAGCAGGGCGTTCATGGCGCTGTCGCCACAAGGGCCTGGGATCACCTGGGCATGCGGTTCCCCCTGGCACATCGCCAGAGCTTTCATGGTGCAGCGCGGGAATACAACCTGGACGTCAACTGGGTCTATGCCCTCGCCCGCCAGGAAAGTGCCTTCAAGCCGGACGCCCGCTCGCACAAGGGCGCGTTTGGCCTGCTGCAGCTTTTACCCGCCACTGCACGCGAGACGGCCCAGCAGGCCGGGCTCAACTTCAATGGCATTACCACCCTGCTCGATCCGGAGGCCAATATCCGCCTCGGCAGCGCTCACCTGAGCAGCCTGCTGAAACGCTTTGATAACAACCGGATTCTCGCCACGGCGGCCTATAACGCCGGTGAATACCGCGTCAGCCAGTGGATTGACGAAAAGACCCGTGAGCTGGACTCGGACATCTGGGTGGAGACCATGCCGTACCATGAGACCCGCCAGTATGTCCGTAACATCATGGCGTACACGGTAATCTACGGTTATCGGCGCGGCGAACCGCCGGGGCATCTGCTCACCGAGCGCGAGCTGGCGTGCATGTGCCTCGACGAAGTGCAGTAAGGAAGGGTCAGCCAGGGCGCACCTGGTAGTTGGCCTGGGCCCTCGCCACCACCTCACCGTTGGTGTCTTTCAGGTCGAGCTCGATGATGAGTTCTGCCTTGCCGTTGTCGGCAACGTCCTGCTCGATCCGCGCCTTGCGATCCGCGTCCAGCGTCAGCTCGACTTCCAGGTCCGTGCGCGCCGGCTGGTCATAGAAGATGTGCAGGTCTTTCAGAACCGGGATCAGGCGCCCCTCAAACTCCACCAGCGCCATGGCACCAAACGGAATTTCCGCGAGCAGGAACTGGGCACCGGCGTAGACCGTGCCGAGGTGGTTTCGGTTGCCCTTGCGGGTCAAACGTGCACGCAGGTAACCCTCGCGCAGTTCGACCACACTGAACCCGTTGCGGCTGGTGAACGGCACGCTGGCCGCAATGAGACGGTTGAGCAGTCCGTAGCTGAGCTTCTTCTCGAACCGGGCGAGCCCCGGGATGGGCCGCCCGGATTCCTCGAGCTGCCCGAAATAGCCGCGGACCCGCGGTGCAACGGTGTTGAACACTTTCATGACGCGTCCTCTGTCAGACTCTGAAGCGCGCTACCTTATCATGAAGTGTGCTTCCGACTTCACTGATTTCACTGCTCAAACGGTCGTTTTCAGAGGCAGCTTCGGCGGCATCCTGTCCCTGATCCGCGATGCGCGTGATGGAGCTGTTGAGCTCATCCACCGCTGAGGTCTGTTCCTCCGAGGCAGTCGCGATCTGGCTGGTCCGGTCGCTGATGTCAGAGATGGCCTGGCTGATGCGCTCTAGGGCTTCCATGGCATCCCGCGCCTTCTCCATGCTCATGTTGCTGACCGCCTGGGACTCCTGCATCACGCTTACCGCGCGATCCGCGCCCTCCTTGAGTCGGGTGATCATGTCATTTACCTGCTCGGTGCTGTCCTGGGTACGCTTGGCAAGCGCCCTGACCTCGTCCGCCACGACTGCAAACCCGCGGCCGGCCTCCCCGGCACGGGCCGCCTCGATCGCGGCATTCAGTGCCAGCAGGTTGGTCTGCTCAGCGATGCCCTCGATCACCTCCAGGACGCCAGTGATCTCGCCAACGTCACTGCCAAGCTTGTCGATGACCTGGGCCGCCTCGCCAATTTCCCGGCCAAGACGTTCAACAGACTCGTTGGAGGACTGAACGGTCTGCAGGGATTCCTTGCTGTCGCTGTCCGCGTTGCCCGCGGAATCCGCCGTGCTCTGGGCGTTCTGGGCAATCTCGTTGACCGCGGCCGACATCTCGTTGATGGCGGTGGCGACCTGGTCAATCTCCTGTTGCTGTTGGGTGACGCTGTCACGACTGGTGGCGCTGGCATTGCGCAGCGAAGACACATGCTGCTGGAGTTCGCTGGCGCTTTCCTGGGCCTCGGCCACCACGCCACGGATGTTGTCCACGAACCCATTGAAGGCCTCCGCGAGCTGCCCGAACTCATCCCGGCTCTCCACTTCCAGGCGCTGCGTCAGATCCGCCTTGCCGGAAGCGATCTCGTTCATGGCCCCGAGCAGCCGCCGTGCTGGCCTGAGCAGTACGTTGAGGCTGAAGTAGATCAGCACCAGGGTCACCAGCAGCCCGATTACCGTGGAAATCAGGGCGTTCCAGCGCCCCTGGATAACCGGCGCCCAGGCTTCACTCTCGTTGACCATCAACCCCAGGTACCAGTCAACGCCCTCGGCGCCGGAGATCGGGTGGAAGCTTGCGCGATAGGATTCGCCATCAAACTCAACCTGGTTCCGGGAGCCGTCCATGGGGACGTCCTCGCCAAGCACTTCCGGGAGTGACGCGTTGATGTGGCTGGATTCCGGGTGATACAGGACCTTGCCATCACCGTTGACCAGCATGGCGTAGCCATTGCCGGCCATGGTGACCGGCGCCAACACATCGTTGATGGCATTCATACTGATATCGGCGCCAGCCACGCCCTCGTAGTCGCCAGTGTTTACGGGCGCTGTTGCGGTGATGATGAGACCGCCGCCGGCTGCGTCTTCATAGGGCGCGGTGAATCCGGCGCCTTCACTGCGCGCTTTTTCAAACCAGGGCCGCTCTGAGGGATCAAACCCGTCCGGCAGGGAGTCTTCAGCCTCCCGGTTCTCCATCAACATGGTCCCGTCGCCCGTCCCTACATAAAAGTGCTTGAGGTCCAGGCTGTCGGTGGCCGTTGCCGCCAGATCACGCATTTCGTCATCGCTGGTGACGGATTCAGCGGCTTCGGCGAAGCGCCGCGTGGTATCCAGCCGTGTATTGAGCCATTGCGCGATGGTTGCCGTACTCTGATCGACGACCTGCTCCGTCAGCGCCTCAAGATTGCGCTCGGTATGGCTGCTGAGGCGGCTGTTGTTGAGGACGGCGCTGGCCAGCATGGCCAGTACCAGAAGGGTTCCAAATACAATCAGCAGCTTCTGGCTGAAGGAGAGAGACTTCATGATGGCGACGCTCCGTCTGGCAATGCATTGTCAGCATAGTGCATAACGGCAACCATCGCCTGAGCTTGAACTTGGGTTACCATTGGGGCGCCCACGCGGTAACGATCAACCCGGAAGGAGAACACGCTTGATGGCCCACGATGAACTTCACCTCCAGACGCGCAACCTGGAACTCCGTGACTACCCCCAGCTGCGCGAACTCATGGACATGGTGTATGAGGACATCGGCGGTGCCTGGCCCCGGGACACCATCAAGCACATGATCGAGAAATTCCCGGACGGCCAGATCTGCATCGAGGACAACGGCAAGCTGGTGGCGGTGGCACTCACGGCGCGGGTCGATTACCAGCGCTTCTCCAACCCGCACACCTACGACGACCTGGTCATGAAGAATGACCGCATCCTGTACAACCCTGAGGGCGACACCCTCTATGGTCTGGATGTGTTCATCCATCCAGACTACCGTGGTTACCGACTCGGACGTAGGCTGTATGACGCGCGCAAGGAGCTGTGCCGCAGCCTCAACATGCGCGCCATCCTCGCGGGCGGGCGCATTCCCGGCTACCGCCAGTACGCGGACGAGATGAACCCGGCGGAGTACATCAAGCAGGTTCACCGCAAGGAGATCTACGACCCGATTCTCTCCTTCCAGCTCTCGAACGACTTCCAGGTCAAGCGCCTCCTCCACAAGTACATCCCGGAAGACGAGAAATCAAAGGGGTACGCAACACTTCTTGAGTGGAACAACATCATGTTCGAGCCGCCCTCCTCGGTGCTCGAAAGCCGCAAGAGCCAGGTCCGGCTGGGTGCGGTGCAGTGGCAGATGCGCGAGTTCAACTCCGTGGACGAGGTTCTGCGGCAGGTTGAGTACTTCGTCGATGCCCTTTCCGACTACAAAAGCGACTTTGCCGTCTTCCCAGAGTTCTTCAACGCCTCGCTCATGGGGCTGACGGACCAGACGGACCAGACCAAGGCCATCCGCTTCCTGGCCGCCTTCACCGAGAAGTTCCGGGATGAAATGTCACAGATGGCGGTGAGCTACAACATCAACATAGTGGCGGGTTCCATGCCGCTGTTCGAAGACGACCGGATCTATAACATCTCTTACCTGTGTCACCGGGACGGGCGCATTGACGAACAGCGCAAGATCCACATCACCCCCCACGAACGCCGGGACTGGGTGATTGAGGGTGGTGACGAGCTGGGTGTGTTCGACACCGACGCCGGCCGCGTCATGATCCAGATCTGCTACGACGTCGAATTCCCGGAGCTCAGTCGCATTGCTGCGACCCAGGAAGGCGGCGTGGATATCATCTTCGTTCCCTTCTGGACAGACACCAAGAACAGCTACCTTCGGGTTCGCCACTGTGCCCAGGCTCGGGCCGTGGAAAATGAATGCTACGTGGTCATCACCGGCAGTGTGGGTAACCTGCCCCGCGTTGAGAGCCTGGACGTGCAGTACGCCCAGTCCTCGGTATTCTCGCCCAGTGACTTCGCGTTCCCCCATGACGCGGTGATGTCGGAGTCGACGCCGAACACCGAGATGATCATGTTCTCGGACCTGGACCTGGACAAGCTCAAGGTCATCCGTGCGGAAGGATCCGTTACCAACCTCAAGGACCGTCGTTCCGACCTTTACGCGCTTAAATGGCGGGGGTGACTGGCGCTGGTGAAATGTTAGACTGACCCTGCATTAAGGGCTCTGACTCACAGGAATATTTCAGGGAGAAGCATTAATGGGTAAAAAAAACAAACTGGGTATCAGCACGCTGGTTGAGCGGGTCGAGCAACTCGTGAATGACGCGCTCAAGCGGATTGATACGCTCCAGAATCAGGTCAACGACCTGCGCGAACAGGTGATGGAACGGGTTGGTTTTTCGGAGAAACCCTCCGAAAAGTCCAATCGCCCGACCACACCGGCCAGCAAGAAGACCGGTGGCAGCAACGCATCAGCAAAATCCTCTGGAACCGCCAAGAAAACCGGTAACAGTGGGAGCACAGCAAACAAGAGCGCGCCAAAGAAGGCATCCTCCGCCAGCAAATCCTCTGGTGCCAAGAAGGATGACCTGACGCGGATCAACGGGATCGGCCCCGCCACTGCCAAGAAAATGCAGGCCAAGGGCATCACCACCATCAAGCAACTGGCGAACCCCTCCGCGGATGACCAGAAGAAGCTCGAAGAGTTCCGTAAACTCAAGAACTTCTCGAGCTGGCAGGCAGAAGCCAAAAAGCTCGTCTGAAACGGCGCCAGCCGATTACCGGGGTTCATGATAGGGCCCCGGTAATCCCCTCCCTGCAAAGTTACAAAGTGAAACACCGGTTAACAGGTGTTAATACGTAAAATCTTCTTTCATCCCGAGCCATTTGTGACGTAATTCCCTACGATGTCACTGATGTTGTCTAGTGTGGTATCAGCAGCGTCCACACAAGGAATAATAAAGGATGGCGTTCATGGCACTGGAAACACTTCCAGCCTGGCTGGTTCTACTGGTGACGGTCGCAGCGGCTGTTGTCACGGCAGGCTTGATTGCGGCTATCACGGTGCTCAGTTTCCGGCTCGCCCGCTCCCGCCGGGAACAGACCGAACGTGAGACCACGCTGACCAAGTTTTCCAGCGCTGTAATGAACAGCGGCGCCATGATCCTGATTACGGATTCCGAAGGTCGCATCGAATTCGTTAATGACCGGTTCTGTCAGTTGACCGGTTTTTCCCGAAACGAGGTCCTCGACCATTCCGTCGCCATTCTCAGCGCGACCGTCAACCTCTCTGGAACCGAAACGGGTGTGCTCACCAACTTCCTGGACTGCCTCCAGCCGCACTGGAAAGGCGAACTGCTGTGCCGCAGCAACGGCTCCACGCCCCTGTGGACGGCGGTCACCACTTCCTCGGTTCTGGATGAGTACGGCGAGCCCGTTAACTACATCGTGTCCGCGGTCGACATCACTGAGCTCAAGATTGCCCATGAGCGCATGGAACAACTCGCGCTCTTCGACAGCCTTACAAACCTGGCCAACCGCCGCCTGTTCCAGGACCGCCTTGAACAGGCCCTGCAGAGCATCGGCCGCAGGGACAGCCAGATCGCCCTGCTCTTCCTGGACCTGGATGAGTTCAAGCAGGTGAACGACAGCCTGGGGCATGATGCCGGGGATATGCTCCTGCTGACCGTTGCTGATCGGCTCAAATCCTGCGTGCGGGCCCAGGATACCGTCGCGCGCCTGGGCGGCGACGAGTTCACCATCCTGCTGCACGACATCTCGGATACCAAGGATCTGACCATGATTGCCGAGAACATCCTGGCCAGCCTCAAGGCGCCCATCCGCCTCAAGGGCCAGGAAGTGCTGATCTCCACCAGCATCGGCATCACCACTGCCCCTTCCGACGGGGAATCCCCGGATATCCTGATGAAGAACGCGGATCTGGCCCTGTACCGCGCCAAGGATAAGGGACGGGATCAGTACGATTTTTACACGGAGAGCCTCAACGACCGTGCGGAGCGCTTGATGTCACTGGAGCGCGAGCTGCGCCATGGTCTGCGGCGTGAAGAGTTCTTCCTGCTGTTCCAGCCCCAGTTTGACCTGAATACCGGCGACATTACCGCCATGGAAGCTCTCGTGCGCTGGCAGCATCCCGAGCGTGGCGTGGTCATGCCGGATGAGTTCATTCCGGTTGCCGAGGACACAGGGCTGATCATGCCGCTGGGCAACTGGGTGCTTCAGCAGGCCTGCATGCAGATCAAACTGTTGCATCAGCTCCTTGGGCGCGGTGTGCGCGTGGGCATTAACCTCTCCGCCCGCCAGTTCCGGGACCCTGGGCTGGAGAACGTGATCGATTTTGCGCTGCGTACCTCTGGACTGGAAGCACGGTTCCTGGAAGTCGACATTCATGAGGACATGCTGGCGGACGACCCGGAAGCCGCCCAGGCCCAGCTTGCGCGCATCCGTAAAACGGGCGTCACCATCACCATCGATGATTTCGGTACGGGCTACAGCAGTCTCAGGCAATTGCGCTCACTGCCCGTGGATATGCTCAAGATCGGCCAGACATTCGTGAAAGAAATCCCAGAGGATGGACCGAATACGGATATCGCCACTGCGATCATCGGTATTGCCCAGCAGATGGAAAAGGCCGTGGTGGCGGAAGGCGTGGAAACGGAGAGTCAGGAGTACTTCCTGCGCATGCATGGGTGCTCATTGGTTCAGGGCTACCGCTACGCCAGCCCCATGAGCTTCGATGAACTCTACCGTTACTTCAGCGGTGACGACGAGCGGGAACTCAAGGCCTGACAGACCGGCTTACTGAACTTTCGCAGTAAGATCCTGATGACGATTCAGGATGCCTTCAATGCGCTCCAGGGTCTCACTGGCATTCTGTGGCAGGTCCTTTTCGAACTCCAGACCGAAAAAATAGCCGTGTTCGTCGGTCTGCGCGTGTCGGACACTCGCGGAGACCTGATCAACCGTGATTTCCCCCACTTCGGTATTCAGCCGCAGGCTGACCTGGACCCGGCTGTCCGGTCTGAGGATGTCTTCACCGGCAATCACCCCAATGCCGAGGCGATTGTAGTCCACAACCTCGACGTCCACCCAGGCTGATCCGATCAGGCCCTTCCGGACCTTGACGCGCGCATCCATGGATACCCATGGAAGTCGCTGTTCACGACGCCGCTCGTTCATCCGCGAGAGTCTCCTTGTCGGTATCTTTGTGTATTGTGGTCGACGGCCCTCAAGGGGTAAAGTCCGCGGTTCCATTTGCACGGCGGAGTCTCAGCGTTGCCGGTCTCGAATACCGCAAAATCCGACCTTCTTTTTGTAGCCGCAGCACTGCTCGCGGCCATCAGCTGGATGTTCTCCCGTGAGGCGGTACTGGCAATGCCGCCGCTGCTGTTCCTGTCACTGCGCTTTCTTCTCGCCGGCGGCGTACTGGCCGCGTTCGGCTGGCAGCAGCTTGCCCGCCTGAGCCGGGAACAGTTCTTCCGCGCGGTGCGTGTGGGCATTGTTTTTGGCGCCGGCATGAGTTGCTGGGTCACGGGCCTCCACCTGACCAGTCACATCGGCGAGGGGGCGTTCATCATCAGCCTCAATGTGGTCTTTGTACCCATCATTGCCCGGCTGGTTTTCTCCGAGGAACAGCCTGTCACGACCTGGCTGGCTCTTCCTGTCGCGATGGCGGGCCTCGCGCTGCTTTCACTGAATGACGGGTTTGACCCGGAGGCGGGCCAGCTTTTCTTTCTGCTCGCGGCTGTCATTCTGGCCTTCTATTTCACGCTCAACTCGAGAGCCGCCAACAGCAATCCTGCGGGCCGGCAGTCACGGCGTGCTGCCCTACCCGTCTATCCGCTGACGACCATCGCATTGACGATGGTGGGCGTGGTCACCATGGTGCTTTCCCTCTTTTTGGAGCCCTGGGCTCCCACGTTCAGTGATTTCGGGAGCAACCTGGTTCTCTGGATCGTGCTCAGCGCCATCGTGGGTACGGCATGCCGGTTTTTCGTGCAGACCTGGGCGCAGAGCCTGGCCGCACACAGCCACGGTGTGGTGATCCTTTCCATGGAACCGATATGGGTGGCGCTGTTCGCGGCGGGATGGTTTGGAGAAACCATGGTGTTTCAGCAGTTTGCCGGCTGTGCGCTTATCCTCGCAGCGCTACTGGTCAACCGCTGGCACACAGTCAGGGCGCTTGTGCGGGACCTCAGGGGCGTCTAGCGCTCGCCCCAGAGCTCCTCAAGCCGTGAGTCGCGCCCGCAGCTGCTGCGGTAGAAGTGGTAGCGGACGGGGTTCTTGTCGTAGTAGTCCTGGTGATAGTCCTCCGCCGGATAGAACGCCTCCAGTTCCCGCACGGGCGTCACTATTGGCTGCTCAAAGCGCTCAGACTCCGATAGCGCCTCCTTGGACGCCTCGGCAGCCTCCCGCTGTTCCTCCGACTGAGTGAATATCGCAGTGGTGTACTGGTAACCCCGGTCGCAGAACTGGCCTCCATCGTCCAGAGGATCCACATTGCGCCAGAACACCTCAAGGAGTTTCTCGTAGGTGACCTGGTCCGGGTCGTAGCGCACGCGGACGACTTCAATATGCTCTGTCTCGCCGGAACTCACCTGTTCGTACGTCGGGTTTTCGAGTTCTCCGCCCGCGTAGCCACTGGTCGTCTCCTTGACGCCCTCGAGCTTGTCGTAGGGCGGCTCCATGCACCAGAAACATCCACCCGCAAACACCGCGGTTCGGGTTTCCTCCTGGGCATGCCCTACCAGTACTGTCATCGAAAGCAACACCAGAGCCAGTATGCGCATGATCAGCCCCTCAACGCCGGAAGCGATTCACCTTCCGGTACAAATTTGAGCGCCAACCCATTGTTGCACCAGCGTTTCCCGGTCGGCTCAGGTCCGTCATCAAACACGTGCCCCTGGTGGCCACCGCAACGAACGCAATGGTACTCGGTCCGGGGCCAGAAGGCCTTGTAGTCCGTTTTGGTGCCCATGTGCTTTTCATGGGCCGCCCAGAAGCTCGGCCAACCAGTGCCGGATTCGTATTTGGTATCGGAGCTGAAGAGCGGTAGATAGCAGGCGGCACAGACGAAAGTGCCGTTGCGGTCCTCATTGTTCAGTGCACTCGTTCCAGCTGGCTCTGTTTCCTCCTCGAACAGTATCCGCCAGGCGTCCTCCGTTACCTTATCGCGCCACGAGGCGGCATCACGGTCCAATGGTTGGAGCTGGTCGTCCGGTACGGCAAGATCATGGAAGTTGCGAATATCAGGGGTTGAGGCCCAAGTGACCGGAAAGCGGACCAACACGCTACCCGCGATAAAGGCCGTAATAAAGTTCCTGCGCCTCATGTTGCGTCTCCCTTTCTTCTTTCTATATTGCGTTATACGAGCAAACGGAGCCGCTGGGATCATGATGCGATCAGCCCATTGAAATTCCTCGATGCCATTGGAATAATCCCGGGCGCCAGCCCGAAACACCGGGCAAGACAAGGAAAGCCAATGCCAAGGAGGCAACCCGCATGCCGGAATTCTACTTCCCCCGACAAGCCGAAAACGCCACAGAACTGTGCGGCTCTGATCCAGATGTTCGTCAGCTGTTTGGAGACTGCAACGGTCTTCATGGCAACGACACCCTGAAACCCGGGTTTGCCTACGATGTAACCCTGGACGGCCGCAACGCCAGTCGTGGGGTTTCCCGCGTCCTGAACAGCCCTGAACCGGAGCAGAGGGCGTATCTCGCCGAGTGCACCGCGCAGTTTGGCCAGGATACCGTCACCCTCGCCCGGTTCCATGAGAAGTTTCTGGAAGGGATTGATCTATGGGAGATGGGAAAGGAAGCCAATAATGCCCTGGGCTCCAGCGCGGCAGTTCTGGCGGGTCGTGCCGAGAGTTTCCAGGATGCCCTTCGGGATTACCAGAAAGCCCTGATTGCCCTCAATAGATCCACTCGCAAAGGGACCGCGGGTGCAGGTCATAGGGCACGGCTGCGCACAAACGTCCAGATGGCCTATGAGAGGCTCAATACCCATTTCCATCAGGAACTGAAAAACCTGGTACCGGAAAGCCACCGTGGCAAGAATAAGGGCTCAGCTCTGACCAGCGCTGAGCGGGGCCAGACGCTCGCGGAAAAGAGCAAGGGGCGACGGATCCATATTGCTGATATGGAGCAAGGGAAAGCCGTCAACAAATTGGCCAATTCCATCAATTACGCAGGAAAAGGAGCTGTTGCTCTTGATGGCGGTTTGAGACTCCGGAAAGTTCATGAGAAGTATCAAAATGGAAAGGATTGGGAGCG
>JBNJEG010000058.1:0-12301 GCA_051745655.1 Pseudomonadota bacterium
GAGGCGCTTGAGACCCTGCCCCGGCCGCTTCTGCTGTTCTGTCGCAGCGGGCGGCGCTCTGTCCACCTGTGGGGGCTGGCCCGGGTCCGTTACGACGGCGAGCAGCCCGAGGCGGTTCTGGCCCGGATGCAGGCTCTGGGGCATGACCCGGACACCCTGCGTCCATTGCTGGAGGATTCCGGGACTCGACCCACGCCGGACTAACGCGAAATCAACCGGAGATATTCCATGAGTGAGCAAACTGCAACGCCAGCGCCCACAACAACCCATCAGATCGTGATCATCGGGGGTGGTGCCGCCGGTATATCCGTTGCTGCCAGCCTGCTCAAGCGCCAGCGCAGCCTCGACATCGCGATTGTTGAACCCTCAGAGGTTCACAGTTACCAGCCGGGCTGGACCATGGTTGGTGGCGGTGTGTTCTCACCCGAATCGACTCGCAGGCCCATGGCAAGTGTCATGCCGGAGCGCGTCAGTTGGTACCGCACCGATGCCCACCGTATTGATCCGGAAAACCGCCAGGTGTCTCTCGGTGACGGTCGGGTCCTTGGCTGGCGCCGGCTCATTGTCGCCCCGGGTCTGGAACTGGACTGGGGCGCGATCGAGGGACTCAGTGGCACGCTCGGCTGTAATGGCGTTACTTCCAACTACCGTTATGATCTGGCGCCCTACACCTGGTCGCTCGTGCAGTCGATGAAAAAGGGGACGGCTCTGTTCTCGCAGCCTCCGATGCCGATCAAATGTGCGGGTGCGCCCCAGAAAGCCATGTACCTGTCCTGCCATTACTGGCAGCGTCAGGGCCGGTTGGAGAATATCGACGTTCACTTCTGCAATGCCGGTGGTGTCATGTTTGGTGTGCCCGAATACGTGCCGGCGCTTGAGAAGTATGTCGCGCAGTACGGCATCCATACCCAGTTCCAGAACCGTCTGGTGGCCGTCGACGGCCCCTCCCGCACGGCACAGTTCACTGTGTCCGGAGAGGGTGGGGAGCAGGTGGTGGAGCGGCGCTTCGACATGCTGCACGCGGTGCCGCCGCAGAAAGCGCCCCGTTTCATCGCCGATTCCGGACTGGGCAATGAGGGCGGCTGGCTGGATCTCGACCCGGAGACCCTCCAGCATCGCAGCTACCCAGCCGTTTTCGGTCTCGGGGACGCCAGTGGCACCCCGAATGCCAAGACCGCTGCGGCTGTCCGTAAACAGGCGCCGGTCGTGGCCGAAAACCTTCTGGCTACATTCAGCGGTGACCCCATGCCGGCGGCCTATCTTGGTTACGGTTCCTGCCCACTGACCGTAGAGCGGGGGCGCATCGTGCTGGCGGAGTTCGGCTATGGCGGTGAACTGCAGCCTACTTTCCCGAAGTGGATTAATGATGGCACTAAGCCAACCCGGCTTGCCTGGTGGCTGAAGGCGGGCCAGCTGCCCTGGATCTACTGGCAGCTGTCGCTGAGAGGCCATGAATGGCTTGCGCGACCGGCACGCCGTGATACGACTAGGACCTCCAATGGAGAGCGCACGGCATGAACCTGGAGCGGTGGCTGCCATTGGCACGCTGGCTGCGCGGATATGGGCGCGATACCTTTCTCCGCGATGCTATAGCGGCTGTTATCGTTACCCTGATGCTGGTGCCCCAGGCGCTGGCCTATGCGATGCTGGCGGGGCTGCCGCCCGAAGTGGGGCTGTACGCCAGTATGCTGCCGCTGGTGATCTATGCGCTTTTCGGCACTTCGGCCACGCTGGCGGTCGGGCCCGTGGCGGTGGCGTCACTGATGACGGCCGCTGCGCTGGGGAATATCGCGGAGGCCGGCACCCCGGAGTATGTCGCCGGAGCCCTGGTGCTTGCCGCTCTGTCCGGGCTGATCCTGGTGGCGATGGGGTTGCTGAGGCTCGGGTTTCTCGCCAATTTTCTGAGTCACCCCGTCATCTCCGGTTTCGTGACCGCGTCCGGAATCCTGATCGCGGCCAGTCAGCTGCGTCACATTCTGGGTGTCGAGGCGTCAGGGCATAACCTTGTCCAGTTGCTGCCGGGGCTGTGGCAGGGGGTAGGCCATGTCAGTGGCCTGACGCTGCTTATCGGCGCCGGTGTCTGGGTCTACCTGGTGGTGTGCCGGCGTTATCTGAAGGCAGGGCTGGAGCGTCTCGGCCTCTCGGGCCACGCCCCCGATCTGCTGACCAAGGCAGCGCCCGTATCCGCCGTCGTCCTAACCACCCTGCTGGCCTGGGCGTTCAACCTCAAGGAGCAGGGCGTTGCGCTGGTCGGCAAGGTGCCGGATGGACTTCCGTCACTGGCAATACCGAGCCTGGAGGCTGATCTGTGGTCGACACTGCTGCCGGCTGCAGTGCTGATCAGTCTGGTCGGCTTTGTGGAGTCGGTTTCCGTGGCCCAGACCCTGGCCGCCAAACGCCGGCAACGGATCGATCCGAACCAGGAACTGATCGCGCTGGGGCTGTCCAACGTGGGTGCCGGAGTCAGCGGAGGATCGCCGGTCTCCGGTGGGTTCTCGCGCTCGGTGGTGAATTTCGATGCGGGCGCGGTGACACCGCTGGCCGGCGCTCTGACGGCGATAGGGATTGCACTGTCAACGCTGTTGCTGACCACGCCCCTGGCGTTTCTGCCCAAAGCGACACTGGCAGCGACCATCATTGTGGCAGTAGGCACCCTTATCGACCTGCCTGCCATCCGGCGCACCTGGGCCTACTCCCGCGTGGACGGGGTTGCGATGGTGGCCACCCTGGTGCTGACCCTGTCCCATGGTGTGGAGAGCGGTATCCTGACCGGCGTGGCCCTGTCGCTGGGGCTGCACCTGTACCGCACGAGTCGGCCTCACAGCGCTGTGGTGGGGCGCGTCCCCGGAACCGAGCATTTCCGCAATGTGGAGCGCCACAATGTTGAGACGTGCGACCATCTGGCGATACTGCGTATTGATGGGAGCCTTTATTTCGCCAATGCCCGTTACCTGGAGGACACGGTAATGGAACTTGCGGCACGCCGGCCGGAGCTGAAGCATATAGTCCTGGCCTGCCAGGCGGTTAACATTATCGATGCCTCCGCACTCGAAAGCCTGGAAGCCATCAACAGTCGCCTTAAGGACTCAGGCGTTTTGCTGCACTTGACAGAAGTCAAGGGCCCGGTAATGGATCGCCTTCAGAATACCGCGCTGTACCAATCGCTTACGGGGCGTGTTTTTCTCAGTACCTACGAGGCATGGCAGTCGTTAAGTGACCCGTCATTGTCCCGTGAGAGATCTGTGAACCATTGAAGATGGTCGGCAGTTGCTCTTTTATCTGCCGATCAGAAACGCCAGAATTGGCGAGTACTCATGCATTTGAACCTTGACCGTCGGAGGCTTCATGGATCTGGATCCCGTTCTGCTCTCGCGAATCCAGTTTGCGTTCGTGATTTCCTTTCACGCTATATTCCCGGTTTTCACGATCGGGCTGGCTTCATTCATCGCCTTCCTGGAGACCCTGGCCTTCCGCACCGGCAACCCGGTCTACACCCGGCTGTCGAAGTTCTGGATCAAGGTGTTCGCAGTGGTCTTCGGCATGGGGGTGGTGTCCGGCATCGTCATGTCCTTCCAGTTCGGGACCAACTGGAGCAACTTCGCCCAGGCCACGGCCAACTTCATGGGGCCTGTGCTCAGTTATGAGGTGGTAACGGCCTTCTTCCTGGAGGCGGCCTTCCTGGGAATACTGCTGTTCGGCCGGGACAAGGTGCCCTCCGGAGTGTACGTGTTCGCCGCCCTGATGGTGGCCATCGGCACCTTCATTTCCTCTTTCTGGATCCTGTCCGCCAACAGTTGGATGCAGACTCCGGCTGGAACGGTGATGGAGAACGGGATGCACCGGGTCACTTCCTGGAGTGATGCCATCTTCAATGCCTCCTTCGGCTACCGCTTTGTACACATGGGTCTGGCCTCGTTCCTGACCGGGGCCTTCGTGGTTGCCGCTGTCAGCGCCTGGTTCCTGCTGAAAGGGCGTGAGATCGAAGCCAACCGCAAGGCGCTCTCCATGTGTCTGTGGCTGCTGCTGATCATTGCACCGGCCCAGCTCTGGGTGGGCGACCTGCACGGGCTGAACACTCTGGAGCACCAGCCGGCCAAAGTGGCGGCCATGGAGGGCAACTGGGAGACCTCGACCAATGTGCCGCTGCTGCTGTTCGCGTGGCCGGATCAGGAGGCCCAGACCAACCATTTGGAGGTGGGAATCCCGGGGCTGGCGAGCCTGATCCTCAAGCATGACACCGAGGGTGAGGTTCCCGGTCTGGATGCAGTCCCGCGGGACGAGCAGCCGCCAGTGGGCATTGTGTTCTGGTCCTTCCGCGTGATGGTGGGGCTTGGCCTGCTGATGATCGCCTTTGCCGTAGCAGGCCTGTTGCTGCGCCCTGGCGGGCGGTACTGGCAGAGCCGTTGGTTCCTCAAGGGCCTGGTACCCATGGGCGTCGCACCCTTCGTCGCGGTGCTTGCGGGCTGGTTTGTCACCGAAGTTGGACGCGCGCCCTGGCTGATCTACGGACAGATGACCCATGCTGAGGGTGTGACGCCGTCTCTCAGCGGTGGTGTCGCCCTGTTCAGCCTGGTGGGCTACATCCTGGTGTACGCGGTGGTGTTCACCGCTGGTGTCTATTACCTGACGCGGCTCTTTGAGGCGGGACTTGAGGCGGATGATCTGCCTGGGGACCACCATGATGTGGAGCGGCCCAAACGGCCGATGTCCGCTGCCCACGTACCACTGGAAAGCACTGGAGGCCAGTCCTGATGGAACCCTTTGACCTGACACTGATCTGGGCGGCAATCATTGCCTTCGGCGTCATCATGTACGTGCTCATGGACGGGTTCGACCTGGGCGTGGGCATCCTCTTTCCGCTGGCTCCCGACGAGGAGTCCCGGGACCTGATGATGAATTCGGTCGCGCCGGTCTGGGACGGCAATGAGACCTGGCTGGTGCTGGGCGGTGCCGGCCTGCTGGCGGCCTTCCCCATGGTTTACTCGATCATGCTGCCGGCGCTCTACATCGGGGTATTTCTGATGCTGTCGGGGCTTATCTTCCGGGGTATCGCGTTTGAATTCCGCTTCAAGGCCAACCGTTCGCGCTACCTCTGGAATATTGCCTTCGCAGGCGGTTCGACGGTGGCTGCCCTTGCCCAGGGTATCGTGGTGGGTAAGTACATCGAGGGCATCAACACGGCTGATGGCGTCTTTGTGGGTGGTCCCCTGGATTTCCTGACGCCGTTTACGCTTCTTACCGGGGTCGGCCTGGTTGCCGGTTATGCATTGCTGGGTGCGACCTGGACCATCATGAAGACCGAGGGCCATACGCAGGAGTGGGCCCGGCGCATGGCCCGGTACCTGTTGCTGGCTGTACTGGCCGTGTTCGCGGTGATCAGCATATGGACGCCCTTCGTCGATGAATTCGTATATGAGCGCTGGTTCGCGCATCTGCACCTGATCTGGATTCTGCCGGTGCTGGCGCTGTTCTGTGCCTGGAAAATCTGGCAGGGCATTGATCAGCGCCAGGAAGGGGGCCCTTTCGTGGCCACCATGGGCCTGTTCATCTTCACCTACCTGGGGCTTCTGGTGAGCAAGTGGCCCTATGTGGTACCCCCGAACATCACGCTCTATGATGCGGCCTCGGCCTGGGAGTCGCAGCTGTTCCTGCTGCTGGGCCTGCTGTTTGTGATTCCCATCGTGCTGACCTATACGGCGTGGACCTACTGGGTATTCCGGGGCAAGGTGCGCGCTGGTGACGGCTACCACTGAGCCGCGCTCGGCGGCGCGCTGGCTGAAGCAGTGGACGGCCCCCGTCAGGGGGCTGCTGGTGGGCTCGGTTGTGGCCGGTGTGGGCCATGCCCTGGCGATGATCACCCAGCTCGGGCTGATGGCCTGGTTCGTGGACCAGCTGATCGCGGGCGAGCAGCCCGTTCACCTCCTGTCCATCGGAGCCGCCCTGGCTTGTGCCGTCGTGGTACGTGCCGGTGCCCAGTGGGTTCAGGACTGGCAGGGGCTGCGCGCCGGTGACCGGGTCCGTGCGCGGGTGCGCCGGGCGCTGCTGGATGCCTGGGCCGCGGCCGGCCCGGTAGGCCTGAAAGCCAGTGATTCCGGTCGGCTGGCCAGCGAGTGGAGCGAGCAGGTGGACGCTCTGGACGGGTATTACGCCCGCTTCCTGCCGCAGATGGTGCTGGCTGTCATCGTACCCCTGATGATTCTGGCAGTGGTTCTGTACCTCGACTGGCTGGCGGGGCTCTTCCTGCTGGCGGCCGCGCCTTTGATTCCTCTGTTTATGGCGTTGGTAGGTATGGGTGCGGAACGCATCAACCAGCGCCATTATGAATCCCTTGCCTGGCTTTCCGGGCACTTCCTGGACCGTTTGCGTGGCCTGACGACCCTGCAGCTGTTCGGGCGCAGCGAAGCCGCGGTCACGGAGGTGGCGCGGGCGACGGATGAGTACCGCCGTTTGAACATGGCCACCCTGCGAGTAGCCTTCCTGTCCTCGGCGGTGCTGGAGTTCTTCGCCTCGGTGGCGATTGCGGCAGTGGCCATCTACGTGGGCTTCGGGCTCCTGGGGATGATCACCTTCGGGCCCGCGGGCGAAATGACGCTGTTCTCGGGGTTGCTGGTCCTGCTGCTGGCCCCGGAATTTTTCCAGCCCCTGAGACTGCTTTCCCAGTACTACCACGATCGCGCGGCGGCACTGGGGGCCGCGGCCCACCTCAGCACGCGGCTGGCGCCTTCGGGGGAGGTGGCGCCTGCACACAACGAATCGGCTGCCACGTCTCCGGAGGGGCAGGGCATTCAGGTGACCGGCCTGCGCGTGGTGTATCCGGAGCGTCCGCCGGTCCTGGATGGCATCGGGCTGTCCCTTTCGGCCGGCGAGACCCTTATCGTCTCGGGCCCGTCTGGTTCCGGCAAGTCGACGCTGTTGGCGGTTCTGGCGGGGTTCACTGTGCCGGCGGCAGGAAGCGTCCGGGTGCAGGGCCAGCTGCCGGGTGTTCTGCCGGTGGGCTGGATGGGGCAGTCACCCTGGCTGGTGGCCGGGAGCTGGCGTGAGAACCTTCAGCTGACGGCCCCCGAAGCGGATGACGCAGGAATGCGTGAGGCGATCGAGCGCGTGGGGCTGGGCCCGGTTCTGGATGCATTGCCGGAGGGGCTGGCGACGCCGCTGGGTGAGGGCGGGCTGGGGCTTTCGGGCGGGCAGGCCCGGCGTCTGGCCCTGGCGCGGCTGTTCCTCACCCCGACGCCGGTGATGCTTCTGGATGAGCCCACGGCGGGGCTGGATGCGGCCACGGAAGCCGAGGTTATTGAGGGCCTGAGGGGGATACTGGGCGGTGATCGGCTCTGCGTTATCGCCACGCATCATCCCGCCCTTCTGGCCCTCGGCGACCGGCAGCTGGCACTGGAGGGCGTCCACCATGGATGAGCTCAGGCCCTGGCTGCGGCTGCTCCGGGCCCACCGCGCCCAGCTGGCGGCAGGTTTGGCGTTGATGATTGCGACCCTGCTGGCGGGCCTGGGGCTCCTGGCACTGTCCGGCTGGTTCATCACCGCCACCGCGGTGACCGCGCTAGCCTGGGCGGCCGGGCTGAACGCGAGTCTCAATCTCTACATCCCGGGCGGTGGCATCCGCTTTTTCGCCCTGCTCAGGACTCTCAGCCGTTACGGCGAACGCCTGGTGAACCACGACGTGGTGCTGCGGCTGCTGGCGGATATCCGGGTGTCACTGTTCCGGAAGCTCACCGGGATGGACGATCGGGTCCGGCGGCGCCTGGGGTCGGCGCAGTTCCTGAACCGGCTGATCAGCGATGTATCGACCCTCGATAACCTCTACCTCCGGCAGATTGCGCCTCCCTCGGTTGCCCTGATTGCGAGTCTCATGACGGTCGGGTTGATTGCGGTTTTCGCGCCCGCCATTGCCCTGGTGGTGTTGGTCGTACTGCTGTCATGGCTGCTTCTGGTGACAGTCGGTATGGCACAGCGGACGCGTGGCCTCAGTGCGGCCGAGGTCACTGCCGGCGAGCAGTTGCGGGCCCGGGCACTGGAGCAGCTGGAGGGGCTGGCCGAGCTGACAGCGGCGGGTCAGCTCGAACGCCACCAGCAGCAGCTCCTCATGGAGGAGGCGGCGCAGCGCCGGCGCAAGGAGCGGCTGGACCAGGCTGCGGTGAGCGGGCAGGCATGCAACACCCTGGTCATGCAGTTGCTGGTGGTTGCGGTGCTGCTGCTCGCGTCTCTGGCCTGGCAGTCGGGGCAGATCTCCGGACCCGTGATGGTGTTGATCCCCCTGGCCGTGATGGCTCTCTCTGAAGGATTTGCGCCGCTGTCGGTGGCCTTCGCGCGCTGGGGAGCGACGGAGGCGGCAGCCGCACGCCTGAACCAGCAGGGCAGGACGGGGCCTAGCCCGCCTGTCCCGTCTCCCGTCCCCGAGGTACCCGCGCATCCGGCGCTGACCTGGTCCCATGTGAGCGTGGCGCAGGGTACGCCACCTGTTTTCCGGGATTTCAGTCTTTCCCTGGCTCCAGGGGAGCGGCTGGTGATAACGGGCGCGTCAGGCAGCGGGAAGTCCACTCTGGCTTCATTGGCGGCCCGATTGACAGCACCGGACGAGGGAAGGGTGCTTGCCGATGGCCATGATAGCGCCGCGTTTCCGCTCGAGGATTGGCGTCAGTGTGTCGGGGTGCTGACTCAGGATGCGCATCTTTTCAATGAGTCCATTGCTGCCAACCTCCGGGTGGGTAACCCTGCTGCGACTGAAAGCCAGCTATGGCGGATGCTTGAGGCGGTAGACCTGGTAGCGCTCGTGACATCGCTCGAGCATGGGCTTGAGACACGGCTCGGTGAAGGTGGAGGGCTTTTTTCCGGCGGTGAGGGGCGACGTCTGGCGCTCGCCCGTGTCCTGCTGCGGCATACACCCGTGCTGATCCTTGATGAGCCTTTCACGGGGCTGGATGAGGCAACAGCGGTCAGAGTCTGGAAGGCGATCCAGCCTTGGCTTAATGGCCGCAGCGTTGTGCTTATGCTGCATGACTCTATGCCCTTTATCGAGGCGGATAGAGTCATTTCTCTGCCGGCGGACAGGTCGGTATGACGGATTTTGAGTCAAACGCCGTTTTTTGGGTGGGCGCTCACAACCTGTCCTGCCCACCCTTAAGTACTAGAATCGATTGACAGGGACCTTTAGATAGACCTGATCATTGTCCTCGGCCGGGGGCATCTCACCGGCTCTCATGTTGACCTGAACCGAGGGCAGGATCAGGCGTGGCATGCCCAGTGTTGCGTCGCGCTCGGTTCTCATTTTTACAAACGCTTCTTCTCCGATGCCTTCACGAACATGGATGTTGCGTTCGCGCTGTTCCGCAACTGTCGTCTCATGAACGAATTCATCACGACCTGGCGCCTTATAGTCGTGGCAAAGGAAGAGACGGGTCTGTTCTGGAAGTGACAACACCTTCTGGACCGAATGGTAAAGGGCATGGGCATCCCCACCCGGGAAGTCACATCGCGCGGTCCCCGCATCGGGTGCGAAAACGGTATCGCCAACAAAAGCGGCATCGCCAATGACGTACGTCAGGCATGCCGGGGTATGGCCAGGAGTGTGAAGTACTCTCCCTTCGAGGTTGCCGATCCTGAACGTGTCACCCTCACTGAAAAGCCGATCAAACTGGCTGCCATCACGAGCGAACTCAGTACCCGCATTGAACGCTTTCCCAAAAATTTCCTGCACTTCCACGATCTTCTGGCCTATGCCTGTCTGGCCGCCCAAACGCTCATGAAGGTAGGGGGCCGCGGACAGGTGGTCAGCATGAACGTGTGTCTCGAGGATCCATTCAACCTCAAGCTGATTGTCCCTGATGAATTGGATGATCTCGTCCGCGGAGCGGACATCCGTGCGTCCCGCGGCATAGTCAAAGTCCAGGACCGAATCGATGATGGCGCAGGACCGGCTCTCGGGATCCTGGACCACGTAACTGAAGGTATTCGTGGGTTCGTCGAAGAAGTGTTGCACCTGAGGGCTTTTCATGGCGTTGCCTCCGCTGGCTGGTGTGCTGGCATTCAGTAAATCATTTCTTATGATATAACGATAGTCCTATAAGATATACAAAGCTGCTCTCGTTGATAGCTTGGCCCAATGGCGCGCGCATTGAATTCCCGGTTCCAGGAGCTCATTATAGTTCTGTAAAGAATAACGTTATGCATTTTGGGATTTAAATTGAGGAGATCCATCTATGACAGTCAACGTCGGCGGTGTAGATCGCGCTATCCGCGTCATCGTGGGGCTGGTGCTATTGGCCCTTGTGTTCGTCGGTCCTGAGAGTATGTGGGGCCTGATCGGTCTTGTACCCCTGGCGACCGCCGCTATGGGCAATTGCCCGGCTTACAGCTTGATGGGGATCAAAACCTGCAAGACCAATAACCTTTAAAAAGGGGGAGAGATATGATCAACAAGATGATTGGGGCAGCGATGCTCGTTTTTACGGCGTGTCTGCCGGTGGGCGTGGGTGCGTCAGAACATGAAGGCAGTGTTGAAAAGGTGATGATCATCCTGTCGAGCAAATCGGCACAGACCCAGGGGATGGCAATGGTGCTGGGTAATACCATGGCCACAGAAGGAGCTGAGGTTGATGTGCTGCTGTGTGACGACGCTGGCGACCTCGCACTTGCTGAGCGCGATGATGATCCAGTGCTTGCTCCCAAAAACGTCACGCCCGCTGGTCTGCTGAGTCAGCTTATGGAAAAGGGAGCGTCTGTATCGGTTTGTGCGCTCTATCTGCCGAACAGCGAGTATTCCGAATCGGATCTCGCAGATGGTGTCTCGGTAGCTAAGCCGCCACAAATGACCGCCGTGATGCGAGACCCTGAAGTACGGGTGTTTACATTCTGATCGGCAGTGTCTGTGTATCGATATCGACGCTGGTCTGATTGAACCGGCTTGCCTTTCCTGTGTGGAAGGCGGCAAGCCAGTCAAACGCTTAAGGAGAGATCTATGAATACGAACCAACTGACCAAGTCAGTTTTAACACTGGGATTGGCGCTCGGCATCAGTCTGGGCATCTCAGGTTGTGCCCAGTTTCAGTATGGGAGTGAGGCGCCTGATGAGTCATCCATGACTGAAATGGCGCCACAGCGTGGGCAGCCGTTTGATACCGGACTTGATACCACGATGGCGCCTTTTGGCGATGTAATGACACAGGCGGTGTCGAACTACAATCGCCCAGCGCCGTTTATTGGAACCGGCGGCGAACTGTCTGATGACGCTATGCCGGAATTGCAGGACATGGGATTCAAAACGGTGGTGAGTCTCCTTACGCCAGATGAGGGCCTTAATACCGAGCGTGATGCAGCCGGTGAGGCGGGGCTGGGATTCCACGGCATCAGCGTCTCTGGTGGACCACCGACTGAGGATCAGGTTGATGCGTTCGCCAGGATCGTTTCCGAACAGGATAATTACCCCATCCTTCTGCATTGCGCCAGTGGCAACCGGGCGGGAGCGATGTGGGCCCTGTACCGGCATCATGTTGGCGTTCCGGCAGAAATCGCCGTGGAGGAGGGCAGGGCCGTAGGGCTCAAGGGCAGCCTTGAACCGGCAGTGCGTGAGCGACTTGGCCTGGGTGCGTCTGACTAGCTGATCAGCTCGAAATCCCGGCCCCGGGAGGGGTGGAGGAAGACACAAAAGGCAGCTCATGGGCTGCCTTTTCAGTGTAAGCCCTGATGGCTTGCGCCTCGCGCCGGCAGAAATCCGCAACCGCCGGCCTCAGCTGTTCATCGTTCACCCAGTGGAAGGATTCGAACAGCTCGGGCTGGAAACCACGCTTGAGCTTGTGCTCGCCCTGGGCGCCGGCATCGAAGCGGCTCAGCCCCCGTTCGATGCACAGGTCAATGCCCTGGTAGTAACAGGTCTCGAAGTGGAGTTGATCGTACTCCTCGAGACAGCCCCAGTAGCGGCCGTAGAGGCGCTGTTCATCGTGGAGGAAGAGGGCGGCGGCCACGTAGTGGCCCTGGTGAATCGCCATGACCAGGGTGAGCTGTTCCGGCATGCGGTCCGCCAGGTACTGGAAGAAATCCCGGTTCAGATAGGGGCGCTGACCGCGCTTGAGATAGGTGGCCTGATAGAACACATGGAAGGCTTCCAGGGCGTTCTCCGGAATGCCGTTGTGGCCGGAGTAGTGGCGGAATTCCATACCCTGGTCCGCCACCAGGCGTCGTTCCCGCCGGATCTGCTTGCGCTTGCGTGATTTCAGGGTGGCCAGGAAGGCTTCGAAGTCGGTAAAACCAGGGTTATACCAGTGGAATTCACAACTCAGCCGGCGCAGCCACTGGT
>JBNJEG010000059.1:0-12291 GCA_051745655.1 Pseudomonadota bacterium
ACCAGTTCCCGCAGCTCCGGATGCTCGTGCATCGCCACCACCGGCTCATAGAGCATGTCCGCGAAGGTGATGCGCCGGTGGTCCTTCCGCCATTTCTCGAAGGCGTGGTACAGATCCAGCAGGTAGCGGTGCTTGGGCTCGAAGCCCAGGGCCTCAAAGACGGTTTCCGCGCTGTCCAGGGTGGTCTTGACCCGGTCGATGAAGCCCGTGGCCGTCTCCACGAACTCTTTCTTGTTGCGCCGGATCTCATCCTGCAGGTCCTCGGGGGCGAAGCGCAGGGTCAGCTGCCAGGCCTGGAAGTTCACCTCCTGCTCGCTCAGCACCTCGCCCTGCCAGGCGGGCAGATAGCCTTCGCGCACGAAACGGCGGTACAGGCGCAGGCCCATGGCATGATAGGTTCGGATCTCGGGAAGCTGGAGCCGGGTTTCGGCGGTGATGGCCTGGAGCTTGGCCTGGAAGTCCGCCCGGGCGCTGCGGTTGAACATCAGGATCAGGATGCGCGCCGGGTCATGGCCCTGCTCCAGCAGGTAACGGATGCGCCAGGCGAGCGTGGTGGTCTTGCCGCTGCCGGCCACGGCGGTGATCACGCAGTGCTGGTTATCGAGGGTGACGACCCTGTTCTGTTCGTCCGTCAGTGACATCATCTGGGGGACCTTCCGGCAGCGGCGTTCATTGTAACGGCAGCAGAGCGAATGAGGGTAATGGTATGAGCGAACCGGAAAGCATTCAGCGTAACGTCCTGGGCGAGCCCCTGAAGGCGTGCGGCTATGATCCCATGACCGGTTTCTACCGGGATGGCTGCTGCCACGTGGGGCCCGAGGATATGGGCGTGCATGCGGTCTGCAGCGAGGTCACCGAGGCCTTCCTGGAATTCTCCAGCGCCCGGGGCAATGACCTGGCCACGCCCATGCCCGCCTTCGGGTTCGAGGGGCTGAAGCCGGGGGACCGCTGGTGCCTGTGCGCGGCGCGCTGGAAGGAGGCCTATGAGGCGGGCTGCGCGCCCCGCCTGGTGCTCCAGGCCACCCATGAGTCCATGCTGGAGTATGTGGACTTCGCCACGCTCAAGGCCTACGCGGTGGACCTCAACTGAGCATGGAGCGGGCACTCGGCCAATGGTTGGAGGCCGCCCTGCCGGCGCTCCGGGCGAAGCGGCACCGTGGCGTGCTGGTGCTGGCCGGCCCCGCGGACTGGGGGCGTGCCCTTGCGGCCGAGGTTGCCACGCATCTGGAAGGAGAGGGTCTCTGGGTTGGTGACACAGCTCCGCTCCCGGATATGGCTACGTGTACCGGTGCCCAGGCCCGCCAGTGGCTGGGCCGGGATCTGTCACTGATCGTCTGGGACAGCCACGCGGGCACTCACCCGGCCGGGTTGGGCGCGGTCAGCGGAGCCCTGGTCGGCGGCGGCCTGCTGGTCTGGCTGGTGCCGCCACTGGCCGAGTGGGCGGAGGGCCCGGACCCGGACTACGACCGCCTGCGACAGCATATCCCTCCCTACCGGTTCCTGGCCCGGGTGGCGCGGCTGCTCGGGCAGGCGGTGGAGCAGCCGCCCAACGCGCTGGTTACCCCCGACTCCGCCTTCCTTGAGCCACCGGATGCTCCCGCAGTGGCGCGGCAGGCGCCGGAGGGCCCGACAGGCGACCAGCAGCGGGCCATTGAGGCCATCATGGCCATGGGCCAGGCGGTAGAGCCCGCACCCGTGGTTCTGCGCGCGGACCGGGGCCGGGGCAAGTCGGCAGCCCTGGGCATGGCCGCGACCCGGCTGGTGCGTGAATGCGGTGTGCGGGGGCTCTGCGTGACGGCCGCCCGCCCCTCGGCACTGGACAGCTTCTGGGCCTTTGTGGCGGCGGACTGCCGGGAACAGGTGATGTTCCGGGCGCCGGATGAACTGCTTCGCCAGCCGCCGCAGATAGACATTCTGATGGTGGATGAGGCGGCCATGCTGCCGGTGCCGATGCTCTCGGCCATGACAGGGCACTGGCCAGCGTCGGTCCTGGCCACCACGGTGCATGGCTATGAAGGGACCGGCAGGGGCTTCGACCTGCGCTTTTGGGCAATCCTGGAGCGTGATTACCCGGGCTGGCAGTGGGTGGCACTGGAGGAACCCATCCGCTGGGCGCCGGATGATCCGCTGGAAGGGCTGATGAACCGCCTGCTGTGCCTGGACGCGGATCTCCCAACACCTCCCTCCCCGGATGAGCCGCTGGCCTACCGGGTTATCACCCAGGACGAACTGCTGACCGATGACGGTCTGCTCAGGGCGGTGATGGGGCTGCTGGTCAGCGCCCATTACCAGACTTCCCCGGACGACCTGCGCCAGCTCCTGGACGACCCGGAGACGGTCATTGTCGCTGCCCTGCGGGGCGATGCCCCTGTGGGCGTGGCCTGGGGGCTGCACGAGGGTGGACTCGACGCGGATCTGGCGCGCTCGGTCTGGCTCGGCGAACGCCGGCCGCGCGGTCATCTGGTCGCCCAGTCACTGGCCTTCCAGGGGGGCGATCCGGAGGCGGCTCGGCGCCGTTACCTGCGCGTGACCCGTATAGCGGTCCACCCGGACTGTCGGCGGAAAGGGATCGGGCAGCGGTTGCTGGCCGCAATGGAGGACCTGGGCGTTGCCGGGGATGTGGACGTACTGGCCGTCAGCTTCGGGGCCACGCCCGAGCTGCTGGCGTTCTGGCAGGCGGCCGGGTTCCGGTTCCTGCGCCTGGGCATGAAGCGGGATGCCGCCAGCGGCACCCACACCGCCATGCTGGGCAGGCCGCTCACCGATGACGGAGGCGCGGTGTGTCACTCGCAGGCGGTGCGTTTCGCGGCGCACTGGCCGTGGCTGGTCCCTGGGCTGGAGGGCATCGAGACCGGGGTGCGCGCTGACGTGGAGGCTATGATGCCGGTGCCCTCCGACCCCGACCCGGGGGCTCTCTGTGAGGCGGACCGGCGCGAGCTGTACGCTTTTGCCCTGGGCGCCCGTGACCTGGCGGTGAGCCGTCTTCCACTCGCCCGTCTGGCAGCGCTGACGCCCGCTGTGGAGCAGACCTGGTGTGAGCGTGACCAACGGCTCTGGGAGCGGGCGGTGACCCAGGGCGCGAACTGGAACACCGTCCGCCGCGAAGGGCTTACCGAGGGCCGTCGGCCGGGCCTGCAGCGGCTGCGTTCGCTGGCCCGGAAGCGTCTTGAGCAGTACTCCGGGAGTGGAGTGTGACCGTTTCGGTTTCATCCGGGGCCTGATCCGCTAACAATAGGCCGAAACCATTGTTTCGGAGTCACCCATGCGACCCTGCGTCCAGAACCCACTGTCCGCCCTGCTTCTTCTGGGCGCCCTGCTGATTGCCGGCTGCAGCAGTTCGCCGGGGCCGGATCGTTCCGCCACGCGCACGGAGGGCATGACCGAGCTGATGCAGGCGGCGGCGGAGGGGAACCGCGAGAAAATTGCGTCACTGCTTGAGGCGGGTGGCCGGATCAACGCCATGGGCCCGGAGGGCACGCCGCTTTACCAGGCGGTGAGCGAGGGGCATGGAGAGGCTGCCTGGTACCTGCTGCGCGAGGGCGCGGACCCGGACCGCGGGCTGGAGGGTGGCATCACGCCATTGATGGCCGCTGCGGCGGAAGGGCGCATGCGCATCCTGGATCTGCTGCTGAAGGCGGGTGCCTCAGTCAACGCGCGCACTGACGAGGGCGAAACACCACTGAGTTATGCCGCACTGAACAGCCAGCTGGTGGCGACCAATCGCCTTCTGCGGGCTGACGCCGAGGTGGACACGGTGAACGAGGCGGGGGAATCCCTGCTGATGCGGGTGGTGGCGCGCAATGACCTTCTGCTGGGGGGCGTGATCGTGGATGCCGGGGCCGACGTGGACTATGAGGCGCCGGATGGCCGCACGGCCCTGGATGTGGCCAGGGCCAATGGCAACCGCGATCTGGAGATGATGCTCAGCAATGCGGGCGGGGGCTGACCCCGCCGTTCACAGGTCTCGCAGCGGGTGCTCGCCTTCCGGCCAGGGGGAGGTGAAGTGGGACTTGACCCAGCCCGCCGGCACGCTGGCCACGTCCTTGTGCGTCCAGCGCGGGGCGTGATCCTTGTCGATCAGCCTTGCCCGGACCCCTTCGGGGAAATCGCGATGACGGGCGCAGTGCACCGCCACGGTCAGTTCCATCATGAAGATGTCGCGGAGGTTCTGCTGCAGGCCCCGGTGGAGCTGCTCGAAGACGATGTGCGCGGAGACGGGGCAGCCGTTGCGCAGGTTGTCCTGCGCGGCCTGGAACCAGTCGGATTCCGCCTGGGTGTTGAGGATGGCGTTGACCACGGCGACCACGTCCCGGCCACGGCAGATCCGACTGATGAACTGCTCGTGGTGCTCGAGGTTGGATTCCGAGAGATCCAGCTGGTACTGGGCCGCGAACCCCTGAAGAATCTCCAGAAGGTGCCGGTCATTGGTCGCTGGCGACTGGGTCCAGGCCTGGTCGCGCAGGTACCCCATCATTTCCTCGAACCCGTTGTTGGGCACGGCGTAGTCGGCCAGGCTCACGCGCAGCGCGTCGGCCACGTTCAGTGTAGCCCCGGTCAGGCCCATAAACATGCCGATGCTGCCGGGCAGACGGTTGAGGAAGCGGCTGGCGCCCACGTCCGGGAAGAAGCCGATGCTGATTTCGGGCATGGCCATCTTCAGATCCGGTGTTACCAGGCGGTAGCGGGCCGCGTTCATCATGCCCAGGCCGCCGCCCATCACCACGCCCTGGCCCCAGCACACTACGGGCTTGGGGTGGGTGGCGATGGTGTAGTCCATGCGGTATTCCTCGGCGAAGAAGCGCTCGCCGTCATTGCCCGGGCGGCCCTTGGCGTTCTGGATCGCCTCATGGACGGAACGGACATCCCCGCCGGCGCAGAAGGCTTTTTCGCCGCTGCCGCAGAGAACGATCACGCTGACGTCGTCGTCCTCGGCCCAGTCGTCGAGCTGCTGCTGGATAGCGCGGATCATGGGCAGTGTGAGGGCGTTGAACTTGCCGGGCTTGTTGAGGGTGATGAGCCCGAGCGCGCCCTGCTGGCATGGCTGTTTCTCGAAGAGGACGGTGTCCTCGGCCTGGTTCTGCGCTGTGTCGGCGCCCATGGGCACTCTCCTTACTGCGTTGGCCGTCTGTCAGGGGTTTCTCATCCTACCGGAATTGGGCCGGGGCACCAATCGAGGCGGGTGCGTGGGCGTTGGCAGTCGTTATAATACGGGCGTCTTTATTCGGGGAGGTGTGCATGCGGAGTATCCTGGCGGTTCTGGCGGCGGTGGCGTTGACGCTGGTGTTCTTCTTTGTGGGGCAGGCGCCGGCGGGGGATCCGGAGGCGGGTGAGGCCCTGGCGAGTGGGTGTGGGTCCTGTCATGGTTCAGATGGCATTGCGTCGGTGGATCGGTATCCTTCGTTGGCGGGGCAGAATGCGGGGTATCTGTTTGAGGCGATGAAGGCGTACCAGGATGGGGATCGGCGTGGGGGGCAGGCTACGGTGATGCATGGGCAGGTTTCGGGGCTTTCGGAGCAGGAGTTGCGGGATCTGGCGGCCTACTATGCGGAGATGCCTCGGACTGGGGCTGAGTCGTCTCCAGACTGATGCGTGATTGCTGGGCGGGGATCCGGGGTGCCTCTCCGGGAACCGCCACAAGTACGTCCCTGTAGGCTACCGATTGCCATCCCTGGCAATCGAGTTTCCCTCCGAGGTGCCCCGGATCCCCTCCCTTCGAGTTTGCTAGCTTTCGCTGACGGGCTTAACCGGCCTTTTCGATGATTTTATAGCACGGCTTGTAGGCCTGGCCGGGGAGTTTCATTCGGTTCTGGGCCACGAAGGCGTCCAGCAGGGTTTCCAGGGGTTCGAGGAATTCCGGGTCGCCTTCGATTTCAAAGGGGCCGTGTTCTTCCACCTGTTGGATACCGTCTGCCTTGACGTTGCCGGCGACGATGCCGCTGAAGGCGCGGCGCAGGTTGGCGGCGAGGCGGTGGGGTTCCTGGTCGCGGCGGAGGTTGAGTGCACGCATGCTTTCGTGGGTGGGTTCGAACGGGGTCTGGAAGATGGGGTCGACCGTGAGCATCCAGTTGTAGTAGTAGGCATCGCGGCTCTGGCGGCGGTAGTCGCGCACGGTGTCCATCCCTTCGTTCATGGCGCGGGCGACTTCTTCCGGGTCGTCGATGATGATGCGGTAGCGGCTGGCGGCCTGGTCGCCGAGGGTGTTGCGGATGAACTGGTCGATCATCTCGAAGTAGTCGGCGTTGTCCTGTGAGCCACTGAGGATCAGCGGGAACGGCAGGTCTTCGTTGCGGGGGTCGAGCAGGACGCCGAGGAGGTACAGGATTTCCTCGGCGGTGCCGGCGCCGCCGGGGAAGACGACGATGCCGTGGCCGGCGCGCAGGAAGGCTTCCAGGCGCTTTTCGATGTCCGGCATGATCACGAGTTCGTTCACGATCGGGTTCGGGGCCTCGGCGGCGATGATGCCGGGTTCGGTGATGCCGAGGTAACGGCCGCTGTCGATGCGTTGTTTGGCGTGGGCGATGGTGGCGCCTTTCATCGGGCCCTTCATGGCGCCGGGGCCGCAGCCGGTACAGATGTCGAGGCCGCGCAGGCCGAGTTCGTGGCCGACGTCCTTGGTGTAGTCGTACTCTTCGCGGCTGATGGAGTGGCCGCCCCAGCAGACGACGATGTTGGGCTCGTGGTCCGGGCGCAGGATCTCGGCGTTGCGCAGCACCTGGAATACGAGGTTGGTGATGTCCTCGGAGCGTTCGGGGTTGTACCAGCCGGCGGTGGCCAGTATTGAGTTGGCGTAGACGATGTCGCGCAGCACCGAGAACAGGTGCTCGCGGATGCCGCGGATCATGGTGCCGTCCACGAAGGCGCTGGGCGGAGCGTTGTGCAGTTCGATCTTGATGCCGCGCGGCTGCTGCAGCAGGGCCAGGTCAAAGTCCTGGTAGGTTTCCAGGATGGCTTTGCTGTCGTCACTGATGGCGCCGCTGTTGAGCACGGCCAGGGCGCACTGGCGGAACAGGTGGTAGAGGCCGCCTTCGCCGTCGTCCTTGAGCTGGTTCACCTCCTTGCTGGAGAGGATCTCGAGACTGCCTTCGGGAGAGACACGCGCGTGGACGCCGAGTCGGGACATAGTGTTTGGCCTTCAGTGTCGGTTAAAATCACGCCTCTTCTGAACCTGGACGTGATCCAAGCCGACTAGTGTTACCCATGGTCCATTACCTCATCAAGATTTCGCCGGAAATGGCGGTCAAATCCGATCCTGTGCGGCGCAAGCAGTTGCGCCAGATGCGGCGTAATGTCCGCCGCATGATGCGCCAGCTCGACGAACGTATTGAAGTGCGCCCGGGTTGGGACCGGATCGATGTGTACGTGCCCGGCGAGGACCCGGTGGCCGAGCAGCGGCGTACGGAGACCCACGGTGAGGATGCCGGCCTGGCGGAGCGGGTTATCCATTACCTGCAGCGCATGCCCGGCGCCCAGTTCATCCTCCTGGTGGACGACCTGCCCTGGCAGAGCTTCGAGGATGCGGCCGAGAAAGTCACGGATGTCTACCGCGAGCGATTGGCGGGTAAAACGTTCGCAGTGCGGGTGAAGCGCCGGGGCGAGCACAGCTTCAGCTCCCAGCAACTGGAACAGTTCCTGGGCGGGCATCTTTTGAAACACACCAACGCCGCCGGCGTGAACCTCAAGCAGCCGGAGATCCCGGTGACCCTGGAGGTCAAGCGTGAGAGCATGGTGGTGGTGCGGCGGCGCTACCCGGGCCAGGGTGGCTTCCCGATCGGGACCCAGGAGCCGGTGCTGTCGCTGATATCGGGCGGCTTCGACTCGGCCGTGTCCTCCTACATGGCCATACGGCGTGGGCTCCAGACGCACTTCCTGTTCTTCAATCTTGGCGGCACGGCCCACGAGGCCGGAGTACGCCAGATGGTCCGCCACCTCTGGGCGGACTACGAATCCTCCCACCGGGTCTACATGATCTCAGTGCCCTTCGAGGGCGTGCTCGGCGAGCTGATGACCCGCATCAACCACGCTTACCGTGGCGTGGTGCTCAAGCGCATGATGCTGCGCGCCGCGGAGCGCATTGCCAACGAGATGCACATCTCCGGCCTGGTCACCGGTGAGAGCATCTCCCAGGTTTCCAGCCAGACGCCCATCAACCTGGGCCAGATCGACCAGAGTACGGATATGCTGGTGATGCGCCCGCTGGTGTTCATGAACAAGGACGACATCATCGACATAGCGGACCGCATCGGTGCCTATTGGATGGCGGCGAACATGCCTGAATACTGCGGCGTGATCTCGGACCGCCCGACCACCCGGGCGAAGAAGGGGCGCATTGAGCGTGATGAGGACTTCTTCGACGACGCAGTGCTGGATGCGGCCGTGGCCAACCGCACCATGACGCCGGTGGACCAGATGCTGGAGAGCGAGGTGGGCATCGATGACGTGCCGCGCGTGAATACCCCTTCCCCCGGGGATGTGGTGATCGATATCCGTCATCCCGGCGAGGCGGATGAGTCACCGCTGACGCTGACCAACAACGAGATCCGGTCCATTCCCTTCTATGAGCTCAACCACCGGTTCGCGGAGCTGGATGCCGGCAACCGCTACCTTCTCTACTGCGATGAGGGCAGCATGAGCACGCTGCACGCGGGCCACCTGATCGCGGAGGGGCATGGGAACGTGGTGGTGTACGACCCGGACGCGAATACCAGCCTATAGCAGTTCGATACGAAACCGTCTGACCGCCAACGCCAGCAGCACGCAGCACGAGCGTGATCACGGCACCGCTCAGGAGTGCGCCCCAGAAGACGGAACGCGGGCTGGACGGGAAAGAGAGGTTGACCGGGAATCGTGGCTTCTGTAAAACCGATCACTAATCGGTTTTTTGGAATGCAGAATGAATCACGGATCCATTCAGCTCGGAGAGCTTGAGCACGCGGTCCTGGAAGAGTTGTGGGAGCGCGGCGCGAATCATGCCAAGGGTGTGCATGCCCGGCTCGGTGTTCAGAGGGGCATCACCCACAATACGGTCCAGTCCACCCTTGAGCGTCTGTATCGGAAAGCCCTGCTCTCACGGACCAAGGAAGGCCATGCGTACGTCTATCGTCCGGCGCTGGAGCGTGAGGCTTTCCTGGCGAGGCTGATCGAGCAGGTGACCCACCCGCTGGCTGACAATCTGCCGGAAGAATCCCTGCTGAGCGCCTTTGTGGACTTTGCCGACGACAACGATGAGCAGGGCCTGGATCGCCTTCAGGCCCTGATTGAACGTAAGCGCCAGGCCCGTTCCTCGCGCGGGGATGAGGGCTGAACCATGGCGTCGTTGATCCTGGTTTTTCTCAAGGTGGCGCTGCTGGGAGCGCTGGCGATCGTGCTTCTGACCCCTCTGGTTGGGCGCGCCCTGATGCCGGTGGTCCGTCGGCTGCCGCCGTCAAGACGCGCCGTTGCACTGCTGGTTGCCTGCTGGCTACCCCTGTTGGGTGGGACGCTCCTTGCCGCTGTGGTGGCGGGGCCGTCCATTGCTTCCCTGGTCGGCTTTTACGGCGGGCACTGCCCTGCGGGTTCCGGGGGTGACCACCATCATTGCGTTTTGCATGCAGGCACGGCGTTACAGCTTCCATGGGCCCCGCTCTGGCTGAGTCTCATGGGAGGGAGCTTTGTGTTGCTGATGGGCTGCAATGCCCTGACGCTTTTCCGTGAGTACCGCGCGCATCAGTCGCTGGTACGGATGGCACGCCGCGGTGGGCGTAACGAGCCTGCACTGGTTCTGACCACCGACCGCCCCTTTGCGGGGGTTATGGGTCTTCTCCGCCCCCGGGTTGTGTTTTCAAACGGCCTGATCCGTCTGTTGGACGGAGAGGAGCGGGTCGTGGTTGAGGCGCATGAGCGGGCACACTGTGCGCGCCGGGATCCATTGCGACTCTTGTTGGCTCGATTTGGGGCGCTGTTGCACCTTCCGGGCGTTCGCCGCGTGCTGCTCCGCGAATTCCTTTTGGCAACCGAGCAGACGGCGGACGAGCATGCGGCTGCCGCCGTGGGGGACCGCCTGAGAGTGGCTGAGACGATACTCGCGGTGGTCCGCGCGAACCCTCACAGTGTCGGTGATCTGGCATTCACGGGGAGTATGATCGATCAGCGGGTTGATGCACTCATGACCAATCCCCGGACGTTGCGGCTTTGGGGCCTGTTCTGCCTGAGCGTGTTCGCCCTGCTCTCGGTCGCCGTCTATGCCTCACCGATGGCCCACCACTCCCTCGAATCCTTCCTGAGCGCCTTTCTGGGATAAGCATCTATGCACACTTGGCGTCGAACTGGCGATATGCTGAAAAAACCGATTGCGGGTCGGTTTTGGGGCTTCTGGCTTATCGGGCTGGCTGGCTTTTTGACAGCGACAGTTGTTGGGGCGGAGCCACGTCTCACACTGGAGCAGGCGTTGAGTAAAGCGGCTGACTACGAACCCCTGAAGCGTGAAACCGTGGCCCGGGTGGAAGGTGCTGAGGCACGGGCAGAACAGGCGGACCGCTGGCCCAACCCGAGGCTTGAGGTTACCCAGGAGCGGGTCGACGCTGGTGGTGCCACGACCAGGGAACGCACCTACTCTCTGTCCCAGCAGTTCGATTTCTCTGGCCAGCAAGAGTTTGAGGCAAAAGCCGCCCGGGCCCGTGCCACGGGCATCCGTCACGGCAACGACTGGCGCCGTGTGAAACACCGTAGCCGCGTGCGGCAGCGCTTTCATGCCGCGCTGCTGGAGCAGCGTCGCGTTGAGGCCTTGCGTGACGCGCTCGACCGCATGGACGGGGTCGCCGCCATGGTGGAGGAGCGGCGTCAAGCAGGCGATATTTCAGGCTATGACCAGAGCCGTATCGGGCGTGAACGGGCAGGAATCCAGGCCCGGCTGGATCAGGCGCGTGCCGCGCTGCAGCACAGGCGCGAATCGCTCCATGCCCTTCTGGAGACCGACAAAAGGCAAGTGAGCCAGCGTTTGACGGGCGAGCTCCAGCCCGATTTGCCGTCATCACTCCAGACGTATATGGATCGTGCCAACCAGCGTGCCGACCTCAAACGGCTTCAGGCACGTGCCGAGTCGGCGGAGTCCGCTCAGCGGGCCGCGGGGCGCGCCTGGATTCCGGACCCAACGCTCGGGGTTGGGTTCAATCGCGTTAAACAGCCTGGCAGCGACGGTGGAGGGCTGTTGTTCAGCGTCAGCCTTCCCATCCCCGCTTTTAACCAGGGGCAGGCTGAGGCGGCTGAGGCCGCAGCACGGCGCAATGAGGCGGAAGCGGGTCGCCTGGGGCGGATACGGGAGGTTCGCGCGAGGATCCGTGGTCTCTGGCGCCAGACCCGTTCCCTGATTGAAAGCATCGAAACCTTCCGCGAGGAGGCCCTGATGCGGTCCCGGGAGCTGACCGAATTCGCCGAGTCCAGTTATGGCGCCGGCGAAATCGGCATCCTGGAGCTTCTGGACGCCTACAGCGGTCAGCTTGATGCGCGTCTCAGAGTGTTGGAGATGGCCCATGAAGCCCGTGTCGCTGCCATTGAGCTCCATCAGTCGAGCGGAGGCCGGGAGCGCTGAAGTCATGCTATTCCCTTGAATCCAGAACCCTCTGATCACTCAATACATAAAGGAGAACCACCATGAGAGCCATCCTCCGATCCACCCTGTTCCTCTTCTGCCTTTGCGCAGGTCTGGCTGTCGCCGGTACTGGTCACGACCACGACGGGGAGCATGGCCACTCCCATGATTCTGATGAACCGGAGACCGAGGCATTCTACGGTGATGAGGACTCCGACAGGAGCAAGGCGGAGCAAAAGGACGAGCATCATCAGGGCTCTGGTGGCGATGACAGCAAGCACGATGAGGCCCATGAAGGCGCGGAAGACAAAGACGAAGACCATAGCCACGGGGACGGGCATGGCCACGACGGAGAGCACGGCCATGATCACTGACTGGCGCGCCGCGTTCAGTGCCCTGGCCGTAAGTGTTGCGGTTACGGCTCTGGCCGGGTGTGGGGATCATTCCGATGGTCATGGCCACGACCATGGCGACGCCGGTCACGGGGAGGAGGCCCATGAGCCGGACTCCGAGGGCACGTCGTCCGCGGTGGTGACCCGCTATAACGACGATACCGAATTGTTTCTCGAGTATCCGGCGTTGATCGCAGGGGAGGGATCGCGCTTTGCGGTCCACCTGAGCCGCCTTGAGCGGTATGACCCGGTCACGGAGGGCGAACTCACCGTAACGCTGGAAAAGGACGGTGAGGTTGTTGCCGGGTTCCGTGTTTCCCGCCCCACCCGTGATGG
>JBNJEG010000060.1:0-12258 GCA_051745655.1 Pseudomonadota bacterium
GGTCATTATCGCTACCAGGGTGCCCATAAAGACGACGTAGCCGCTTACGGTCAGCAGCGTGGAAACGACGCGTTGCCAGCTGCCCTCGTCATCACCTAGATACCCGGGATCCGTCAGGCGCAGGAAGGCCCACCAGAGGGCTTCACCGAAACCGGAGAAGGCGCCTTGAAGAGGGAACACCAGCAGGCCCCCAATCAGCGAGATCACGCCGATCAACAGCGCCACCACCATGAGCTGGAAAAACGCGCCCTTGATGAGCTGGCGCTCCAGAAAAAACTTAAGGCGGTCCACGAAGCGCAGGGGCGTCATTCAGGCTCCATTCCGGGGGCTGGCGAATACCGGGAGTATAGTGAACACCCACGGGCGTCATCACGAAGTTTCACAATGCCAACAGATTACTGATCTGAAAGCGTTTTGAGAATCTCCCTTCACCAGAAGCTGAACACCCTGTTGATTCCGGGATCCTGAGCGTCTATCCTTAATTTTAATTGAACAGTCAATCAATAAAAATTTATGCCTAAAGTCGGAGTCCAGGAAGAACGCAGGCGCCAGCTCATTGAGGCCACCCTTGATGTCGTAGGGGAGCTCGGGCTGCAGAATGCCACCATCGGGGCCATCAGCCGCACGGCTGGGATGTCCTCCGGGCTGATCAGTCATTATTTCGGGGGTAAGCAGGCGCTGATCGAGGCAACGCTGCGCCAGCTGCTGGAAGAACTGAAACTGGGGCTGCTGGAGCACACCCAGTCAGCTGAGCTCACGCCACAGCAGCGGCTCATGGCAATCGTGGAATCCAACTTCAGTGACTTCCAGCGTTCCAGCGCCACCACGCGCACCTGGCTGAGTTTCTGGGCTCGCGCCATGCACGAGCCGGGACTGGAACGGTTGCAGAACATCAACAGTGGTCGCCTCTACAGCAACCTCTGCTACTCGTTCCGCCAGCTTGTTCCGCTGGATGTGGCCCGGCGTTCCGCCCGCCAGACAGCCGCCCTGATCGACGGTTTCTGGCTGCGCAGCGCCCTGGGCCCCGATCCGACACAGAGCTTCCGCGAAAGCGAGGCCCTGTGCAAAGCCTTCATCAACGATGTACTGACACAGCACGGAGTCGAACCATGCCACTGACGCGCTACCAGAATTTTGTGGCCGGCCAACCCATGGCCAACAGCACCGGCGAAACCTTCGAGGTGGTGAACCCGGGCACCGGTGAGGTGATCTACGAGGTGGAAGTCGCCGACGAAGGCGTGCGCCAGGCCGCACTGGAAAGCGCACGCGAGGGCTTCGCCACCTGGTCCGCCATGACCGGCATGGAGCGGGCCCGCATTCTCAACCGGGCGGTCGCCATGCTGCGCGAACGCAATGACGAGCTGGCCAGGGTCGAAGTGCTCGACACCGGCAAGCCCTGGCAGGAAGCCAGCGAGGTGGATGTGAATACCGGCGCCGACTCCCTGGAATTCTACGCCGGCCTGGCCCCGGCATTGGAAGGCAACCAGCAGGACCTGGGCGGCGACTTCTATTACACCCGGCGCGAACCGCTGGGCGTGTGCGCCGGGATTGGCGCCTGGAACTACCCGCTGCAGATCGCCTGCTGGAAGTCCGCCCCGGCGCTGGCCTGCGGCAACAGCATGATCTTCAAGCCCTCCGAGGAAACGCCGCTCGGCGCGCTCAAGCTGGCCGAGATCCTGATGGAAGCCGGCATGCCGGCGGGTGTCTTCAACGTCGTCCAGGGCGCAGGTGAGGTCGGCAGCTGGCTGAGCCATGAGCCCAATATCGACAAGGTCTCCATCACCGGCGAAGTGGGCACCGGCAAGAAGGTCATGGCCGGCGCCGCCACCACGCTCAAGGAAGTCACCATGGAGCTTGGTGGCAAGTCGCCGCTGATCATCTTTGACGACGCGGAAATCGACAACGCCGTTTCCGCCGCCATGCTCGCCAATTTCTACACCCAGGGCGAAATCTGCACCAACGGCACCCGCGTCTTCGTGCACGAGGACCTGTATCCGACCTTCATCGAGAAAGTCCTCGAGCGCACCCGCAACAACATCATCGCCGGCGACACCCTGGACCCGGAGACCAACTTCGGTGCCCTCATCTCCAGCAAGCACCGCGACCTGGTCATGGACTACATCCGTAAGGGCGTGGAAGAAGGCGCCACCCTGGCCTGTGGCGGCGAGGAACTGTCCCCGGCCGGCGTGGAAGGCGGTTACTTCGTGGCCCCCACGGTTTTCACCGGTTGCACCGATGACATGACCATCGTGAAGGAAGAAATCTTTGGCCCGGTCATGAGCGTGCTGACCTTTCGAGACGAAGACGACGTCATCCGCCGCGCCAACAACACCCATTACGGGCTGGCCGCCGGCGTCTTCACCCGTGACATCAAACGCGCGCACCGTGTTATCCACCAGATCCAGGCTGGGATCTGCTGGATCAACGCCTACAACGAATCGCCCTCGGAGATGCCGGTGGGTGGCTACAAGCAGTCCGGCATCGGCCGCGAGAACGGCTCGGCGACCATCAATCACTACACCCAGCTCAAGTCCGTCTACGTCGGAATGGGAGACATCGAAGCCCCGTTCTGACGGCGTTTTCCAGAATGTCGATGGGGGTGGGCGGGGATTCCTGCTCGGGAATGCCGGTCGCCATGGATGGCGACCGACAAGCGTACACGGATGTATTCATAGCGTTTCCCGAGCAGGAATACCCGCCCGCCCCCCTGCAACAGAGTCAGGAATCCGTTATGAGTAAACACCAATACGACACCATCATCGTCGGCGCAGGTTCCGCCGGCTGCGTGCTGGCCAACCGGCTCACAGAGGACCCGCACCACCGGGTCCTGCTGCTCGAAACCGGCGGCAGCGACCGCAGCATCTTCATCCAGATGCCCACCGCGCTGTCCATCCCGATGAACACAAAGAAGTTCGCCTGGCAGTTCCACACCGAACCCGAGCCCTACCTGGACAACCGTCGCATGCATTGCCCCCGGGGCAAGGTCCTGGGTGGCTCCTCCTCCATCAACGGCATGGTCTACGTACGCGGCCACGCCAGGGACTTTGACGAGTGGGAGGAGAGTGGCGCCGAAGGCTGGAACTACCAGAACTGCCTGCCGTACTTCAAAAAGGCCGAAACCTGGGTATTCGGCGGCGACACGTACCGTGGCGACTCCGGGCCGTTGGGCACCAACAACGGCAACAACATGAAGAACCCGCTGTATCAGGCCTTCATCGACGCCGGCGAACAGGCCGGCTACCCCGTGACGAAAGACTACAACGGGCACCAGCAGGAAGGCTTCGGCCCCATGCACATGACCGTGAAGAACGGTCGGCGCTCCTCCACCGCCAACGCTTACCTGCGGCCGGTGATGGAACGCCCGAACCTCACCGTAATGACTGGCGCGTTGGTGCATAAAGTCCTGCTCAACGGCAAACAGGCCGTGGGTGTGCGCTACGAGCGCGGCGGTAAGGTGCGGGACGTGAAAGCCAACAGCGAGGTCATCCTCTCGGCGGGCTCCATCGGGTCACCGCACATCCTCCAGCTCTCCGGCATCGGCAACCGCGAGGTGCTGGATAAGGCGGGTATCGAGGTCACTCACGAGCTGCCGGGCGTGGGCGCCAACCTGCAGGACCACCTGGAATTCTACTTCCAGTTCCGCTGCAAACAGCCCACCTCGCTCAATAGTAAACTGAACCCGCTGAGCAAGGCACTGATCGGTGCGCGCTGGATCCTGAACAAGGACGGCCTGGGTGCGACCAACCACTTCGAATCCTGCGCCTTCATCCGTTCCAAGGCGGGCGTTGAGTGGCCGGACCTGCAGTATCACTTCCTGCCGGCGGCCATGCGCTACGACGGCAAGGAAGCGTTCGACGGCCACGGCTTCCAGGTGCACGTGGGGCACAACAAGCCGAAAAGCCGGGGGCATGTGTACGTGCGCTCCGCGGACCCGAAAGCCGCGCCGGAGATCCTGTTCAACTACCTCCAGCATGAGGACGACCGCGAAGGCTTCCGCGACTGCGTGCGCCTGACCCGCGAGATCATCAACCAGCCAGCGATGGACGACTATCGGGGCGAAGAGATCCAGCCGGGCGCGGACGTCACCTCGGACGAGGCCATCGATGCCTTCGTGCGCCAGGCCGTGGAGAGCGCCTATCACCCCTCCTGCACCTGCCCCATGGGCACGGGCAAGGAGGCGGTGATCGACCCGGAGACCCGGGTGCACGGCATTGGCGGCCTGCGTGTCGTCGACTCCTCCGTTTTTCCAACCATTCCCAACGGCAACCTCAATGGGCCGACCATCATGGTGGCCGAGCGTGCTGCGGACATCATCCGGGGACGCCAGACGGAAGCCTCGCTTGATGCACCGGTGGGGATGGACGAGCACTGGCGGGTGCGCCAACGGGCCGGAGAGCCTGCACGCGTGGTCCGCTGATCCTTTCCCCTTCCCCTGGTGCCAAACCAGCATTGATCAGGGCGGCCCGAAAACGGCTCCGGACCGCACGGGAGAGGGGATCATTTCGATAAAAAAGCAGCCGCAACCAGCAAAGGAGTTGGTTTATGTTGACCTGGTTAAGTATCGGGCTGGTGTTCACCTTCACCATGATCGCAGTGATCCTGCTGCGGTGGGGCAACATCCGCGTGGTGGGTGTCACGCCGGTCCGCACGTTCACCTTCATGGCAATCCTGTTCACCTCCGGCCTCGACGTGGGCCTGATCATGTTCCCGCTCACCGAATTCGGTGGTTACGCCGAGGACTATGACGTGACCAACCCGCTCGCGATCGAGTTCGGGTTCTGGGCCTTCCTGATCTGGGGGTTCTATTTCCTGACCTGCTTCTATTTCTGCGTGATCGAACCACGCGTGAAGTTCTTCGAGATTCCGGTCGTGAAGGTCGTCAACAACGTGGTGATCATCGGCACCTGTGCCTTCACCGCCTTCCTTCTGTTAAAGAACCTTCCCTGGTACCTGCCGGAAATGGGTGAGGACCAGACCGCGCAGATGGCCTTTTACGGAATCGTCTTCCTCTCCATCGCGGCGGCAGTCTACTCCAGTACCAGCCTCAAGTACGTGCGGGTTCTCAGCGTCAGCACCAGCTGGATGTTCATTGGCCTGATCGTCCTGTTCTGGTACTACGCCTTCATGACCGAAAACGGAACCCTGGGCGACTTTGCCAGCACCTTCAGCCTCCTGGGTGGCTATTTCGGCAACATCCATGAGTTCATGCTGCCGCTGAGTGACTATCATGCCTTCTACCTGTACTGGTGGTTCGCCTGGTCCATCATGATCGGCCAGTTCACCTCGCGCTTCGTGGGTGGCCTGCGCACCTGGCAGCTGCTTCTGGCCATGCTGGTCCTGCCGTCGCTTGCGATCGGCACCTGGTTCACGGTGCTGTACTACTACCATCTGGAGGACATCGGCACCACGGGCGTGTTCAACATCCTCATGGTCACGGTGGGTATCACCATGGTCATCAACTCGCTCGACTCGCTGATCCGGCTCTACACCGACAACCTGAACCTGACGGTGAAGCGCTTCGGTAAGATGCCCTACATTGCGGGCAACCTGGTGGCGATGATCGGCCTGACCCTGCTGTTCCAGCTGGAGTTCCTGAAGATCCAGTGGGTCGGTGCCCTGGTGATCGGGATCTACTTCGCGTGCATCCTGTACATCATCAGCCGTAACTGGCAGACGGTGAGCCGCATCAACGGGTCGCCGGAGGAGAACAAGCTGGACTACAGCCTGGTCGACTCCGCCAACTGATGGCCTGACAGGGCCCGCTGTGAACGGAATGACTGGATAACGCCTGAACCTTTCTGGTAGAACAGGGCCTTGTCTGGCATTCCAACAACAACACAGCGGAGCCTGTCATGGAACAGAAACCAAGGGTCGCGGTCATCGGGGCCGGACCCAGCGGTCTCACGGCAGCCAAGAACTGCCTTGAGGCCGGTCTCGATGTCACTGTGTTCGAGCAGAGCGACCAGGTCGGTGGCAACTGGGTCTTCAACAGCCGTACCGGCCACTCCAGTGTCTACGAGAACACCCACATCATCAGTTCGAAGGCGTGGTCGGAGTACGAAGACTTTCCCATGCCCGAGGACTACCCCGAATACCCCAACCATCGCCAGCTGCACGCCTACTTTGAGAGCTATGCCCGCCATTTCGGCGTCATGGACGTCATCCGGTTCGAGCACTGGGTGGATCAGGTCACCCGTAACGAGGACGGCACCTGGCACCTCACGGTGACCGGGCCTGACGGCAAGGCCGTGGAGCAAGACTTCACCCACCTCATGGTCGCCAACGGGCACCACTGGAACCCCAAACATCCCGATTACCCGGGTGAATTCAACGGCACCTGGATGCATTCCCATGACTTCAAGGGCGTCAATGACGAGTGGCGCGGCAAGCGGGTCCTGGTCATCGGTGCGGGTAACTCGGCCTGCGACGTGGCCGTGGAGGCGGCACGGGTCTCGGATCATGTAGCGCTCAGCATGCGCAGTGGTCAGTGGTTCCTGCCCAAGTTCATGTTCGGGAAGCCCACCGATGTGCTGGGCTCCGGCATGCCGACCTGGGTTCCTAACCGCGTGCGGCAGCTGATATTCACCCTGCTGCTGAAACTGCTCCAGGGTGATTACGTCCGGAACTATGGCCTGCCGAAGCCCAAGCGGCTGGTGCTGAGTCACCATCCCACCATCAATTCCGACCTGCTGGATTTCATACGCCACCGGCGCATCCACCCGCGCCCTGCCGTGCGGGAGCTCAAGGGCGATACGGTCGTCTTCCGGGACGGGCGCGAGGAGGCCTTTGACGTCGTGGTCGCCTGCACCGGGTTCTGGATCAGCTTCCCGTTCTTCGATCCGTCGCTGATCGACTTCAGCAATGCCGATCGGGTGCCGCTGTACCGGAAGATGATGCACGCGGATTTCAGCAATCTGTATTTCATCGGCCTGTTCCAGCCGCTGGGCTGCATCTGGCCGCTGGCGGACTACCAGGCGAAGCTGGCCTGTCAGGAAATACTCGGCCGCTATGCCCGTCCGGCCAACATGCGCCAGGCGATTGAGGAGGAACTGGCCCATCCGCACCTGGATTTTGATGCGGGGGGAAGGCATTCCACCGAGGTGGATTACCACAAGTTCCGGCGCGACCTGAAAAAGGAACTCGGGCAGGCGGGCATCGAGATTGGTCACGCCCCGGCGGGTAAGCCCGGACGTTACAAGGCTTTCCGGCAGGCATCATGAATCTGTGGTCTGTGTCCCGTTTGTGACCGGCTTCCGTCCATTGGTTCAAATTCTGGGGAGAATATGCCGAAGAGGCCAATGCGGTCACAACGGAAGTTACGTAGCATTTCAATGTTTATGTCTAATCAATAAACCATAACAATCAGGAGCTCTTGGATGATCAAAGTTGATGACAGGCCGACCACGCTTCACAGCCTTTTCTACTGGGCACAGCGGTCGCCCGACATGGTTTACACCTACCAGCCCTATCCGGATGGTTCCGTCCAGGAAACCACCTGGAAGCAGGCCGCCGACCAGGTGCTGCGCATGGCCGCACACCTCAAGTCGCTGGATCTGCCGGAGAAGAGCTGCATTGCACTGCTGGGCAAGAATACCGACCACTGGATCATGGCGGACCTTGCCATCTGGGCCGCCGGCCACGTCTCCGTGCCGCTGTACCCCACGCTCAACGGTGAGACCGCCTCCTATGTGCTGGATCACAGCGAAGCCAAGCTGATGATGCTCGGCAAGCTCGACGGCACGGCCGACGGCTGGAACGACATCAAGGACCACATTCCGGCGGACCTGCCGATCATTTCCCTGCCCATGTCGCCGCGCAAGGACACGGAGCAGTGGAAGGACATCACGGCCCGCACCGAGCCGCTGGCCGAGCCGCACCTGCCGGCGCCGGATGAACTGGCGACCCTGGTCTACACCTCCGGCAGCACCGGCAGGCCCAAGGGCGTGATGCACTCGTTCGGCACCATGATCTCGGTCGCCGAGGGCCTCAAGGAAATCTTCCCGGTGGACCAGAACGACCGGATGCTGTCGTACCTGCCGCTGGCGCACGTGGCTGAGCGCGCTGCGGTGCAGACCTCGTCGCTGTACTTCGGGTTTTCCCTGTACTTCGCCAACTCCCTGGATACCTTCCAGGAAGACCTGCAGCGGGCCCGGCCGACGCTGTTCTTCTCCGTGCCGCGCCTGTGGATGAAGTTCTACCTGGCCATCTGCGACAAGCTGCCGCCGAAGAAGCAGAAAATCCTGTTCCGGATCCCACTGCTCAACCGGGCGGTCAAGCGCAAGATTCTCAAGCAGCTCGGCCTTGACCACGTGCGCGCCGCGCTGACCGGTGCGGCGCCCCTGGCCCCTGAGATCATCCACTGGTACCGGAACATCGGTCTGGATCTGCTCGAGGTCTACGGCATGTCCGAGAACTTCGGCTATTCCCACGCCAATCGGCCGGGTCAGGCCAAGGTCGGGACCGTGGGTGTGGCGAATCCGGGTGTTGAGCACCGGGTCACCGAGGAAGGTGAGCTCCAGGTGAAGAGCCCCGGGCAGATGATCGGGTTCTACAAGAACGAGGAGAAAACCAAGGAAGAGGTCACCGAGGATGGCTTCCTCAAGACCGGTGATATGGCCGAGATCGATGCCAATGGCTTTACCCGTATCACTGGGCGTGTGAAAGACCTGTTCAAGACCGCCAAGGGCAAGTACGTGGTGCCGGTACCGATTGAGGGCCGCTTCACACATCCGAAGGTGGAAGTGGTGTGCGTCGCCGGCGCCAACCAGCCCCAGCCCTGCGCCCTGATCACCCTCTCCGAGGAGGCCCAGGCCGAACTCCAGAAGGGTGGCGATCGCGCAGCCATCGAGAAGGAGCTGGAAGCCGAGCTTGCGCGGGTCAACAGTGAAGTGGAAGACCACGAGAAGCTGGCCTTCGGGGTGATCGTCAAGGAACCCTGGACCATGGAAAACGGCATGCTGACGCCGACCATGAAGATCAAGCGTAACGTGATCGAGGACCACTACGCGCAGCGTCTGCCGAAGTGGTATGAGCAGAAGAAGAAGGTGATCTGGGAGGACTGATGCGCCCCTGATCACCCGTTAAGCAGAAAACCCCGCCCCGGTGGCCCCGGCGCGGGGTTTTCTTTTTTCAGGAGAGGGGCGCCGGATCAGTCGCCGTGGATGACCTCCTCCAGCCGGCGGATTTCATCCAGGCTGTCCAGGCGCTCTTCATTGCTCATCGCATCCCGGTAAAGGCGCTGGTTTTTCTGGCCCTGCTGGCTGCCTTCTTCCGCGGCAAGTGTTGACCAGGCATAAGCTTTCTTGAGGTCGCGTTCCACACCCTGTCCCTCGCCGTAGAGGTAGCCGAGGTTGGCCTGGGCACCCACATGACCCTGCATCGCAGCCTTGCGGTACCAGCGGTAGGCAGTTTCCGGTTCCTTGTCCGCGCCTTCGCCCTGGAAGTGGACGTAACCGAGCATTGCCTGGGCACCGGCGTGGTCACGTTTCGCGGCCACCTCATACCAATGGGCCGCGAGTTCGCGGTCTTTGGGTACGCCGTTACGGCCCTCGAACAGCTCGTCGGCCAGCTGTTTCTGCCGGTCCGGGGAGCTGCGGGCGATCCGGATTTCACGGGCGAGAAGGCCATCGTCGTCCTCAAGGTAATCAATGGCGGGCTGGTGGCCGGCCTCAGCGGCGGCTTCGAGCTGTTTCTCGGCTTCCTCGAGTTCGCGCTCATCGCGCAGCTGGCGGCCAAGGCGGTACTGGGCCTGGGCAATCCCGTGCTCGTTTGCCAGAGTTTCCAGGGCCGCCCGGGCCTCCTCATCGGAGTCAAAGCCGACGCCGTTTTCCCGGTAGAGGTTGTAGAGCGACATCCGTGCTTCGGTGTCTCCAAGCTCCGCCAGCTCGCGATAGAGGTCGGCGGCCGCCTCGTGCTCGCCGTCGGCACGCATGCGGTCGGCGTCCTTGAGAGTGGGTGCCGCACAGGCGGCCAGCAGCAGAACAGTCAGTAGCAGTAGGGTTTTTTTCAAAACAGGAACCTGTCGTCTGGGGTCGTACATCCGGCCCACCCAACCGTCAGACGTGGTTGCGCAGGCCGAGCTCATCCGGATAGGGGGTAAGATAGTCCTGCCGCTGCAGATAGGCAACGGGTTCCCGTCTCTGGGCCATGCGTAACAGCGTCATCGGCACGACCAGCGGCACCTGGCCCTGCTGGTAGAAATCGATCTGCTCGCGCAGCATCTGGCGGTCGGCGTCGCTCATGGTATCGCGCAGAAAGCCCATCAGGTGCTGCATGGCATTGGCGTGGTCGCCACGGCTGATCTGCTTCTGCATGGCCTGCATGAAGGCACTGATGTAGCGGTGAGCGAGGGTGCTCAGCGGCTCGGCTTTCAGGTCGGAGAGCATGGGGCCCAGTTCCCGGTAGGTCTTCTGGCAGTGGGCGAGGAGCTGGAACTTGTGACGGGTGTGGAAATCCAGCAGCGCCCCCGGTGTCAGCCCGTCTTCGATCATCCGGCACCAGTCATCATAGACGAAGACACGCTCGATGAAATTTTCGCGCAGGTGGCTGTCGTTAAGTCGACCCTCTTCCTCCACAGGGAGTAAGGGGTAGGCGTCCATCAGCGCCTGCGCGAAAAGGCCCCTGCCGTCGCGCCGGATGACGCGACCGTCTTCGTTATGGATGCGGATGCGTTCCATGCCGCAGCTGGGAGACTTGGCCTTGAGGATGTAGCCGCGCAGGTGCGTGAGCGAGGGCAGCGCCTCCCGGATCCACTGGTCCATGGGCGCGGTATGGTCCGCGTCGCCACTGGTTGTGATCAGGCGCAGCCCGTCTCCGTGTTCACGCAGATGGATGGCTGGGCGGGGCACCCCCAGTCCTGCTTCCAGTTCCGGACAAAGGGAGTGGAACTCGAAGTACTGCGACAGCACCTGGGAGCAGTAGCGGGCGTGCTTGTGCCCGCCGTCGTATCGCACCTCCTCGCCCAGAAGACAGGAGCTGATGCCCACCGGGATCTTACGGCGTTCTGCCTCGTTCATGATGCGCTCCCTCTAATGACGTATGGATGAATATACGTCGCGGCTGACCCTTGCGATTGCATGGCCTGGAGAGGGTCTCAGTCAGAAGGGCAGCGGACTACCGGGCAGGCATGGTTGGCCTCATTGGGTGCCGGCTCTTTTGGGAGCGACTGATCGCTACAGCTCGCGGCGCTTCGGGCAGCCAGCGGGCAGCCACTGCGTGCCAGCACCGTGGCAAGGTTGCGCCAGCCGGCCTCGAGATCCGGGTGTTCGTGGGTGAGCGTGAGGAGCTGGGAAAGCGCCGAGTTCCTATCCCCCTGGGCGTAGAGGGTATTGGCTAGCCCGAAGCGGGCGGCGGAGGCGTCCGGCCAGCGCGTCAGGGCGGTGCGATAGGCCTGTTCGGCCTGTGTGACCTTCCCGACCTCCTCCAGGTCGCTGGCGGCATCAAGCCAGGTCAGTGGTTGGGCGGTCGCTGGCAGCCGGTCCGGGGGCGTCATGACCATGGCCCAGTGATCGGCCCGCTCCCAACTGGCGACGAAGGGGCGCACCGGCTCCGCATGCCTGCGGCGGGTGTCCGTGTGCAGGATGATCCGGTCGCGCTCCCGGTCATAACCAATGACTACCGCGTAGTGCCACTGGGGCCACCACTCCAGGCCCAGGTTCTGCATGACCAGGACCGGGTTGCCCGCCTCCACTTCCCGGACGATGGCTTTCAGCTCTGGCTCCAGGGGATAGGCCAGGAGACCCTGGGCCCGGGCGGCGGCGACCATCTCGACCTGGAGTGACCCGCCGCGCTCCGGCACATAGACCTGATCCACAAGCTCGTCCGGTGTGGCCTCAATGGAGCGGTGGTTGAGCATAGTGGCCAGGGCCGCCGGCCCGCACTGGTAGGCCTCCTGAGGATGGAAGGGCACGTCACTGATGACGTGACTTGCCGATGCAGGGCTCTCTTCCGGCCACTGGGGCTGGCTGGCGCAGCCGCCCAGCAGGAGGACGGCGGCCAGCAGCAGGGGGGTCAGTTTATACAACGGACGAATGAGAAGATGTTGGTGGCGCAGAGCATGTCCGTGACGATGAACACCAGTACGAACAGCACGATGACGCCTACAACCCCTTCACCAGCAGGGGCCTGGGCGAGCTGATCATTGAAGGAGGCCAGTTCCTGCTGGGTCAGGTTGTTGATGCGCTGATCCACCTGCGCAGGGTCTACACCCATACGCTGGAGGCTGGCCTTCACGTCGTCCCGATCCAGCATCGAGCGCAG
>JBNJEG010000061.1:0-12092 GCA_051745655.1 Pseudomonadota bacterium
ACGGCGGCGGAGGCACCGGCAATCTCCTGGGCCTGGTGCTCGGAGGCCTCGGCCAGCTGCTTGGCCGTGGACTGGGTCTGCTCGGCGGAGGAGGCCACGTTTACTGCTGTGTCGCGGATGGACTGCACCAGGGTACGCATCTGGTCGATGGCGTAGTTGATGGAGTCGGCGATGGCGCCAGTGAAGTCTTCGGTGACCGTCGCCTCCGTCGTCAGGTCACCATCGGCGAGGTCGGCGAGTTCGTCCAGCAGCCGCAGGATGGCGTTCTGGTTCTGCTCGTTCTGCTCCTGGGTCTCGCGCAGCCGCCGCTGGGAGGCCTGGTAAAGGGCCACACCGATGGCGATGATGTTGGCGAGTATGGCGATCAGGATCACATAGGCCCACATGGGCGTAACAATGTGGCCGCGGTTCTGGATCAGGGTGACCAGCTCCGAGGTCTCGTTCAGCAGCTCCGGGCTCTGGCTGAAGATGGTGTTGGCGGACTCCCGGGCCTGGAACAGGTCGGGGGAGAAGTTGAGGATGCGGTCGACGTTCTCATCCACCACGTTGAACAGCTCATCCTCCACGTATTCCAGCACGAACTGCGCGTCCGGGTCCTCCAGGGCGCTCACGTCCATGGACTCATCGCCGCGCAGCTGGGCGTTGAGCACCCGGCCGAAGCGCTGGGCGTCCTGGCCAAACTGGTTGGCGGCCACGATGGCATCCTCGTCACCACTGAGGATGTTGTTCACGCTTCGGGCGATACGTTCGGCAAGAAGCGACTGGCGCTGGGCCAGTGAGATCTGCTGGGGCGCTGCCTCGGTGTTGATAAGGATGTCCACCACATCCTCGTATTCGACCTGGAGGTCCGGAATGATGCTGTTGAGCTCGCCTGCTACCTGCTGCAGCTCAAGCACGGCGCTGCGCGTCGCGAGGATTTCGTCCGCGTTGGTGCGTACGTTGGTCCACAGTGCCTGCACGTCGGTCTGTTCGGTGAGTTCGAGTGGAGGCAGGCCGGTTTCCGGGTTGCCCTCCTGGAGATACCTCCAGAGCTCGTTGAACCGGTCACGGGAGCTCTGGAGCTGATCGAAGGCTGACTCGGTGCCGCCGGCCGCTTCGGTGCCGTTTTTGGCGATCTCCTGGGAAAGTACCCGGAGGTCACCGGCGTAATCGATGTACTGGGCATCGTGGCTGCTGTTTCGGTTGATCAGGAAAAGCACCACCACCAGCGCGATGGTCAGCACCCCGAGCAGACCGATCAGCCCCACAATGGGCCGGTTGGCGCTCTGCGCTGAGATGAATTTTCCGGCTCGGTTCTGCATTTTCGGCTCCTGGCCTTTCACTCAGATGTTGATGTTGTTGTTGATCGATGGATCCAGCGTTTCCCAACACGCACTACCAGTGCGCGACATCCAGAAACTGGTCGTCCTCAGCCAGCGCGCGGGTGGAAAAGACTTTCCAGACCTCGTCACTGCGCTGGTAGCCACCACGCAGAAGCGGCTTGACCGCCTCGGCGGGCTCCTCCGGGTCGGTCACATGACTGTCGACGCTGAAGTACTGCATGCCCAGCACGTCGTCCACCACCAGCCCGCTGAATACGCTGCCCTGCTCGATCACCAGGATGCGGCGCTCGCGCAGGGCGCCGCTGGGCCTGGGAAGACCGAAGAACAGGGCAAGGTCAATGATCGGCAGCAGGCGGCCCCGGACGTTGGCCACGCCCAGCAGAAAGGGGCGCACGCCCGGGACCGGGGTGAAACGGGGCACATCAAGAATCTCGACCACCTCGCCCATGGGCGCGACGTAGCGCTGACCCGACAGGGCGAAGCCAATGCCGCTGAACAGCTCGACCGCCTCTTCCTGCTTGGGCAGCCCGGCCGCCTGTTCACGGCTGCGCCGGGCGATCTCCGTCAGGACGCTGAACGGGTCGGCTTCGGGGGAAGTGGCCTGCGCGGACATCCGGCGCTCCCGTTCAGCTCAGCAGGTCGTCAATGGTCTTGAGAAGCTCGTCCTCGGGCACCGGCTTGACCAGGTAGCCGCGTGCGCCCTGGCGGGTGCCCCAGACACGGTCGGTCTCCTGGTCCTTGGTGGTCACAATGACCACCGGGATGTGCTGGGTTTCCGAGCCACGTGTCAGCTGCCGGGTTGCCTGGAAGCCATTGAGCCCGGGCATGACCACGTCCATCAGGACCAGGTCCGGCTGTTCCGACCGGGCAATGGCGACACCGTCGGAGCCATTGTCGGCGCTGAGCACTTCGTGACCGTTCTTGGTCAGCAGGCCGGAGATCTTTTTCACCTCCGTGGGTGAGTCGTCAACGATCAGGATGCGAGCCATGGGTTCCTCTTACTCTGGGTCGTCAAATGGTGAGCCATGCCGGGCGCGATCATTCCTGGCGCGAGGGCATGTGGTCGCGAATGGTGCCGAGCAGTTCGTCCTTGCTGAAAGGCTTGGTGAGGTACTGGTCCGACCCCACAATGCGGCCTTTCGCTTTATCGAACAGCCCGTCCTTGCTGGAAAGCATGATCACGGGAGTCTGCTTGAAGGCATCGTTGTTCTTGATCAGGGCACAGGTCTGGTAGCCATCAAGCCGTGGCATCATGATGTCAACGAAGATGATGTCCGGCTGGGAGTCGGCAATCTTGGCCAGTGCATCAAAGCCGTCCGTAGCCGTAATGACTTCGCAGCCCACTTTCTTGAGAAGCGTTTCAGCGGTGCGACGGATGGTCTTGCTGTCGTCGATCACCATGACTTTGAGGTTTTCGAAGTTATCGTCCATTGTCCAAAAGCCCTGCGCTGGATATAGAGATCATTGTTGTTGTCGGCGGCCCGGATGGCGTTCCGTACCCTGATTTCGGCCTCGGTGCGAGGCGCCGTTTTAACACAGATCCCCTGCGTGTTCTATATGGCCCCATTGTTATAGCGAACCCTGGCCCTGGCCTCCACCGGAGTCGTGTCACTGATTGTGATACACCTCACTACACGGCGGGGCAACAACATGCAGCAGCCGGCTTGCAGAACCGCTGCCCTTTTTCCAGCATAGCAGGTATTCTCTGGCACGCATTTCCGGCGTACTGTCGGTCCGATCATCGATTTCCGGGAGGCCCCGATGAGTGTGACCCTGGGTGTGGTCATGGATCCCATCGAACGGATCAGCTTCAAGAAGGACACCACGCTGGCACTGCTGCTGGCGGCCCGGCGCCGTGGTTGGGCGCTGCGCTACATGGAACTGGACGACCTCTATGTCCGCGACGGCGAGGCCCGGGCCCGCACGCGCGAACTGGAGGTGTTCGACGACCCGCACCACTGGCATGAATTCGGCGAGAGCCGGGACCAGGACCTGGGGGAACTTGACGTCATCCTGATGCGCAAGGACCCACCGGTGGACGACGCCTTCACCATGGCCACCTGGATCCTCGAGATGGCGGAAGATCAGGGCGCGCTGGTGCTCAACCCCCCGCACACCCTGCGCGACTGCAACGAGAAACTGTTCGCCACACGTTTTCCCCAGTGCATCCCGCCGCTGGTGGTCAGCCAGGACCCGCAGCGACTGCGCGAGTTCCACCGCGAGCACGGCGACGTGATCATGAAGCCCATGAACGGCATGGGCGGCAAGTCCATCTTCCGGGTACGCCCGGACGACGAGAATCTGAGCGTCATCCTCGAGACCCTGACCGAGGACGGCACCCGCACCGCCATGGCCCAGCGCTACCTGCCGGAGATCCGTGACGGCGATAAGCGCATCCTCATGATCGACGGTGAGCCGCTGCCATACTCGCTGGCGCGCATTCCCGGCGCCGGGGAGAGCCGTGGCAACCTCGCCGCGGGTGGGCAGGGGGTTGGGCGTGAGCTGACCGACCGGGACCGCTGGATCTGCGACCAGGTGGGGCCGGCGCTGAAGGCGCGGGGGCTGTTGTTTGTCGGCATCGACGTGATCGGCGACTACCTTACAGAGGTGAACGTCACCAGCCCGACCTGCGTGCGCGAACTCGACCGTGCCTTTGACGATGACATCGGTGGCCGTCTCATGGAGGCCATCGCCACTCGCCTGGACGCCCGGCGCGGGCACTGAGGAGGGCGGTCGTGGCCGAGGTGACGCACGCGGACCGGCTGGGGCTGACCCTGTTCGCTGCACTGGTGTTCCACGGGGTAGTGATCCTGGGCGTGGGCTTCGCCCCCGAGGATCCGCACACCACGGATCCGAGCATGGACGTCACCCTCGCAACCCAAAAGAGCGCCGAGACACCGGAGGACGCTGATTTCCTCGCGGAGGCGGACCAGAAGGGCAGTGGCGACGCGGAATCCGTGGAGGAGGTGACCGCCACCGAGCCGGCGCCGCTGTCCGCCTCCGAGACCCGTGAGGCCACGCCGCCCCAGCCCCAACCGCAACCCGAGAGCGGCGGGGCGACGGATCGGGTCACGACGGAAGCCGAGGCAGCCCGACAGGCCCCCGAAGAGAGCGAGGAAGACCGTGAGGCGCCGGAGCGGGACAACCCCCATGAAACCCTCAACGAGCGCAGCCAGAACATCGCCAGCCTGGAGGCCCGCCTCAGCCAGCAGCAGAACCAGTACGCCAAACGCCCCAGGGTGAACCGGGTCACCTCCGTCTCCACCATGCAGGATGCCGGCGCCGCCTATGTCCGCAACTGGCAGCAGTCCATTGAACGCGCGGGCAACCTCAACTACCCCGAGGAGGCACGCCGGCGGGGCCTGCATGGTGAGGTCCGGATGCTGGTCGCCATCAACAAAGACGGCAGCCTGCGTGAGATGAAGATTCTGCAATCCTCCGGGTACGCCGTGCTGGACGATGCGGCCCGTCGCATCGTCCGCCAGGCAAGCCCGTTCGATGCCTTCACCGGGCGCATGGCCGAGGAGCAGGATGTGCTCGAGATCATCCGCACCTGGTCCTTTCAGCCGCGCGGTCTCAGCGGCAGCGCCCCGGATAGGGGATAACCCCTCTTGTACGCACGCCGCAGGCAAGGAATACTGCGGCCATGAGCACGCAGCCGGCATTCCTGACCAATCAGTTCCTTATCGCTACCCCCTATCTGGCGGATCCGCGCTTCGAGGGGTCGCTCACCTACATCTGTGAGCACAGTGATGAGGGCGCCATGGGCCTGACCATCAACCACCCGATGGACCTCGACCTGGGCGATCTCCTCTCGCAGCTGTCGATGGAGGGCGAAGCCCCCCACGCGCCCGTCTACCAGGGCGGTCCGGTGCAGACCGAGCGCGGCTTCGTACTGCACCGGCCCGTGGGCCACTGGCAGAGTTCTCTGGCGCTGACCGACACCCTGGCGCTGTCCACCTCGCGGGACATCCTCAGTGCCATCGCCGGGGGCGAGGGCCCCACGGATTTCCTGATGCTGCTGGGTTACGCCGGCTGGTCGCCGGGGCAGCTGGAGGAAGAGCTGGCTGGGGACGCCTGGCTTACCTGCCCGGCGGATGAGGCCATCCTGTTCGAGCAAGAACCGGCCGAGCGCCTCAATGCTGCCCTGGAGAAACTGGGCGTGAGCCCCGGCTCTCTGACCGGGGGCGTGGGGCATGCCTGAGAGTCGCAGCCTGATGGCCTTCGACTTCGGCGAGAAATGGATCGGCGTGGCGGTGGGGCAGGAAATGCTCGGGCATGGCTCCGGCAAGGCACGGCTGAAGGCCCGGGACGGAATCCCGGACTGGAACCAGGTGGCCGAACTGGTCGAGACCTGGCAGCCGGACCTGTTCCTGGTCGGGCTGCCCCTGGACATGGACGGCACCGAGACCTGGCTCTGCCATCTGGCGCGCAAGTTCGCACGACGGCTCGAAGGGCGCTATCATCGCCCCGCAACCATGGTCGATGAACGCCTGACCACCCATGAGGCCAAGCAGGAATCGCTGGCGCAGGGCCGGGTACCGGATCACGCGGACGAGGGCGTGGACCGGCGCGCGGCGGAGCTGATCCTCGAGACCTGGTGCGCCTCGGCCAGTGACTGAAACAGGAGCCTCCGTGCAGGATATTGAACAGCTTCTGGACCGGATGACCGACGACCTGCGCACCCACATCAGTGCGCGGGGCCTCTCCAGCCTGTGCCCCGTGGGCATCCGCACCGGCGGTGTCTGGGTGGCGCAGGCGCTGCGCCGCCGTCTCGGCATCGAGACCGAATGCGGTGAGCTGGACATCACCTTCTACCGGGACGACTTCAGCCGCATCGGGCTCCATCCCCGGGTCAGCCCTTCGCGGCTGCCGTTCGAGACCGAGGGCCAGAACCTGCTGCTGGTGGATGACGTCATCATGAGCGGGCGCACCATCCGCGCCGCCATGAATGAACTCTTCGACTATGGCCGACCCGAGTCCATCACCCTGGCCGCGCTGGTCGACCTGGGCCGGCGCGAGCTGCCCATCCAGCCGGATGTGACCGGCGTCCACAAGAGCCTGGGTCCGCGCCAGCGCATCAAGCTGCGGGGACCGGAGACACTGGAACTGATGGTGGAGGAGGTGCCGGATGCCTGAGACCAGCCGTGACCTCCAGCTGACTCCCGAGGGCGAGCTGCGCCACTTCCTTGCCATCGAAGGGTTGGACCAGGCGCTGCTCACCCGCATCCTGGACACCGCCGACTCCTTCATCGAGGTGGGCGAGCGCACCATCAAGAAGGTGCCGCTGCTGCGCGGGCGTACCGTCGTGAACCTCTTCTTCGAGCCCAGCACCCGAACCCGGAGCACCTTTGAGCTGGCCGCCAAGCGCCTGTCGGCAGACGTGCTCAATCTGGACATCGGCACCTCCGCCACCTCCAAGGGCGAATCCCTCTCGGACACCCTGCTCAACCTGCGCGCCATGGCCAGCGACATGTTCGTGATGCGCCATTCCCAGAGCGGGGCGCCGCATTTCGTGGCCCAGTCCGTGACCCCGGACGTGGCCATCATCAACGCCGGTGACGGGCGCCACGAGCACCCGACCCAGGCGATGCTGGATGTGCTCACCATCCGCCAGCATCTGAAGACCTTCAGTGGACTGCGCGTGGCCCTGGTCGGCGACATCCAGCATTCACGTGTGGCGCGCTCCCAGATCCGGGCACTGAACACCCTGGGTGTGGACGAGGTCCGCCTGATTGCCCCGGACACGCTGCTGCCCCACGAGCCCGAGGCCCTGGGTGCGCGGGTCTTCCACCGTATGGAGGAAGGCCTGCGTAACGTCGACGTGATCATCATGCTGCGACTCCAGCGCGAGCGCATGGAAGGAGCGCTGCTGCCGAGCGAGAGCGAGTTCTACCGCATGTACGGCCTCAGCCGCGAAAAGCTGGCCTACGCCAACCCCGGTGCCCTGGTGATGCACCCGGGGCCCATCAACCGGGGCGTGGAGATCGAGTCCGCCGTGGCGGATGGGCCCCAGTCAGTGATCCTGGGGCAGGTGACCAATGGCATTGCCGTACGCATGGCCGTCATGTCCATGGCCATGGGCGGCCAGCTCAATGAACGCCAGTCTGCAACCGGAGAGGGAGTGGCTTCGTCGTGAAGTGGCGCGTTGATAACATTCATCCCGTCATCGACGGTGAACCGGCGGTGACCCCCAGCTCGGTGCTGGTGGCTGATGGCCGCATCACCGCACTGGGCAGCGATCTCTCCGGGGAGCGGGTGGAGCGAGTGGTGGACGGCGCTGGCCAGTGGCTGCTCCCGGGGCTGATTGACCTCAACTGTCACCTGCCGGAACCGGCCAGTGACCGCAGCGGCAGCATCGAGAGCGAAACCCGGGCCGCTGCCCGTGGTGGCTTCACCACTGTATGCACAACCCCCGACACCAGCCCAGTGAACGACTCCGGCGCTGTGACCCACCTGATCCTGGACGTGGCCGAGCGCAACGGCCACACCCGCGTCCTGCCCGTAGGCGCGTTGACCCGGGGTCTGGAGGGCGAGCGCCTGAGCGACATGGTGGCCCTCACCCGAGCCGGCTGTGTTGCCCTGGGCAACGGCGGCCACGCCACCGCCAGCTCGCGGGTGCTGCGCCGGTGCATGGCCTACGCCCACACCTTCGATATCCGGCTTTTCCTGGCCCCGGAGAACGTCTCCCTGGCCTCTGACGGCTGCGCCCACGACGGCCTGGTGGCCGCCCGCCTGGGCCTGCCTGGTATTCCGGAAGTGGCCGAGACCACGGCCGTGAGTGAACTGCTGATGCTGGCGGAGGAGACCGGTGCGAACCTGCACCTCGGGCCGCTTAGCTGCGCGCGTTCGGTCGAACTGGTGCGTGCCGCGAAGGAGGCGGGGCACAACGTGACCGCCGAGGTGGGCATCACCCACCTGGTGGCCACAGAGGAGGCCATTGAAGGCTACAACGGCAGTTTCCACTGCCGTCCGCCGCTGAGGACGGAGGCCGACCGGCGTGCGCTCCTCCAGGGCGTGGAAACCGGCGTGATTGACGCCATTGTCAGCCAGCACCGTCCCTCTGACGAGGCCGCCAAGCTCGCGCCTTTCCCGGAGACCGATCCGGGCCTCTCCACCGTGGAATCCACCCTTTCGATGGGGCTGGAGCGGGTCGCCGCCGGGGAGCTCTCGCGCGGCGCCCTGCTGCGGGCGCTCACCACGGGACCGGCCCGGGTGCTCGGCCTGGATGCGCCTGTGATCGCGGAGGATGCTCCGGCGGACCTGACACTGGTGGCGCCTGAAAAGCATTGGCTGCCCACCGCCGGAACCCGTTATTCCGCTGGCCCTCACCTGCCGGTGACGGACCGGGAGCTGCCCGGGATGGTCATGTTGACCGCTGTGGATGGGCGCATCCGGTATCAACATGAAGGAGACGGATCATGAGCTGGATTGCCACGCTGCTGCTCGCCGTCATCGCCTGGCTGCTATGGCGGATTGCCCGTAATACCGGGGATGCGCTGGATCGCCAGGCTGCCATGCAGACCGAGCTGACCGCCATTGAACGACGGCTGGCCCGCATGGAAGCGGGGAAGGAGGAAGACCCCGGGTAAATCCGGGGCCCGGGGTCTTACTTGATGGCCTCGCGCAGGGGCTTGCCCGCCTTGAAGCCTACCGACTTGCTGGCCGGAATCTTGATGGAGGCGCCCGTCTGCGGGTTCCGGCCAGTACGCGCGCTGCGCTCACGCACGGTGAAACTGCCAAAGCCCGGCAGGGTCACGCCCTCATCCTTGGCCAGGGCCGCGCTGATCTGATCCGTGACGGCATTCAGGACTTCCTGGGCCTTGCTCTTGGAAAGGCCCGTTTCCTCGGCAATGGCCGCAGCCAGTTCCGGTTTACGCATAGTCGATTCTCCTCGAAGTTGGTCGGTCGACACCGTTCAGATATAGCCCACCAGTTCGCGGTGTCAAACCCTGTAATGAAAACGTCACCGCGTGCAGGGCAGCCGCACGCCAGGCTTTGTGGCACTGATCTCATAAATTGGCTGAACCTTCACGCATAATGCCGGCTTTGGATTTGACAGGCTTTGACGGCGTGGCGAGGATTCGTTGCACGCCTCTTAACAACAAACACAAGAAAGGTTAAGGACCAACCATGACCGCAATCCTCTCCCGCGTGGGACGGCCACGGTTCTGGGCGCGTGCCGTTGTCCTTCTGGCGTTGACGGCCCTGCTCGGCGGCTGCTCCATGTTCCGCCACCACATGTACGCCACCAGCGGCAGCGTGATGCAGGGGCTGGCCAAGGAGCACACCACCCCCTATATGCTGCAGCAGTCGGATGTCGGCATGTCCTGCGCCATGAGCGAGTCCAACACGCCGCTGATGATGTCGTTCGGGCGGGTGACGGATGAGCCCGACCAGCTTGGCATCATGATGCACCTCTCCGCTGCCGGCTGTGCCGAAAGCCGGGCGCGTGAGCTTGACCTCGAGTACGAGCAGCACATGCGCAAGCGCGAGACCGATGCCGCACGCGATGCCCGCTTTGCCGCCCAGCGCCATTACCGGGTTGCCGCGGAGCGTTTCCACACCGCCTGGAAGCGCATGAACGCCCATTACGGTGACGTCGGCAATGGCGAGTGCCCAACGGACTGGCTCGAGACAGAGACCGACCAGTTCATGTACCTGGCCGGGCTGGTTTCCGGGCTCCAGGCCATGAGTACCCAGGTGAAGGCCGGCGAACAGATTGGTGTGCCCAACAACATTGGTTCCCGTGTGGCCCGAGGTACTGAGTGTCTGGACAACGAACGCTGGTGGGGTACCCCCAATGCCATGCAGGCCGCGGTCTGGGCCATGCTGCCCTCTGCGGCTCCCGAGGACGCCCGGCCCTTCGAGCGCCTGGAGAAGGCCAGCCGCATGGGTGAAGAGGCCGGGGTGCGGCTCGCCCATGTCTTCCACGCCGTCGCCGCCCTGAACGCCGATGACGAAGCCATGGTGCGTGAGGTGATCCGCCGTCATGCGCGCGCCATCGAGGACAAGCCCGCGGCCGGGGACTGGGTCATGCTCGATGAGACGGCTACCCAGCATCTTCGGGCGATCTCGGATCGGATGTGGACGCGTGCCACGGGCCATCGGACCCCGACCGGCCAGTTGGGCGAGTTCTGGGATGACCCGGAACAGGAATCCGAAAACATTGACCTGAACGAATTGATGTAACGGGCGCGACCGGAGGAATGGATATGACAACCCTGAAACGCACACTGATGACCGCGCTGGCCGCCCTGACGCTCGGCACCACTCTGAACGCCGCCGCGCAGGAGGAGGACGTCATTGAGCGCAGCTTCTGCGTGTTCGACCCGGTGGGCGCCAACGGCCCGCTGTTTGAACTGATGCAGTCCGCCCGGCCCATGGCGCTGGAGCGTGGCGTGGATCTTGAGATGCGGGCCTACACCAGCGAGAAGATTGCCGCTGAGGAGTTCCGCAACGGCCAGTGCGATTCCGTGCTGCTGACCGGGACCATGGCCCGCGACTTCAACCGCTTTACCGGCTCGCTGGAGGCCATGGGCGCCATTCCCGGCGAGGAGGAGATGCGCATGCTGATGCAGGTGTTAAGCCAGGATAACGCCCGCAAGTACCTGCAGACCGAGAAATACGAGGTTGTGGGCGTGCTGCCGGCAGGCGCGGTCTATCTCTTCCTGGATGACCAGTCCATCGACACCGTGGAGGATCTCCAGGGCAAGCGCATCGCCACGCTCGATCACGACAAGGCCTCCATCACCATGGTCCGGCACGTGGGGGCCTCGGTGGTGGGCTCCAGTACCTCCAACTTCTCCGGGCGCTTCAACAATGGCAGCGTGGACGCCGCCTACGCGCCGGCCGTGGCCTACGAGCCGCTCGAGCTCTACAAGGGGCTGGGCGAGAACGGCGCCATCCTCGATTACACCCTGGCGCAGATGAACTTCCAGATCATCGTGCGGCGCGACGCGTTCCCGCAGGAGTATGTGAACCAGGTGCGCGACTATGCCTTCAGCCGCGTGGATGAGGCCTACGAGATCATCGAGGACGCTGAGTCCAAGGTGAAGGAGAATTACTGGATGCGGCCCACGGACGAGGAACGCAGTGAGTACAACGCTATGCTGCGCGAGGTGCGCCAGCAGCTGCGTGAGGAAGGCGAGTTCGACGAGACGGCCCTGAAGCTGATGCGTGGCATCCGCTGCCGGGTGGATCCTTCACGTGCGGAATGCGCCCGCTCTGAGGGCTGAAGCCACCAACTGACCAGGGTTGTTGTATGGGTCTGCCACGCCGTACCGGCATCGAATGGTTTTCATCGCTGCCGGCCTGTCTGATTCTGCTGCTGTTCGTGTTCCTCGCTACGACCACGGACTTTCATAACAAGGCGCTCCAGCTCGGGGAACACTTCTGGTCCGGGTACTACCAGTTGCGCGAGGACCCGGTGCGACCGGACTGCGACCCGATGGTGGACATCGAGTCCGAAGTCGAGCGGGTGGCGGAACGCAAGATGGACGACGAGATCGCGGGCCTGCTCGGTGAGTCCGAGGTGGACCGCGAGGCCATCCGGCGCTCTGTGATCGCGGCCCAGCGTGCCTGCGAGGCCGCCCATCTCCAGTACCAGGCCACGAAGGAGCGGATCACCACTCCGGTGCGCCTTTACCGGAGCATGGAGCAGGGGCTTGCTGAGCTGACCGAGGTCGGTCTCAACTGGCAGCGCCCGCTGCTGATCCTTCTGGTGGCCATCTGCGCGGCCACGGCCACCCTGGGGCGGCATCAGATCGC
>JBNJEG010000062.1:0-11986 GCA_051745655.1 Pseudomonadota bacterium
GTAGGAGCGCGCCTCGCGCGCGATGGCCCCGGCAATGCCGGGGCCTGTTCGGGTCAACCGAACAGCTTCACCGCCTGCTCCGCCACATGCTTGCCCTGGAACCGGGCAATGGCCTTCTCGCGCTCGTCCGCCTGCCGGGAACCGTCACCGCCGGCCAGCATGGTGGCGCCGTAGGGCGTGCCGCCGCCGGGCTGGGAGATGTCGAACAGCTCGCCAGTACCGTAACCGATGGGCACGATGGTCATGCCGTGGTGGGCCAGGGTCACCCAGAAGGTGGTCAGGGTCTGTTCCTGACCGCCACCGGTACCGGTTGAACCGAAGACGCTGGCGAGCTTGCCGAACAGCGCACCCTTAGCCCAGAGCCCGCCGGTCTGGTCCATGAAGGTCCGCATCTGGCCGGCCATGTTGCCGAAGCGGGTGGGCGTGCCGAACAGGATGGCATCGTAATCCGCCAGCTCGTTCGGCGTCGCCACCGCGGCCTGCTGGTCCGCTTTACCACCGGCATTGGCAAAGGCCTCGGAATCCATGGTTTCCGGAACCCGCTTGACCGTCACCTCGGCGCCATTAACGCTACCGGCACCCTCGGCCACGGTGTTCGCAAAATCTTCCATGTGACCGTACATCGAATAATAAAGCACCAATACTTTGGCCATGCTGGATCTCCTGTTTTGTTGCTGGTGAACTGTTGATATCCAACAGGCTAGCCCCTCACCCACCCCGGTCCAAGCGGAAGATTTCGAGCACCCTGTTCAAAATGACTGATGCATCGATAGCAGCAGGAACTACATGCGCCTGCTAATCTTCGTGGTCTCAATATGAACGGGCCAGCTCAAGCTATCCCGCACCTGGCCGTTAAACCATGTCATAAGGCGGACTGTGAACGGAATCACGCTGAACCCGCTGCTATTACATGCCGTATTTACCATGAATCTTAAGACCGGAGGTACAAACCGGATGAGCACAGAATCCGGCAATACGATCGTACTGGGAACCCAGGTGGACATTTCCATGGCAGGCATGCTGTACCAGCAACTCTCCAGCGCCCTGGATGCGGACGACCCGCCCGTCCTGGACGGCACGGACACCCAACGGATCGACACCGCGGGCGTCCAGCTGCTGCTGGCATTTCGCCGACAGGCGGAAGTGCAAGGGCGTGACTGGCAGTGGCGCAACCGCCCTGAATGCCTGGCCAAAGCCGAATCCCTTCTTGGCATAGAAACTGCCTGACCTTTTGAGAAACGCCGAAAGCGGCAAGGAGTTGACGATGGCAAACATTCTCGCGGTGGATGATTCCGCCTCGATGCGGCAAATGGTTTCCCACACGCTCAAGCAGAACGGCCACAGCGTGGTGGATGCGCCGGACGGCAAGGCCGCGCTGGATAAGGCCAAACAGCAGAAATTCGACGCCGTGATCACTGACGTGAACATGCCCAACATGGACGGCATCACTCTGATCAAGGAGCTGCGTAAACTGCCCAACTACAAGTTCACGCCGCTTCTGCTGCTGACCACCGAGTCAGCTCCGGAAAAGAAACAGGAAGGCAAAGCCGCCGGTGCGACCGGCTGGCTGGTCAAACCCTTTGACCCGGAAAAACTGATGGGCGCTGTCCGCAAGGTTGTGCGGTAGACACCGAATTCACCGGAATTACAGGCCGGAGTGGCTATGAGCATCGACATGAACCAGTTCCTGCAGACCTTCTTCGAAGAAAGCTTCGAGGGACTGGACGACATGGAAAACGGCCTGCTCAACATGACGGCCGGCGAACCGGACGTGGAACAGCTCAACGACATCTTCCGGGCGGCGCATTCCATCAAGGGCGGCGCCGGGACCTTCGGCCTGACTTCGGTCACTGACCTGACCCACAAGCTAGAGACCCTTCTGGACCGCCTGCGTGAAGGCGAAAGCGAGGTTACCACCGACGGCATCAACCTCCTTCTGGAATCTGTGGACTGTCTGCGGTCCCTGCTTCAGGCCGAGCGTGACGGCAGCGAAGCGGACCCCGAGCAGGCCGCCGACATCACCACCCGTCTGGCAGCCATGGTCGATGGTGACAATGGCGACGACAGTACCGGTGCCCTCGAGTACGCTGGCCGCTCTGACGAAGGCAACGACGGGGGCGGCAGCGGCCCCGGCGGTGGCTGGCGGATCGCCTTTACACCCGAGCCCCACCTGTTCATGACCGGCAATGACCCGCTGCGGCTGCTGGAGGAACTGAGCGAACTCGGGGAGATCCAGGTGAGCTGCGACAGCAGCAGCCTCCCCGCCCTGCCCGACCTGGACCCGGAACAATGCGTGCTCAGCTGGACCATTGAGCTTTATGGGGATGTCCAGCGGGAGGCCGTTGAAGAGGTCTTCGAGTGGGTCGAGGATGACTGCTCCCTGACCATAGAACCCCTGGAGCCAGTGGGCGATGAAGCCACCGCCACGGAGCCGGAGGCAGCGCCTGCCCCCCAGGCGGCCAGTACCGGGGAAGCGGCGGACGACGACCGGCACCAGAAGCCGGCCCAACAGAATGGTGGTGGCGGCAATGCCAGCACCAGCAGCTCCATCCGGGTGGATACCGGCAAAATCGACAACCTTATCGACATGGTCGGTGAGCTGGTCATCACCCAGTCCATGCTCAATGAGCTGGGCGAGAACTTCACCATGGACAAGCTGGAGAAACTCCAGGACGGCCTCGCCCAGCTCGAGCGCAACACCCGCGAGCTGCAGGAAAACGTCATGCGCATCCGCATGGTGCCGATCAGCTTCGCCTACTCGCGCCTGCCGCGCATGGTCCATGACCTGATGCGCCAGCTGGGCAAGAAGGTGGACCTGCAGCTCAACGGCGAGGAGACCGAGCTGGACAAGACGGTGATGGAGAAGATCATCGACCCGCTTGTCCACCTGGTCCGCAACGCCATGGACCATGGCATCGAGGCGCCGGAAAAACGCACCGAGCTGGGCAAGCCCGAAACCGGCACCCTGGAGATGAACGCCTACCACAAGGGCGGCTACATCGTGATCGAGATCAACGATGACGGCGCCGGCATCAGCCGCGACCGGCTGCTCAACAAGGCCCGGGAGGCGGGGCTGGTTGAAAACGGCACGGAGCTGTCCGACGAGCAGGTGTTCGACTTCATCTTCCACCCCGGCCTGTCCACCCATGACGAGGCGACCGACGTCTCCGGCCGCGGCGTGGGCATGGACGTGGTCAAGCGCAACATCAAGGCACTGGGCGGCAACATCACCGTCAACTCCACCCCCGGCAAGGGAACGCGCTTCGCCATCCACCTGCCGCTGACCCTGTCCATTCTGGACGGGCAGCTTTTCCGGGTTGGCGACCAGGTCTATGTGGTGCCGCTGATCTCGATCATGGAGTCGCTGCAGATGCAGGGCGGCAAGATCAAGCGCATGGCCGGCACCTCGGAGCTCTATGAATGGCGTGACGACTACATCCCCATCATCCGCCTGCGGGAACTGTTCAACGAGACCGGCGGCGGCGATCTTGAGAACGAGCTGATGGTGGTGGTGGAAGAAGACGACCGCTACGTCGGGCTGCACGTGGACGAACTCCTCGGCCAGCAGCAGGTGGTGATCAAGAGCCTCAAGAGCAATTACCGGCCAGTGACCGGCTTTGCCGGCGCGACCATCCTCGGCAATGGCACCGTGGCCCTGATCCTCGACATTGCCGGACTCCTGGAGCTGGCCCAGGCACGCGACGAAGTGCTTACGAACGGAGCCGATAACTGATGAGCGAATCCGCGACTGACAACAGCAACAACACCGCCACCACCCAGCAGGATGCCGCACTCCAGGGCACCGTGGGCGACGGCGACCAGTACCTCACCTTCACGCTGGGTGACGAGGAATACGGAGTGGACATCCTCCGGGTCCAGGAGATCCGGGCCTGGGATACGGCCACGCCCATTCCCAACACTCCGCCCTACGTGAAGGGCGTCATCAACATGCGCGGCACCATCGTGCCGGTGGTGGACCTGCGCGAACGCTTCGGCATGGAGACGCTGGAATACACCCAGTTCACCGTGGTGGTTCTGGTCAAGGTTATCCATGGCGACCGCGAGCGGATCATGGGTCTGATCGTGGACGCGCTTTCCGAGGTCTACGGCATCAACGAGGACCAGCTGCGGCCGCCGCCCGAGTTCGGCACCGTGATCCGCACGGACTTCATCCGCGGCCTGGCCACCATGGAGGACAAGATGGTGATCGTGCTGGACGTGGACAGCCTGCTCGGCGACGACGCCGGGGTGGGTGAGGACAACGGCTGAACCATGCGCGCCGTCGCGGTTCTCAACCAGAAGGGAGGCGTGGGTAAGACCACGACCAGCGTTCACCTCGCACACGGCATGGCGCGACTGGGTGAACGGGTCCTGGGCATCGACATGGACCCGCAGGGACACATGGGCACCAGCCTGGGCGCGGACAACCGCCAGGCCGGACTGGATCAGGTGCTGCTCAACGAGGAACGGCTGGTTGACCACCGCCAGAACCTGCGCGAACACCTGGATCTGGTCTGTGCCGGCCCCGGCCTGCGCAGCTTCGAGACCCTGGACGAGGGTGGCCCGGAGCGCGGCTGGTGGCTGAACGAGGCGCTGTACGAACTGGAAACGGAAAGCGCCGGCGAAGCACCCGAGTGGGTGGTTATGGACTGCCCGCCATCATCCGGCCTGCTGGTGATGAACGCCCTGCTGGCCGCCGATGACCTGGTGATACCGGTGGCGTGCGATTTCCTGTCGCTGCAGGGGCTGTCCACGCTGATGCAGACCCTGGCGAAAGTAGAGGAACGGATGCAGGCCGCCAGCCGCAAGTGGCTGGTGCTGACCCGCTTCCAGACCCGGCGGCGACTGTCGCGCGAGGTGCAGGAGACCCTGGTGAACCACTTCCCGGGGCAGCTGCTGCAGACGCCAATCCGGGAGAACGTGGCCCTGGCGGAAGCGCCGGGCTTTGGCAGAACGGTTTTTGAGTACCAGGCCACCAGTAACGGCGCCGCCGACTACGCGGCCCTGGTGGAGGATTTGAGATTGGGGAGAGTGCGCTGATGGCCGAGAACAACCGCAGTAACCGCAACGGCGGCTCCGGGCGCCGCGGCGGAGGCCGACGGCAGAAACTGGGCAACGATCCGCTGGCATGGATGGAAGACGGCGGTAATACCTCCGACAGCAATGGAACACCATCGGAGGCGGAACCTGAACCGACACCGACAACCGAACCGAACGATAAACAGCAGACCGAGGCACGGGAGAGCAAGACCATGGCCAGCACCAACCAGAGCAACCAGGTCACCATCGACCCGGCGGAATACGAGATCCTCCAGCGCGCGCGGCTGGCCCTGCACACCGCGACCACGGCGATGATGACAACGGACCCCGAGGGCCGGATCGACTACCTCAATGAACGCATGCAGGATTTCCTGCGCGATTACGAGCGCGATATTGCCGAGGAGAACCGCGGCTTCCGCGCCAAGGGCCTCGAGGGCGAAGACCTGGTGGATACCTTTCCCCAGCTGCGCACCATTGCCCGCCAGATGAGCAAGGTCCGGAACGACGCCATTCACGAGACGGTGGAAATGGGGCGGGTGCGCTTTGCCATCGCCATCACCGGCGAAGAAAACGAACAGGGCGAGTTCCTTGGCAACACCATTGAATGGTTCGACCAGACCGAGGAACGCGAGCGGGAAGAGAACGAAGAGCGGGTCCGCTCGGAACTCAAGGACATGATCAGTCAGGTTCGCGATGGCCGCCTGGATGAGCGGGTGGATACCGATGCCATGACCGAAGGTTTCATCAAGGATCTGAGCGCGGACGTGAACAAGGTGGTGGATGCCGCCCAGCGGCCCACCCAGGAGGTCATCCGGGTCATGAAGAACCTGGCCGACGGCAACCTGCACGACAAGATGCAGGGTGAGTTTGAAGGCGATTTTGGCCGCCTCCAGGAGGCCGTCAACGAAACCGTGGACGTGCTGCGCAATACGGTCGAGCAGATCACCGACGCCACCGGCAACATCAATTCCGCGGCCAAGGAAATTGCCCAGGGCAACCAGGACCTGTCCCAGCGTACCGAGGAGCAGGCCAGCTCACTGGAAGAGACCGCCTCATCCATGGAGGAGATCACCTCCACCGTGAAGCAGAACGCGGACAACGCCCAGGAGTCCAACCAGCTCGCCACGGCGGCGCGCGAGAAAGCCGAGCGCGGGGGTGAAATCGCCCGCCAGGTGGTGGATGCCATGGGCGAGATCAAGAGCTCGTCCAGCGAGATCAATGACATCATCACCGTCATCGACGAGATCGCCTTCCAGACCAACCTTCTGGCGCTCAACGCCGCGGTTGAAGCCGCGCGTGCCGGTGAGCACGGACGCGGTTTCGGAGTGGTGGCCGCCGAGGTGCGCAACCTGGCCCAGCGCAGTGCTTCCGCCGCCAAGGACATCAAGAAGCTGATCAAGGATTCCAGCGAGAAGGTGGAGCACGGTACCAAGCTGGTGGACGAGTCCACCGAGACGCTGAACGAGATCATCAATTCGGTTCAGACGGTCACCGACAAGATTGCCGAGATTGCGGCAGCCAGCAACCAGCAGTCCTCGGGCATCGACGAGATCAACAAGGCCGTCTCGCAGCTGGATGAGGTTACCCAGCAGAACGCGGCCCTGGTGGAGGAAGCAGCGGCGGCCTCTGAATCCCTGGACGAGCAGACCACGTCCCTGGTGGACCTGATGAGTTTCTTCGGTGACAGCGGCGCGGGCAGCCAGCAGGCTTCCAGCAGCCGCCAGGCTACCGGTGGTCAGCGGCAGAATGGCGGTTCTGGCGCAGCCAGCCCCCGTGCCCAGAGCCAGCGCTCAACACTGGCACAGCGCGGCAGTAACGGCGCGGGCACAGGCGCGAAGCCCAGTCAGGGACCCGCGACCAGTAAGGGTAATAACGGCTCTGGACCGGCAACTGCCGGGGCCGCCAACCAGGCGGAAGCCTCCGGAGATGACGGTGAATGGGAAGAGTTCTGAGCGGGGGTAGGCCTTAGTGTCCCGAGAACGGGAGTTCCAGTTCACCCGCAAGGACTTTGAGTGGATCCGCGAAAAGGTAACCGGTGAAACCGGCATCCAGCTCAACCCCTCCAAGGATCAGATGGTGTATTCCCGGCTCGCCCGGCGCCTGAGGGCGCTGGGCCTGCCGGATTTCGCCTCCTACCGGAAGGTTCTGGAGCAGGACAACGGCGAGGAGATGGGCCAGTTCGTCAACGCCCTGACCACCAACCTCACGGCCTTCTTCCGGGAATCCCACCACTTCGACCATCTGGCGGAGATCCTGCCGAAACTGGCCGGCCAGCCCATCAATATATGGTCCGCTGGCTGCTCCACCGGCGAGGAGGCCTACTCCATCGCCATGACGGTACTGGAAAACCTCGGTGAGCAGGACGCCGAGCGGGTCACCATCACCGCCACCGACCTGGACAGCAGCGTCGTGGAGCACGGCCGGCAGGGTGTTTACGACGAGGGCCGCCTCTCCGGCGTCTCGGCCCTGCTGAAGAAGCGGTACTTCCTGCGTGGCACGGGCCGTAATGCCGGCAAGGCGAAGGTGAAGGAACCGCTGAGGCGAATGGTCACCTTCGACACCCAGAACCTGCTTCACGACTGGCCCTTCAGCGAGCGCTTCCAGATCGTGTTCTGTCGCAATACCGTCATCTATTTCAACAAGGAACTGCAGGCGCACCTGTTCGAGCGGCTGCACCGCTACACCGCCCCCGGGGCCTGGCTCTATATCGGCCACTCGGAATCCCTCTGGAAGGTCACTGAACGCTTTGTCTCCCATGGCCGTACCATCTACGAGCGAGTTGACTGACCATGGCGGACACTACGATCAAGGACCCCAAACAACCCAGACCATTGCCCGGTTTCGAGACAATTCGACGGTATTGGGACCCGGTGCACAAGGTCTGGGCAGCCAAGATCCTGCCCGGCGAGTTCTATGTAACCCGGGGTGGTGAAATGATCGTGACCACCCTGGGATCCTGCGTGGCCGCCTGTATCCGGGACCCGAAGCGCGGCGTGGGCGGTATGAACCACTTCATGCTGCCCACCCGGGGCGGCGACCCGGAAAGCTGGGTGGATGACCCGGTCAACCTGGCCACCCGTTATGGCAACAACGCCATGGAGCAGTTGATCAACCGGATCCTGAAACTCGGCGCCCGCCGCGAGGACCTGGAGGTCAAACTCTTTGGCGGCGGTCGCGTCCTGAAAGACGTGACCACGGACATTGGTAAACGCAACATCGAGTTTGCCATGGAATACTGCGCGACCGAGGCCCTCAAGCTCCTGAGCCGCGACCTCGGCGGAGCCCACCCCCGGAAGGTGCAGTTCTTTCCAGAAACAGGTCGCGCCTTCAGCAAGAAGCTCTACCGCACCCGCAACCAGACCCTCATCGAACGCGAGGAGCACTACCTCCACGAACTCGAGGAGGAACCCGTTTCCGGCGGTGATGTGGACCTCTTCGAATAACAGAATAACGGGAGTACCAGATGATCCGCACCATTGTGGTCGATGATTCGGCGCTGATCCGCCAGATGCTGACGGAGATGCTCAACGACGCCCCGGACATTGAAGTGGTGGACACCGCGCATGACCCTTACGACGCGCGCGAGAAGATCAAGGCCCATAACCCGGACGTGATCACGCTGGATGTGGAGATGCCGAAAATGGACGGCATAACCTTCCTGCGCAACATCATGCGCCTGCGGCCCATGCCGGTGATCATGGTGTCATCGCTCACCCAGGACGGTGCCGATGTGACCCTCGAAGCACTGGATATTGGCGCCGTCGACTATGTGGCCAAGCCACAGGTCAACGTCGCCAGTGAATTCCAGGAGTATGCCCGGGAGATCCAGGACAAGATCCGCATGGCCGCCTCCGCTCGCATCCAGGGCAGCTCACGGTCGAGCGGCGAGAAACGCAGCGCCGGCGCCGTGCTGCCCAAGCGCCGCCCCGGGGATCTCAAGAGCACCGAAAGGCTGATCGCACTGGGCGCCTCCACCGGCGGCACCGAGGCCCTGCGCCACGTCCTGGAACAGCTGCCCCCGGACAGCCCGGGCGTGGTCATCACCCAGCATATTCCGCAGGAGTTCAGCCGGGCCTTCGCCAACCGCATGGACGGCACCTGCGCGGTCACCGTCAGTGAGGCCCAGCATGGCCAACGGATCATTCCGGGGCATGTCTACGTGGCACCGGGCAACCGCCACATGACCATCAAGCGTGACGGCGCCCGCTACACCTGCCAGCTCCACGACGATGAACCGGTGAACCGTCACCGACCCTCGGTGGATGTACTCTTCCGAAGTGTCGCGAATGAGGCCGGCAAGAACGCGGTGGCTGCCCTGCTCACCGGCATGGGCGACGATGGGGCCCGGGGCATGAAGGAACTGCACGATCTGGGCGCCTACACCGTCGCCCAGGATGAGGAAACCAGTGTGGTCTGGGGTATGCCGGGATCAGCGGTGGAGATGGACGCGGTCAGCGATACGCTGGCGCTGGATCGTATTGCCCAGGCCCTTCTGGCTCGCGCCCGTCAGTCGGCCTGAGCGGAGCCGGCCTCCTTCTCGACCGGGACCCGTTGTCCCAGCGCCTCTACGAGAATGCGCTCGATCTCGCCTTCCCGGCGCATCGCTTTCACCGCCCGGTTAAAGTCCTTGATGCGCTCGCGATTACCATCCACCTTGCGGGAGAGAAGCAGATGAAGACGGGCTTCACGTACCGGCTTCTGATGCCAGGTCAGCGCCCTGGCGTTCTCCACGCTGAACAGCTCCTGGATCATTCGCTGGCCCACCACACGATCCATCGGGAACAGGTCTATGCGCCCAGCATGCAGCTTCTGGAAATTCAGGCTATCCGATGAAACGGTCTCGGTAATACTGCTGCCCCGCGCACGCACCTGATCAATCACGTTGCCATAGTCATAATCCCGGGTCAGGCCAATCCGGTACTCGGCAAGATCCGCTGGTTCTTCCCAATCGAATGGCATAGCCGCGCGATGAAAAAACACGTATTCCGTGGCGATGATCGGCTGACTGATCAGGAAGTCTTCGCGACGCTCCTCAGAGGCCATCCAGGCTGCCGTTCCATCCCGTTTTCCCTCCCGGGCGAGGTACAGGGATCGTGACCAGGGATAGAAGTCATACTCAATGTCATAACCGGCGCGTTCAAACGCCCTGGTTATAATCTGGGAGGCAATCCCATAATCAGGCTCGTCCTTCCCCAGATACGGAGGCCATTCGCCATTGGTGATCCGCAGTGCCCGCTCCTGGTCCCCATCTCCTGCTGCCGCGACAGCCGGAAATACCAGGACCAATACCAGCACCGCCCTTTTCATCCACCCCATGACGCCCTCCCTCAGCCAACCATGGTTTACGAATTCCCTCATGCTCAGCATGGCAATCCCCGGAACAGCTGTCCACTGAACGGGCTCGCCAGAATCAGGACGGGGCCAGTGTGCGACGCCGGGTCGACTGGAAGTTTCCACGCAAGACCACTTGCAGCCAGCCACTCCCGTATGGCCTGCCACTCCATCTCACCGCCTTCATGCCCCCGATAAACCATCAGCGACAGGCAGCCGCCGGGCGCCAACAGAGCTGTGGCCTGCTCAAGGGCGGGCAGCGTGGTTTCCGCCCGGGTAATGCAGCTGCGGTCACTGCCCGGCAGATAGCCCAGGTTGAACATCACGGCGTCGAGCCCGCGCCCACCGGGCAGAAGCACCTTTTCCCGGATCCGGGTGTGGCTTTCACACAGCAGCGTCACGCGCTGGGCAAGGCCGGCGTCGGTGAGCCTTTGGCGGGTAGCCTCGACGGCGGCAGGCTGCACATCCATTGCCCAGACATGACCGGTGGTGCCCACCTGTTCCGCGAGAAAGCGCGTGTCATGGCCATTACCCATGGTGGCATCCAACGCCAGACCGCCCTCGCCAAGAACATGGGCAACCGCTTCATGGGCTCTCTGCGTGAGCCTCACACAACCCACCGATCCAGTGTACCGGCAGCAAAATGACGGAGGTTGTCAGCGCTCTGTTGCACCATGCGCTGGCGAGCCTCCTGGCTTGCCCAGGCGCAGTGAGGAGTGACCAGAAGGTTGGGAATATCGTCGGTAAGCAGCGGGTTGCCATCCACGGGCGGCTCCTGGGTCAGTACATCCACGCCCGCACCGGCGATGTCACCCCGACGCAGGGCATCTGCCAGAGCCTGCTCGTTCACGATGCCGCCACGGGACGTATTCACAAGCACTGCTGAGTGTTTCATCGCCCGGAGCGCGGCCGTGTCAATCAGGTCCCGTGTGTCGTCACTCAACAGGCAGTGGACGGACAGCACATCCGCGATAGGGAGCAGCGACTCCAGAGACTCCCGCGGGAAGCCGTCCACTTCCCCCGGCGTCTGCCCCGGGCGCGCGGCGATGCGCACATCCATATCAAAGGCCCGGCCAAGCTGTGCAACGCCCTGCCCCAGATCCCCGTAGCCCAGCACCACCAGCGTCTTGCCAGCCAGTTCCATAATGGGGTGATCCATGCGACAGAACATGGGGCTCTGCTGCCACCAGCCAGTCCGGACATCCTGCACGTAATCCACCAGGTGATTGGCCAGGGCGAGGATCAGGGAAAAGGTGTGCTGGACCAGGACCGGGCGGGCGTAGCGGATGGCATTGACCACCCGGATGCCCCTGGCCTCTGCCGCTTCCAGGTCGATGTTGTTGACCCCCGTCGCGGTTACCACCACAACCTGAAGCTTTGGCGCTGCCGCGAAATGCGCCTCCCCGAGAACCACCTTGTTGGTCACCACAGCCTCGGCATCCGCAATACGCTCGGCCACTTCCTCCGGAGCGCTGGTTCCGTAGAGGGTGAGATCCGCGGCGGCCTGCATCGGACCCAGGTCCACGTCCGAGCCAAGGGTGTCGGCATCCAGGAAAACGGCTTTCACGGTGATGGTTCCTCCGGTTGTTGGTAAGGCGCGGCTATTCTCCCCGAG
>JBNJEG010000063.1:0-11589 GCA_051745655.1 Pseudomonadota bacterium
TCGCCAGTTGATTTCCTGCTGACCCAACGTCAGGTTGCTCCAGTAACGGGATTTATCGGGGCGTTCGATGAGAGTGTGGTGGGGAGGGCTTTACGGGAAGCTCGGTGGCCATGGACGGCCACCGCGCAGCCTACACGGATGTACTTGTGGCGATTCCCGTAAAGCCCTCCCCAGCGCACTCGCTGGCAATGAGCTGAACACCATGGTGGTAAGCTCTCATTAAGCAAAAAACCCCGCCTGATCCAGACGGGGTTTCCAGAAGCCGGTCCTGAGGCAACCTCAGCCGTCCCGAAGCTCCTTCCGCAGAATCTTACCCACGTTACTCTTGGGCAGATCCTCCCGGAACTCTACATGCTTCGGCACCTTGTAGGCCGTCAGGTTCTCGCGGCAGTAATCACGGATCTCATCAGCGGTGACGCCCTGCTCCTTCGGCACCACAAAGATCTTGACCACCTCACCGCTCTTATCATCCTGAACACCCACGGCCGCACACTCGACGACCTTCGGATGCCCCATCACAACGTCCTCAATCTCATTCGGATAGACGTTGAAGCCTGAGACCAGAATCATGTCCTTCTTGCGATCCACGATCTTCACAAAGCCATCGTCCTGGATCATGGCGACGTCACCGGTCTTGAACCAGCCGTCCTCATCAATCGACTTGGACGTCTCCTCCGGACGCTGCCAGTATCCCTTCATGACCTGGGGCCCCTTCACGCACAGCTCACCGGCTTCGCCGATCTGCTGGTCATTGCCCTCATCGTCAATGGTCTTGACCTGAGTACCCGGAATCGGAATACCGATGGTGCCGATCTGCGCATGCCCCACCGGATTCAGACTCACCACCGGCGAGGTCTCAGTCAGGCCGTAACCCTCAGTGATCTCGCAGCTGGTCACCTGCTGCCACTGATCCGCCGTCGGCTTAGTCAGCGCCATGCCGCCGGCGACCGTGATCTTGAGATGACTGAAATCGAGATTGCGGAAGTCCTCATTGTTCGCAAGCGCCACGAACAGCGTGTTCAGGCCCATGAAGACCGTGAACTGCCACTTCTTCAGCTCCTTCACGAAGCCCGGGATATCACGCGGGTTCGGGATCAGGATGCTGTGACTACCACTTTCCAGCATCACGCCACAGTTCATGGTAAACGAGTAGATGTGATAGAGCGGCAGGGGCGCAACGACGACCTCCTTGCCCTCCTCCATCTGCTTCTCAACCATCGGCTTGACCTGGAGCAGGTTTGAAACCAGATTCGCGTGCGTGAGCATGGCGCCCTTGGCCACACCGGTTGTACCCCCGGTGTATTGCAGCACTGCAATGTCTTCACGCTGAATACTGACCGGGCGGTAGGTGAGTCCGGCACCCGTTTTCATCACCTTCGGGAACGAGTGTGCCTTCGGCAGGTTGTAGGCCGGCACCATCTTCTTCACGTGCTTGACCACACTGTTCATCAGCTTGCGCTTCAGCGGCTTGTGCAGGTCGGCCAGCTCGGTCACGATCACGTGTTCAAGACCGGTGTTCGGCAGCACCTTTTCAACGTTGCTGGCCATGTTGGCCAGCACAATCAGCGCCCGTGCCCCGGAATCGTTGAACTGGTGCTCCATCTCACGCGTGGTGTAAAGCGGGTTGGTGTTCACCACCACCAGGCCGGCCCGCATGGCGCCATAGATGGCGATCGGGTACTGGGGAATATTGGGCATCTGGATGGCAATTCGATCACCCTGCTGGAGATCCGTTTCGTTCTGCAGCCAGGCGGCGAACGCGCGACTGTAATGGTCCAGCTCCCGGTAGGTCAGGGTGACGCCCACGCCACTGAATGCCGGCCGGTCGGCGAACCGCGCCACGGACTTCTCGAACACATCCAGCATGGTGCTGTACTGGTTCGTGTCCACCTCCCGGGGGAGCTCGGCTGGGTATCGCTCTTTGAAAAACTGCTCCATATCCATGACGGATCTCCTCGAGTAACCTGTCTCTGCTTGGTGTTTTTGTGGACTCGGATCTTAAAGCCTTTTTTAAGCCACGTCATCCGTTCCCAATGCGGCTCAGCGGCTGAGATAGCGCATGGCGGATTCCAGCCCCTCCAGGCTCATGGGGTACATCTGGAAACCTACCAGTTTCTGGATCATACCGAGGGATCCACCCTGCCCCCAGTAGTCCTCTGGCAACGGATTGAGCCAGACCACCTTGCTGAAATGGTCGGTCATGCGCTGGAACCAGGTCGAGCCCGCCTCCTCATTCCAGTGCTCGATGGACCCACCCGGGTGGCTGACCTCGTAGGGCGCCATGGTGGCATCCCCGACGAAGACCACCTTGTAGTCGGAGGGATAGGTGTTGATCACCTCCCAGGTGGGTGTGATCTCCGTGGTCCGACGGCCGCTGTCCTTCCAGACGCCTTCGTAGATGAAGTTGTGAAAGTAATAGTATTCCAGGTGCTTGAACTCCTCCCGACACGCCGAGAACAGTTCCTCGCAGACCTTCACGTGCGGGTCCATGGAGCCGCCCACATCAAAGAACAGCAGCACCTTCACCGCATTATGGCGCTCAGGAACCATCTTCAGGTCCAGGTAGCCGCCGTTACGGGCGGTGTTGCGGATGGTGTCATCCATGTCCAGGTGCTCGGCAGCACCCTCGCGGGCGAACTTGCGCAGGCGCTTGAGGGCCACCTTGATGTTGCGCGAGCTGATGGTGACGCTGTCGTCCAGGTCGCGGTATTCGCGCTTCTCCCAGACCTTGATCGCGCGCCCGTGGCGGCCCTTCTCCTGGCCGATGCGGTAGCCTTCCGGGTTGTAGCCATTGGCACCGAACGGTGAGGTGCCACCGGTGCCGATCCACTTGTTACCGCCCTCGTGGCGGTCCGTCTGCTCGTCCATGCGCTGCTTGAAGGTCTCGATCAACTCCTCAAGCCCGCCCAGGGACTCGATCTGTGCCTTTTCCTCCTCCGAAAGGTGCTTCTCGAACTCGGAGCGCAGCCAGTCGTCCGGGATCAGGGCTTCAAGCAGTTCATCCAGGTTCTCGATGCCCTTGAAATAGGCATCGAACGCGCGATCGAACTTGTCGTAATGGCGCTCGTCCTTGACCAGGCACAGGCGACTCAGGAAGTAGAAATCCTCCAGGTCGGCAAACGCGAGGCGCTTCTGGAGCGCCTCGGTCAGGTCGAGGAATTCCCTGAGGCTGGCGGGTACGCCGGCACGGCGTACTTCCAGAAAGAAATCGATGAGCATGAAGCCCCCGCTGTCGGTGGTTCCGCTTCCCGTCTACAGCGTATCAGCGACGCCGGCGGGCCATGAACGCCAGTTTCTGGAGCAGGTGCACGTCCTGTTCGTTCTTGACCAGGGCCCCGTAGAGTGGCGGCAGCGCGTTGGAGGTATCCTTTTCCTGGATCACCTTCTGGGCCAGATCGTCCGCCATCAGCAGCTTGAGCCAGTCGATCAGCTCCGAAGTCGAGGGTTTCTTCTTGAGACCGGGGACCCGGCGCACATCAAAGAAAATCTCCAGTGCATCCTGCACCAGCTGCTGCTGGATCCCCGGGAAGTGCACGTCCACGATCTGCTTCATGGTGTCGTGGTCGGGGAAATCGATGTAGTGGAAGAAACAGCGGCGCAGAAAGGCATCCGGCAGCTCCTTCTCGTTGTTACTCGTGATGACCACGATCGGACGCTGCTTGGCCACCACCTGCTGTTGTGTCTCGTACACGTAGAATTCCATACGATCGAGTTCCTGCAGCAGGTCGTTGGGGAACTCGATGTCCGCCTTGTCGATCTCGTCGATCAGCAGGACCGCGCGCTGGTCCGCCTCGAAGGCTTCCCAGAGCTTGCCCTTGACGATGTAGTTACCGATATCGTGAACCTTGTCGGACCCCAGCTGGGAGTCGCGCAGGCGGGAGACCGCATCGTATTCGTAAAGGCCCTGCTGCGCCTTGGTGGTCGACTTGATATGCCAGGTGATCAGCTCGGCCCCGACGCCACTGGCCATCTCCTCGGCCAGCATGGTCTTGCCGGTACCGGGTTCGCCCTTGATCAACAGCGGCCTTTGCAGGGTAATAGCCGCGTTAACCGCCATCTGCAATTCGTCGGTGGCAACGTAGTTCTCGGTACCCTCAAATTTCATCTCAGCAACACCTCAATCAGGAAACCTGGCGGCCGCCAAGGCCCTGATCATTCAGGGCACGGCCTTACGCAAGGGGCGAAGTATATAGGCAGGGCCGAGGGGCCAACAAGGAAACGATTGGCCCAAAAGGCAAAGCAGCCCGACAGTAACGGCCACCGGAACTCAACGAGTACTGTCGTTGTCGTCCCCGGAGTGCGCGTCGTCGTCGCCCTCCTCGCCGGAGCTGCCCTGATCAGGCAGGTCGTCGAACTCGGAGATGTCGAAGTCCTCCAATGAGAACTCGTCGTCACTGTTGTCCTGGTCTTCCTGATTCTCTTCCAGGATCTGATCCGCCAGTGCCTCCGGGTCCTCAACGTCCTCATCACCGCCAACGGTGGGAATGGCCTCTTCGTCCTCCCCGGCGTCATCGGCGTCATCCGGTGCCTCGACACCTCCAGAATCGGACACCTCATCCTCCCCGGTGGCGGCAGGGTCGGGCTCGACTTCGGGTTCCGTGGCCTCAGCAGCCTCAGTATCCCCCACCGTGGGGATCGCCTCGTCCGGCTCCGGTTCCGGTTCCAGCGTATCCTCAGCGGTCTCATCCGCTGGTTCTGCGGCGGCAGCTTCCGGCTCATCCCCAGTCGCGGCATCGGGCTGCTGAGCCTGATACGCAGCGGCTGCTTCAGCCAGAGAGGTACCTTCATCCTTGTCCTGTTCCGGCTCCGCCTCTTCGGGTTGCGCCTGATCCGCCTCCGGTTCCAGTTCTGCTTCCATCGCCGGCTCCTCTTGATCGGAGGCCGTTTCCTCATCGCCGGCTTTCGGGATGTCTTCTGTTTCGTCGGCCTTTGCGCCGGACTGACCACGACGGCGCAACCACCACCAGACGCCCGCACCAAGGGCAGCGGCAATCCCGGTTCCGGCTGCCATGCCACCCCAGAGCAGCCAGTTGAATCCGGCGTCCTTCGAAGGTTTCTCTTCCGGTTCAGACGTTTCGGGCTCAGGCTCCTGGACCGGCTCAGGGTCAAACAACGGTTCCGGGTCCTGCTCTGGCTCTGGCTCAGGTTCGGGAGCTGGCTCAGGCTCACGAGCCTCAGGCTCGAGCATCTGGTAGTCTCCGGTCTCCGAGGATCGCGGGAATGTTGCCTCAAAAGCGGGTGTCGACAGCGAGATCGGGCGACCATCCTGGGTCTCTGCCTGCATATCGAGCTGGACGCGGTAGGTGCCTTCGCCCTGCTCGCCCTGCAGCGTCATTGTCCGGTCACTGCCGTTCTCCGCAGGTTCAAGGACGCGGGTTCTGGTGTCCCCTTCAGGGTCAGTGACACTTGCCTCGACCTCGATGCTGTCATCCGCCAATCCCGGATCCCTTGGGATAACCCGGAACGACCAACGGGTGTCGTCACCGGTCCCGTGCCCCTGGACCTCGGTATCAAAAGGTGGCCGGAGAATCACGTCCTGACGCTGGCTGCGCTGGAAGGTGTCACTCTCACCGATGATCCGGACCTCATATTGGCCGGGCTCTGTCAGGGTCGCAATCTCGCCGTTGAACACTCCATTGGAGGGAACACCATCACCGGAGAGCTGAACCGTTCCCTGACGGTCACCTCCCTCGTTGCGGATTTCGGCCCGTACATCCATGACCCCCAGGAAGTCCTCATCCGTAAGCCTCTCCCCGTCTTCATAGAAGGCCACTTCCAGGTCCAGAATATCCGAGGCGAAAAATCGAGCGGGAAGATCGCTGGCGGCCATACGCAGCTCACTCACTACTTTGATGCGGCTGTCCGGCCCAACCATGGCGTCCACTTCCCAGCGGCCGTTGCGTGGGTCCGGAATGGTCACCAGATCGTAGGTTTCCGCCCGGTGCCAGCGGGCTCCGTCCGGTAGACTGTCACGGGTAACCCGATCGCCCTCTGGGTCAACGAGCTCCGCGGATTCGGCCTCCGCCTCCCGGAAGATCAGCGCCGTGAACTCATCCACGCTGTCGTCAATGGCGAAGCCATCGTTCTCAAGGGGGACTTCCTCTGTGGGCGAGGCCGCACCGAAAGCAGCAAGGAAGGCGCGGATGAGCTCAGTGTCCGAGCGCGCAACTGCATGATGCCCGCCGGTCTCTGTGGCCAGGCGTTCCAGCAGCGCCTGGTCGGCCTCATCGGAGAGCGCCAGCGTATGGAGTTTGGCGCCATGCTCCTGGAAATGCCCAAGGACCTCGTCCAGGATCCGCTCCCGTTCATCCCGGCTCGCTTCTTCACCTTCTGGCACATCAACCATGCCGTCGGTTAGCAGGACGACATGCGTGTTGTCATACCCACCACCAGGCCAGAAGTCGTTGGTGGCGGTTTCCAGGGCGCGTCCGATATGGGTGTACTGGCCTGGCGACCCGATCCGTGAGCGCGCGTCACGCATTCGCTGGCGCCACTGGTCGTCGACCTCATCCAGCGGGACCAGCATGTTCACGTACCGGCCGAAGGTCCAGAGGCCACTTTCAGCCCCATCCGGCATCAACTCCGCCAGCATTGGTATTGCAGCGCTTCTCAGGTTTTCGGGGTCGGTGCGCTCCATGCTCCCCGAAACATCAACCAGGAAGCGGACATCAATGTTGTCCGGGAGTTCCGGGGCCTCTTCCGCCGATTCCTGGGCCAGCGCCATTCCCGACATCGCAAACAGCAGGGTGGCAATGACGGGGATAAATGATCGCAATGCTGACTGTCCCATAGCGGCCTTTCTTGATGGCGTGTCTGGAAAGCGCGGAAAACCGGCTGATTACACTCAAGCTATAGCAGGAATCCGCTGAAATGAAAGCGCCGCGCCCTGTTCACGATTTCCGGCGGCGATACCGTGACCATCCGGCATCCAGCGCCAGGACCATCAGCATGAGACCGGCTGCAATGGTGAAAACAAGCAGGGTCTGCCCCATCACCTCCGGCTGGTCCAGCAGCATCGCATAGAAAAAGTTCAGCCAGGCCGGCACCAGCCAGTCCGCCGATCGCTCGGACACCACCGGAGTCAACAGCAGGACGGCGAAGATGCCCTTCAGCAACTGTCGTGCGATGCGAAGCGGCAGCCACCAGACCATCCAGCACCAGAAACGGTAGACAACCAGGAACCCAAGCAGATACACCAGCCAGGCGATGTTGTAGTCGGTCAAAAGTGCTTCCATGGCCTCACTCCGTGTTTGCCTGGGGGTTCGGCGGCATCTGCAGGTAGAAGCCCTGATCGTCGATGGCCTGGAGAACATCCCCCGCCTCGGCGCGCGCAAGGCTCCGTTCCGGGGTCAGGACCAGGTCCATCGCGTGCACCGGCTGGCCAAAATGGGTAAGCAGGGACGGCGGCAGAGTGGCCGGATCCGTCTCCCTTGGAACGAAAACGTACATGCCTTCACGCTTGCTGCTGCGGTAGATGCTGATCAGGTGTTTGTCACTCATGGAAACAGGCTTCAAGTTCCTCTCTGCGGGGCGCCAATACCTCGCCGCGCCACCCTTCCGTCAGAAGATCCGGAAGGCGGCCTGTGCTGAGACCAGCGCGAACGGCGGGCTCAAGATAACGCCTCGGGGCTATGAGTTCCAGCGGCAGGTCCAGGTTCTCTGCCTGCTCCGCCAGAATCCGCTTTACGGATCGGTAATGGTTCTTCTCCCGGCGCCCCATGGGAGGCGGTATGAGATCCACCGGTGACGCCGGTCCATCGATGACCTCTGAGAGGACATCAAGCAGCGCATCCCCTTCACGCCGGATCACGCCCTGGGGCATGTCCTCTATGGCGGCAAGCGCCTTACGGCTCCGGGGCAGCGCATCGGCGATACGGATCAGGAGGCGGTCCTCGACAACACGCCCCCGGGGCCGATCCAGCTCGCGGCAGCGATGCTCACGCCACTGACACAACGCCCGAAGGACGGCCTGACGTCCGGCGCTCAAACGCCAGGCGCCGGTTAACCGCAGATAATAGCGCTCCGGAGGGTCAGCCACTGCCTGGCGCTCACACCAGCCCTCGCTTTCCTCTGCCAGTGCATCGCTGAACCCCCGGGCCGCGACCTTCTCCGTCAACTCCCCGTAAAGTGGCGCAAGATAATGCACATCCGCAACGGCGTAATAGATCTGGGCCTGCGAAAGGGGGCGCGCAAGCCAGTCGGAGCGCGTCTCTCCCTTGCCCAGTGCCACTCCGAGACAGGTCTCCACAAGGCGGGCATACCCCACGGACATACCGTGCCCCGCGAAGGCAGCGGCAAGCTGCAGATCAAGGGCACCCCGGACCTGGATTCCCAGCCAGTCCCGGAACAGCTCAATATCCTCACTCATGGCGTAGAGGTGTTTGGGGCGTGCTTCATCCACAAGCAGCCGGCGCAATTCGCCCGAACCCTGTACAGCAACAGGCTCCACCAGCGCGATCTCACCATCGACTGCCAACTGAACCAGCCCAGGTATCGGATGAAAGGTGGTAACGCGTTCGAATTCGGAGTCGATGCCAACCGGCTGCCCCGCTGGCGTGGCCTTCAGCCATTGATCCAGTTCATCGGGGGTTGCCAGCCAGCTGGCCTGGTCGGGGTCGGGTTGGCGCATGCTCAATCCCATTGCCCCGCCAGTGGACGACGACCCCGCAGCGCATGACTGAGCGTGCCACCATCAACACCACCCAGTTCACCACCGACGGGCAGCCCCTGTGCTGGACGCGTGATGGTCACCCGTTCGGGATCGACACGGTCCGCGATATAGTGGGCAGTGGCATCCCCTTCCACAGTGGCATTGGTGGCCATGATCAGTTCGGTCACACCACGATCGTGAATCTGCGTCAGCAACTGGTCGACACCGATGTCCTCGGGGCCAATGCCATCAATCGGCGAGAGATGGCCAAGCAGCACGAAATAATATCCACGGTAATCGCCCGACTGCTCAATCGCGGCCATATCCGCCGGCGATTCCACCACGCAGATCAGCGACTCATCCCGGCGCTGGTCCGAACAGACCGGACAGAGGGATTCCTCCGCAAAAGTCTGACAGCGTTCACAGCGCCCGATGTGCGCCAGGGCATCGTCCAGTTGACGGGCCAGCCCGGCGGCGCCATCACGATCACGTTCCAGCAGCTGGAACGCCATGCGCTGAGCGGATTTACGGCCCACCCCCGGCAGACACTGCAGGGCGTCAATAAGCGCCTCAAGGCGCGGACTCAGACTCATGCGACCTCCGCCTCAGGACGGCATATTGAAGCCTGGGGGCATGCCCATGCCCTGGGTCATGTTGCCCATCTTTTCCTTCTGGTACTCCTCAACACGCCGCACCGCGTCGTTCACCGCGGCCGCCATGAGGTCCTCGAGCACCTCACGGTCCTCTTCCATCAGGGACGGATCAATATCCACATTGCGCACGTCATGGCGGCCATTCATGGTCACCTTGACCATGCCGGCGCCGGATTCACCGACCACTTCCGCCTTGGCAATTTCTTCCTGCGCCTTCTGCAGGTCTTCCTGCATCTTCTGCGCCTGCTTCATGATGTCGTTCATGCCACCCTTCATCGTGCCACCTCTCTGTTATCTGACGCCGCCGCTCCCGGAGCCTGCGGCGGCTTTATGCTGTCTTCAATCACCTGGCCGCCGAAGCGCTCCACGATCTGCTGCACCACCGGGTCGCCGTGAATCGCACTGATCGCCGATGCCCTGGCCTCCTCGGCCTGGGCCTGCCGGTACGCCTCGGGCGTTGCCTGCCCCGGCTCGCCCTCCCGGAACACCAGGGTCATGGTGTTGCCCAGAACAACCCCGACCGCCTCGCGGATCCGCTGCTGATGACGTTCATGGAGGAGCTGATAGTGTCCGGACGCCAGCGTCAGAACCCAGGCTCCCTCTTCTTCGTGACAGGCCGCATTGGCCGCCAGGCTTGCCGGCATGCCCTGGAGCGGCAACTGGTCAAAATCCCGGCACCAGTCAAAGTGCTGGCTGTCGCCGGCGGGCGCCGGAGCTGATACAGCCTCTGCGGGCGCCTCCGGCTCTTCAGGCACCTCGGATGCGGACGTTTCTCCGGCGTTGCGATCAGCCTCGTCCTCCGGAATCGGCGGCTCAGGCTCAGGCTCAGGCTCAGGCTCAGGCTCAGGCTCAGGCTCAGGCTCAGGCTCCTGTAATGGTGCCGGGGCTGGTTCCGGCGCTGTGTCGACTGGTTCAGCCGTGACCGGCGCCTGCTCCTCGCCGCCGCCCTGAGGTGGCGTAGCGACGGGCTCCGGCCTGAAGGCCAGCATCCGCAGCAACGCCATCTCGAATCCCATGCGAGCGTCCGGCGTGATCGCCAGGTCCCGTCTCGCGGTCAGCGCGGTCTGGTAGAAAAGCTGCGCATCCTCGGGGCTCAGCTGCCCGGCCAGCGAGCGGATCCGATCCTGATCCCCCTGGCTGTTGTCATTGCTGCCCGGAATGGCCTGCTCCAGCGAAATGCGGTGGAACACGTCCAGCATATCCGCAAGAACCGCGCTGTAATCGGGCGCGAACTCCGCAATCCGGCTGATTTCGCTCAGCAGTGACTGACCGTCACGCTGCACCAGCGCATCCAGCATGCGGTGGATGTCGGCCCGGTCGAGGGTTCCGAGCATGCGGCTGACACTCTCGGATTCCAGCCGACCGCCGCTGAAAGCCACCGCCTGGTCAGTCAGGCTCAGGGCATCGCGCATGCTGCCGTCGGCGGCCCGACCGAGAAGCCAGAGCGCGCTGTTGTCATGCTCGATACCTTCCTGGGCGAGGATGTACTCCAGGTGGGAGACAATCAGTTCCGGCCCGAGCCGCTTGAGATTGAACTGCAGACAGCGTGACAGAATCGTAACTGGCAGTTTCTGGGGGTCGGTGGTCGCCAGCAGGAACTTCACGTGATCCGGCGGCTCTTCCAGCGTTTTCAGCAGCGCGTTGAAGCTGTGGCTGGAGAGCATGTGAACCTCGTCGATGAGGTAGATGCGGAAGCGGCCACGGGTCGGCGCGTACTGGACATTGTCCAGCAGTTCCCGCATGTCCTCGACACGCGTCTGCGAAGCGGCGTCGATCTCGACCAGATCGACGAACCGGCCCTCCATGATTTCCCGGCAGCTGTCGCACTCCCCGCAGGGCGTGGAGCTTATGCCGTGTTCACAGCTGAGACACCTGGCCAGGATCCGGCCAATGGTGGTCTTGCCGACACCACGCGTGCCAGTAAAAAGGAATGCCTGGTGGAGCCGGTCCTGGTCAAGCCCGTGAACAAGGGCCCGCAGGACATGTTCCTGACCAACCAGATCCTGAAAGCGGGAGGGGCGCCATTTGCGCGCAAGTACCTGATACGTCATGCCGGACCGTCCGTTACCTGAATGGATACCTTATCACGGCCTTATCGCGGAGTGGCAAGCAGACAGGATGGCCGGAGAGCGGATACAGCGAAGGGAATAATTGGGGGTGGCCTGCCAGCGACACTCCGGCACACGAATCCACCGCTACGGCTGCTCCCTTCCGGGCCTGACCGGGTTCACGGTTTATCGTTGCGAAGGCACCAGCAGGACCACCATCGCGCTCAGCCATGCGGAC
>JBNJEG010000064.1:0-11543 GCA_051745655.1 Pseudomonadota bacterium
ACCCGCACCTGCCCGGCCGTCTTGCGCACCAGGGAGGCCAGCACCCCCAGGGTGGTGGATTTGCCGGCCCCGTTCGGGCCCAGCAGCGCAAAGAAATCGCCGGCCTCAACCTGCAGATCAATGTCCTTCAGGGCCTCGAGACCACCGGGGAAGGTCTTGCGAAGCCCGCGAATATCGAGTGCGTAATTCATAGAGTTCTCTTATCGAGTAGGCCGGGCCGATTATGGGGGTCATGCACCGCAATTCAAGGGCATTGCCCAATCTGCGACCTGTGTCAGATCAAAACCACGCCCGCCTTCCTACAATGGCCCGACGCAATCGTTCAGGGCCGATGGATCACAATGACCCGCATGGCGCGATACCCCCAACGTATGACGCAGACCGCTCTCTGCGCTCTCTGCCTGCTGCCACTGACCGGCTGTATCGGCGGTGACGACGGCGGCGGTGGCGATGGGCTCGACACGGGCACCCTGATGCACGTGGGCATCGAAAATGTCCACTACGAGACCCGCAGCCAGTCCGGAACCACCAACGAGGACGGCGAATTCCGCTATAACCCCGGTGAGACCCTGACATTCCGGGTCGGTGACCTGGTGTTGGCCGAAGACGTGCCCGCGGCGCCCTTCCTGACCCCTATTGATTTCACCGCCGACGCGCGGCAAAAACTCCAGAAAGGCGGCGTCGGCAATGACGAGCTACAGACCCACCGGCGGATTGAAGAACAGCTGGCCGCCAATGATCGCCAGGCTGTCAATATAACCCGCCTCCTGATGGTTTTGAGCGACGACAACACCGACGACCCGAATGAGACGCTGACGATTACGCAACGCACTCTTGACCAGATCAACAGCTACCTGGCGAAAGAGGACACTCCGGAAATCGACTTTGACGTTCCAGTGCAGGAATTCGCAAGCCCCAGCATTGAAGGCGAAGACAGTCGAAACGATGATGGTGACCTGAAGCCCGCAATCAGCTCGCCGGCCAACCTTATGCTGGACAGTATCTGTTTTGCACCCGAGGGCGACGATGTCTGCGATACGCCGCCCAAGCGTTCAAGCATCAACGCCATATCGGACGAGGAGGAACGAGAGGACCTGCAACAGGAGCGGGACAGCATCCTGGAGAGCAGAAGGACATTGCAGGATCTGTCTGCCAATGCGACGACAGCGTTCCTGGAAGAGGATACGTTGATCTTTAAAGGCGATCTGGAATCGCCCTTCTATCTGGCCCCGGAAACCCTCACAATCTCTGCATCGGATAGCAGCATCCAGGAAGTAACCATCAAGCGTACCGGATCATCCGACGTCACGTTGAAAGACCTGGAAGCCAAGGTGGAGGGAAACGACTGGATCTTCGACAGCGCCGACTGGCAGTCCGGTACCGTCCGGTTCTACCACGACGGCCCGTCAACAGAATCCGGCACTGTCGTGGTCAACTTCAAGGTCGATTACCCGGACTTCAACAACTACCGTTGGTTCCAGAAGACCCTGAGGGTCCACGTCAACTGAACAGCCCCTTGAGACTCCAGCGTGACTGGGAGCGCGCGGCCGCACCGGTCACCTCGTACTTCGACGGGTCGATGCCGCCATACCCGAAGGGCTTGCAGTCCACGATCCGGGCAGTCGCATCGGCACCCTCTTCATTCTGCTGCGCAAGGTCCACGATGTGGCCCTGTTTCAGCGGCTTCTTCTCGGCGTCAGTCAGCACCATCACGCTCGGCCACAGCCGTCGCTTGGGGGTGTGCGAGACCACGACGCCAACCTCTCGGGTTGCCAACTCCACAATGGTACCGGTCGGATAGACTCCGACAGCCTGGATCAGCTGTTCCACCAGATCCTCCTGGAACTGGCTGTTGCGGCACTCAAACAAGTGTGAAACCGCCTGGGCCGGTGTCAGCTGGTCACGGGTCCGCCGGGGTTCAATCAGAGCCTCGTAGTGGTCCACCAGACCCACGAGCTTGGCCAGCAACGGAATATGCTCACCGTTGACGGCCTGGGGGAACCCGGAACCATTGTGACGTTCGCGGTGGTAACGGATCACGTTCACGACCACGCGGGGCAGACCCGACTCAGCAGCAATCCGAGCCCCGACCTCGGGGTAACGGCGATAGGTCTGCCACTGCTCGTCGGTCAGCTCGCTCTCGGGCACCCGCATGCCTTCGGGCAGGCGCGCCTTGCCGATGTGCGACAGCAGTGCCCCGAGGGAAAGCTTGTGCAGCACGTCCGGGTCCAGGCCCAGCTGGCGCCCGAGAAGCAGGGCCCAGATGCTGATGTTAAGGGAACGGCGATAGGTGTAGTCGTCCCGGCTCTGGACCCGGCTCAACCAGAGGAGCGCGTCCGGGTTACGGGCAACACTCTCGGCCATGGTACGGGCAACGGAGGAAATCTGGTCCACATCCACCTGGCTGCTGCCGCTGGCCAGGGTCTCACTCACCCGGTCCAGGGCTTTTTCGACGTTATCCAGTACCGGCTGGACGTCCCGGATCTCCTTGCGCAGCGGACGGGTCGCTTCGTAGTGATGGGGATTGCGAACCTTGACGGCCGGCAGTTTCAGGACCTTGCCGTTACCACCGTCGCGCTTGCGTCCCGCGCCCGGCGCCCCCTGGGCGGCCGCACTCTCGCGGTTTTCAGCCACATCCACGTGCACCTGCCGACAATGGCGGGCAAGCTCGTCCACCTCTTTCTGGTTACGAACGTAGAACCCCTGGATCGGGAAAGGCGTCTCGTGCCATGGCCGGTCCAGGTCGGCCACGAACATGCCGATTTCGACCTCCTGAACGGGTATTTTCCGCCGTTGTACACCCATGGCCATACCTCAAACGTCAGCTGAGACTGCTTCTCTTGTTTTTGCATTGTTTCAAAATTGGAAACAGACGCAACGCTCGTCCTGTGACGAAACGTTGGGCAATTGAACCGAAATGTAACCGTTTTTTGTCCGCAACGCCGATCAATCGTCGTCGCAGACCCGGTCATCCAGGGTTGGAGGGCGTTCGGTAAGGCTTCCCGAGGGTACCGAGCGTACTCTCAGGGTGTAGGGCACGGAGGAGGCGCGGAGGTAATCCACGTTCACAACCTCCTCGCCCATATCCACGCCCGTCTGACGGGGGCGGCAGCGGACTTCCAGCTCCAGGCGGTCGCCCAGTTCAAGTATGCGATCACTGCCCTCTTTATCCGTCACCCGCACGCAGGCGCGACCGGCTTCCACTGGCGTGCCTTGCGGGTTGGCATCCAGTCTCGGGTCGCCGCAGGCGGCGATGGCGTCTTCCGAGCAGGCGTCATCCATGCCGGGGTCGCGCAGCTTCCATGCGCGTTGGCTGCATTGGGTTTCAACGGTAATGGGTGTGGCGCGGTCTTCGCGCCAGTGCCAGGCGGGATAGCGGGCTGTCTTCCAGCTCACCAGCACCCGCCTCTCCTCGCCAGCGGTGTTGTTCGCGGTCATCGCGGAGTAATGCGTCTCACGGTTGGCACAGCCCGCCAATACGCCCGCCAGTGTCAGAACCAGAACGGTGCCCGTTGCTATCCTCAATACCCTTCCCCTGCCCGGTTACTCGGATTCGGCATCAATGAATGCAAGGCCGTAGCCGTCCGACGCCTCCCGCACGACCCGCATCCGGCGCACCGGCGCGGGAATGGGCAGGCCCTGAACCTGAACCTCGACCTCGCTACCCACGCCGGGGAAGGGCTCATTATCCACAAGAATGAAGATGCCGCCGTCGGACAGATCACGCATCGTGAAAACGTGTTCGCCGATTGCACTGTGCCGCACCATGATGCGAACACTCATATTCGTGCGGGTATAACGTCGCTGCTCGGGCATCCTTCCTGCTCCACCCTCGGTACCAACCCCGAGCAAGCATAGCAGTTACAGCAGGAACGGTAGCGGTTGCGAATCATTTACATTATAGTAACGATCTTCTTAACCATGCCAAGGACAGAACCATGCAGACCAAACTGACAGCACTCATCGTACTGGTGCTGATCGCCGCGGGCGGTTACCTCGGTATCTCGGCCCTCAACGACCCCAGCACGCTTACGCTCTATTCGGGCCGGGGCGAGTCCATGGTCCGCCCGATGATCGAACGCTTTGAATCAGAAACCGGCATCGATGTTGATGTCCGCTATGGCGATACCGCCCAGCTGGCCGTGCTGCTTCAGGAAGAAGGCGAACAGACATCGGCTGATGTGTTCTGGGGCCAGGACGCCGGTGCCATGGGGTCACTGTCCAAAGCCGACCGTCTGGCAACGCTCCCCGAATCCCTCTACTCGGACCTGCCGTCCATCTTCCGAAGCCGCACCGGTGAATGGGTTGCCGTGACCGGCCGCGCCCGCACCTTCGTGTATTCCCCGGAGCGCGTCAGCGAAGACGAAATGCCGGAAAGCGTCTTTGACCTGACCGAGTCGGAATACGAGGGCCGTGTCGGCTGGGCGCCGACCAATGGCTCCTTCCAGTCCTTCGTCACTGCCATGCGCCACGAACACGGCGACGAGCGCACCCTCGAGTGGCTTCGGGCCATGGATGACAATGGTGCAGAGGCCTTCCGCAACAACAGCTCCCAGGTGGAAGGTGTCGCCAACGGCGACATCGACTTCGGCCTGGTCAACAACTATTATCTGCCGCGCTACAAGACCAATGATGAGGAATACCCCGCGGAGCAGGATTTTTTCGAGTCCGGCGACATTGGTAACCTCGTAAACGTTGCCGGCGCGGGTATCATCAAGGGAACGGACAACCGTGAACAGGCAGCCGAGTTCATCCGGTTCCTGCTGTCTTCCGAGGCTCAGGAATATTTCACCCAGGAGGTGCACGAGTACCCGGTGCGCGATGACGTGGAGCGCAACCCGGAGCTCAAGCCACTGGATGAGCTTCTGGATGCGGCCCCGAAAACCGACCTCGACGAACTGGAAGACCTGGAAGGCACGCTCGACCTGCTCCGCGAGGCGAACCTGATCTGAATCCTCCCGCACCCACGCCGGAGACCGCATGGCCCAGCGCGCCCCACTGCACATTCTGGCTCCCGCTCTGCTGGTGGCGGCGGCCATGCTGGTGCCGCTGGGCTACCTGGGCCTCCGCGCCCTCCAGGCGGACCCCCAGACGGTCATGGACCTGGTTTTCCGGGAGCGCAACCTCCAGCTGCTGATCAACACCCTGAAGCTCAGCCTCGGGGTGCTTGTGGTTACAACCATCATCGCCCTGCCTCTGGCCTGGCTGGTGACGCGTACGGATATAGGCCACAGGCGCCTGCTGACGATACTGGGAGTGGTACCACTGGCAGTGCCGGGCTATGTCATGGCCTACGCACTGATCGGTATCGGTGGCCATTACGGCATCACGGCCCAGCTCTTCGACTGGCAGCTGCCCCGGATCCAGGGTTACTGGGGAGCCGTGGCCGGCCTGAGCCTTTACACCTTCCCCTATCTGTTCCTCAACCTGCGCTCGGCATTGCTCGGACTGGATGCCAGCCTCGAGGAAAGCGCACGCAGCATGGGCCATTCCGAGGCAGCGATATTCCGACGGGTCATCCTGAGCCAGCTCATGCCCTCCCTCATGGCCGGCTGGCTGGTGATCGGGCTCTACGCGCTGGGGGATTTCGGGGTCGTCGCACTCATGCGGTATGAGGTCTTCAGCTACGCCATCTTCAACCAGTATTCGGGCGCTTTTGACCGCATCTACGCGGCGTGGCTCTCACTGATGCTGCTGGCCATTGCGCTGGTGTTCGTAATGAGTGAAAGCTTCATCCTGCGCCGCCGGCGACTGGCCAGCACCGGCCGGGGTGTCGAGCGCCATGCCCTGCCCCAGCGGTTGGGAAAGTGGCGGATTCCGGCCTGGATTTTTGTGGGCATTGTGGTGCTGGCCTCCCTGGGACTGCCCGTGATGATCCTGGCTTACTGGCTGCTCATGGCGCCGCCGTCGCTGTCCTTTTTCATGGAGGTACCGCTGGTCTTCGCCCGCTCCGCTGTGGCAGCCATGCCCGCGGCACTGCTGGCCACGGCCATGGCTCTGCCGGTGACCTACCTGGTCGTACGCCATCCCTCCAGAATGGCCAGCGCCGTAGAGCGATCTGCCTACATCGGCTACGCCATTCCGCCGCTGACACTCGCCCTGGCGCTGGTGTTCCTGGCGCTCAACACGCTTACCGTGCTCTACCAGACCCTGGCGTTGCTGATCCTGGGCTGGGCATTGGCCACGGTGGCACTGGCCATGGGCCCACTGCGCAGCACCCTGATGCAGATGCGCCCAAGCATGGAGGAGGCCGCCCACTCACTGGGGCATGGCCCGTCGAGCACCTTTGCGAACGTCATCTTCCCGCACCTCCGTAAAAGCCTGCTGGCCTCGCTGGCACTGGTATTCCTGTTCTGCATGAAGGAACTGCCCATCACCTTCCTGCTGGCGCCGACGGGGTACACCACCCTCGCCGTTACTGTATTCAGCCGCACCTCAGAGGGTATGATGGCGGAAGCCGCCCCCTTTGCCGCTGCAATTATCCTGTTTTCCTGGCTCTCCGTGGCCCTGATCCTGAACCACGAAGGGGACCGATACTGATGTCTGAAAACCAATCGCCGCTCGCCGGCAACACGAATCCCGTGCTGACGGTCAAAGCGCTCACTCGCCGATTTCGTGGCGCGGACCACCCGGCGGTGAACGATGTCGCCTTTGACCTGTATCGCGGGGAGATCCTGGCGCTACTGGGTCCCTCCGGCTGCGGTAAGACCACCACACTGCGCATGATCGCCGGCTTCGAGAACCCGGACCAGGGCCAGGTCCTGCTCGGCGATCATGACATCACCCATCTGCCTGCCCAGAAACGCCGCATCGGCATGGTATTTCAGGACTATGCCCTGTTCCCGCATATGACACTGGCAGAAAATGTCGCATTTGCCATAACGCAGCTGCCCCGCAAAAAGCGCCTCGAAAAGGCGCAGGAGTGGCTGGCTCTGGTGGACATGGCGGAACTGGCTGAACGCTTCCCGGAAGAGCTGTCCGGTGGCCAGCAGCAACGGGTGGCCCTGGTGCGAACGCTCGCGGCCGAGCCCGAGCTGGTATTGCTGGACGAACCCTTCTCAAACCTCGATGCGGGGTTACGCGAGCGCACACGCAAGGAGATGCGGGAACTGTTCAAGAAGACCGAAACCACCGTGATCCTGGTGACCCATGACCAGGCCGAGGCGATGACGATGGCGGACCGCATCGGCGTGATGCGCCAGGGGCGGCTGCTTCAGGTGGGCCCGCCACAAGCCGTCTACAGAGAGCCTGCGGATGCTTTCGTGGCGGAATTCCTGGGCCATACCAATCTCCTTGAAGGCAGCGCGCAGGGGCACTCAGCGGACACCACGCTGGGGGCGCTGCCGCTCAACGCTGCGGCACAGGGGCCCGTCACACTCTCGTTAAGGCCCGAAGATCTGGCGCTTGAGCGCTGCGATGCGCCGGACAGCGCCACCGTTGTCGAGCGTGAATTCCGGGGGCATGACTACTTCTACGTGGTGGCCCAGGGCGACCGTCGCTACTGCGCCATCGTTCCCAACCGTGACCCACTGGAAATCGGCGCCCGCGTCAGGCTTCGGGCAGACAAAGAGGCCTCGATCCTGCCCGGGGATCCCACCGATCAGACCCAGCACTGAGCCTCGCTGGAGGCATCAGTCCTCCCAGATCACGCTCTGACGCCGGCTGTACCAGTCCCGCGCCCTGGCGCGGTAAGCGGCTTCCACGGCGCTGCGCCGGATCTTCAGGGTCGGCGTTACCAGGCCGTTCTCCGTGGTCCATTCGCCCCGAACGATGACCAGGAACTGCAGCTGCTCATGGGGATCCAGGTCTGCGTTCACCGTCTGGCGCAGGGCCTCCATTTCGCGTTCGAGCTGGTCGCGGAAGCCCGGCTCCGCCAGATGCGGACGCGCCTCCTCTGCAAGCAGGAGCAAAGCATGCGGCGACGGCTCATCCGCGCCGCTCACACACGCCATCTCCACGCGGGGGTGGGCCACCAGTTCGTTCTCGATGGGCGCCGGGGCCACGTACTTGCCCTTGCTGGTCTTGAACAGTTCCTTGATGCGGCCCGTCAACTTCAACCGCTTTAGCGAATCCTCCTCGCCCCTATCCCCCGTACGCAGGAAGCCATCGGTGGTCATGGTTTCCGCGGTCTGCTTCGGATCCCGATAATAGCCCAGCATGGTCGCGGGGCTTTTAATCTGCACCTCACCATCCCCGGCAATACGTGACTCAACCCCTGGCAGCGGCTCCCCCACGTACCCGGCCCGAGAGCGCCCCGGCATGGAAAGATGCGAATACCCGAAATTTTCGGACATCCCATAGCCTTCAAGCAGCTCAAGCCCGAGGCGGCGATACCAGTTGAGGATTTCCACCGGCAACGGCGCCGAGCCGCTCACCGCAATCCGCACATGCTCAAGCCCGAGCCCAGTGAGGATCCTGCGGCGCAGCGCCCGGCGCAGCCCCGGCACCTTCAAAAGGCGCTCCAGACGCTGGGGCGGCATCTTCTCAAAAACGCCCGCCTGGAACTTTGTCCAGATCCGGGGCACGGACAGGAAAAGCGTGGGCCGCGCCCGCCGGATGTCGTCCACGAAAGTGTCCACGGACTCCGCGAACCAGAGCCGGAACCCCGCGTAAAGAAACCCCATTTCCACCACGAAACGCTCAAACACGTGTGCCAACGGCAGGTAGGACAGCATCCGGTCCTCAGGTGTCACCTCCAGCGCCTGCAACACGCCCTCCGCCGCGTAGGCCATGTTCCCAAAACTGAGCATCACGCCCTTGGGCCTGCCGGTACTGCCGGAGGTGTAGACAATGGTAGCCAGGTCCTCGGGGTCGGGGTCCGCAGCGGGATGCAACGGGGAACCCTGGGCGACAATGTCATCCCAGCCGGGGCAATCCATCTCCGGGCTCAGGGGGGTGCTGATGCATTGCATGCGGTCCGGGATTCCGGGGCGGATCATGGGCCAGTCATCCAGCTTGCCGATGAAGACCACCTCGGCGCCGCTGTGGTCCAGGATGTAACGCACCGAATCGGCATTGAGCGTGGGGTAGATGGGCACCGACACGTGCCCGGCCATCCAGATGGCCCAGTCCGACATGAGCCAGTGAGCGCAGTTCTTCGAGAGGATGGCAATGCGGCTGCCGGCGGGCAGGTCCATGGACAGCAGATACGCCGCCATACGACGCGCCTCGCCGACGGCGCGCCGCCAGTTGAACATCTCCACCTCGCCCTCACCCATCGGCTGGACCATGCAGATGGACTTCGGGCGTTCGGCCTCCCAGTGCTGCACCCGATCCAGGGGCAGGCGACGCTTACGGGCCATTAAAGTGCGTCCTTATTGTTGTCTCGCCAAGCATGAGAGACTATACAAACATACAACCACCTCAGAAAGCGGGAGATCAAGCCGGGATGCTGGTTTGCACGAACTGCCGACAGGGCCTGATGGACCCGATCCGGGACGAGGACGAACCCGAGTACACGGACCGCTATCAGTGCGGCCATTGCGGGCACACCGCGACCATTCCCTCGATCCTGATCCTCTGCAGCCAGATCGTCTCCGCGCTGCTCGGTGGCGGCATCACCCTCTACCTGCTCCAGCGTCACGGCGCGGAAGTTCTAAACCTGTTCCACGACGGCACCAACAGCACTGAGCTGCTCCCCGATGCCGGCCTGGCCGCTGCGGCCCTGGTCCTTCTGAGCGCTTTCATCTACCTCCTGTACCGGGCCGGCAAGGGCATCGGCAAGCGCATGCGTTACCGCCTGCCGCCTCCGCGCACGGATTAAGCCACGCTAAACCGCCGGCAGCGTGACCCCTTCGGTGTTCAGCAACCAGCGCTTGCGCCGCTCACCCCCACCGTACTGGCCGGTCCCGCCTGAGGCCGGCAACACCCTGTGGCAGGGCACCAGAACCGGCACCGGGTTCGCGCCCACGGCCGCTCCGACCGCTCGTGCAGCGCCCGACTGCCCGATATGACGGGCCACCTCGCCATAGGTCAGGCACTGGCCGGGGTCGAGCCGCAGCAGGTAACGCCAGACCCGGCGCTGAAACGCTGAGCCAACCATCTCGAGGGTCGGCATAACGGCCTCGGAGTGCCCCGGCCAGGACCGCAGGAGTGCTGCCAGATCCGTCAGGCGGGCATCGTCTTCCATGATGGGCGCGGGGTCGCGGCGCCAGAGGCGAGTCACGCGAGCAAGACGCTGCTTGACGTCGTCGGGGCTGTCGACGAAGGCGAGAGTCGTGAGCGCATCATCATGCCAAAGGGACCAGACGCGGCCCCAGGGCGAGTCCACCTCACCGCACACAAGCTCACCCACGGTTTCCGGGCGCTGCAGCCAGATCACGTTCATTGGTTCGTCTCCCCCATGACCAGGGCATCGATGCGATCCACGTCCTCGGGCCCGAAAGTCACTTCCTCATCCTCCCGCTGATAGCTCAACCGCCGCAACAGCGCCCTGCCCGAGAAATGCTCCATGTGGGCAATCACCATGTTACTCAGATCCCGTGTATTGAGCAGCTTCCCCTCGCCCGTGGCGTAGACCACCAGCGCCACGATGTCATCGCCGCGCATGATGGCCTCAAGGCTCTCAAAGATCAGCTCAAGGCGTTCGGCGTCGTCCGCTCCGGAGGCCGGTTCAATGTGAACGCCGCGAACACCCCCGTGGCGCGACAGCACAAAGGCCCGCGGCCGGAAGTCCCTGCCCTCGGCCGCCAGTTCCCGCTGCACCACCGGCAGCGTCTCACTCATCAAACGGTTCCAGCTCGGCAGCGGCCGGTCATCGGTCACCGGTGTGGGGGCGGCCTGTTGCTGCATGGCCACATCCACAGTGGTGCAGCCGGTCGCCAGCAGGCCCAGGAGCGCGACAAGAAGTAACGGCAGGTACTTGATCCGCATGGGTGTATCCATTCCATAAAATCGCAGGATAACCCATTGGGCCGGACTCTTCACCCAATACTATATATAGTAGGTTGCATGCTACCGTTTGTCGGCAGTCTGGCACTCCCTACTCACACCCCGCGCTATGGGCGGCCCCAGTTGAATCCGTAGAATCCAGCACCACGTTCACTTGACACTCGCCAGCCCCAAACCACAATATACGGACATCAACAACAATAAAAAATCGATATATTGGGGGTTAATCAAAAATGACATCACATGTCAACAGGCCGGAGGCATTGCCTCCGCCTGCCCTTCTATCAGGCCCTGCAGCCGGGCATATGCCCCGTTTCTCCCTCTCCGCGGGGTCCGGCTGAGCCACGGGCTGATCAAAACGCAAACACAATATATGGTGGTTGCATTACGCAACCGGTATTCGGGGAACAATCAGGGATAACGCCACTCATGAACGCCAAGACACAGGATCTGACCAACAACATTCCGTTCCAGGAAACCTCGGTCGACATCTGGGCCAGCAAGTACCAGCTCAAGACCAAGGCCGGTGAGCCCGTCGACCGCGAGATCGAGGACACCTACAAGCGCGTCGCGGAGTCCCTGGCCTCCGTGGAGACCGCCAAGAAGCGCAAGGCCGTGCACGAGGACTTCGTCTGGGCCCTGCGCAACGGCGC
>JBNJEG010000065.1:0-11299 GCA_051745655.1 Pseudomonadota bacterium
CCGCAGCTTCGAGGCAGCGTCCACATCCGCTCGCGCTCGCTCCAGCTCCGCCCGAGCCTGTTCCACCTGTTCACGGCGGTCCTCTTGCGAGAGCCGGGCGAGCTGATCCCCCTTTTCCAGGCGGGCGCCCAGTGGTTCCAGGCTCTCGACCCGGCCTGCAATACGACTGCGGACCATCACGGCGTGCCACGGTTCAACCTGGCCCTGAACCACCACTTCCGGCTGGTAAGGCCTGGCCGAACGCTCGCTGACCTCGACCCGGTTCGGCGTTGGTTCGGGGTCCTCGTAGGGGTCGTCCATGCTCGGTTCGCTGCGGCGGACGTCACCGCTGACAAGCCAGAGTACCAGCAGCACGGCCAAGCCTATCGCCAGGGCAAGCGGCCCCCGTGGCAGTCGGTTGATCATGGCGTTCCCTCCGTTCCATGGGTCGGGTCCGTCCCGGTCAATCCGGCGACAATGAATTCGACCACGTACTCGAAATAGGCCTCGAGACTCGGGGAATCGTGGCGTTCCGGTCCCAGACCACCGGCGGCAATGCGTTCCATGACGCCCTGAAAGATGGCATCCACCCCCCAGAACAGGCCTTCGATGGGTTTGTCAGGCGCCTCACCCGCCTGGATCGCGGCACGCACCAGCTCGTGGAAGAGCTCGTGGTATTCGCGGTCCAGGGCCTCCATCGCACTGCGCTCTTCATCCCCGAGGCGCGCCTGGAATTCGGGCCTGTCACAGTGCAGGCACAGTTGGACGTCCACCGGATGGGCCCGCATCAGGGCAAAGGCCTCATGGAGGACGCGGCGGATGGTTTTCAGGGGGGTCTCGGCGGGCTCGAGGGCGCGGTAGTGGGCAAGGCAGTCACGGGAGAAGCGCAGCGCGAGACGCGCATAGATCGCCTCCTTGCTGCTGAAATGCTTGTACACCGTTCCCTTGGCTACGCCGGCATGGGCGGCGACCTGGGCAATGGTCACACGCTCCCAGCCACTGCCCCGGAAAAGTGACAGGGCCGTGTCGAGCAACAGGGTTTCCCTTTGCTGGAAGAATTCGTCCTGATAGCGCACCCGGAACCCCCCATATATGACCAACGGTCATTGTATGACCGAAGGTCACGGCCGGCAACCGATCGTCCCCGGGGTCACAGGCTCAGTTTCGCCCGGGCTGCCAGCTCTGGATGGCCTCGTAGGTGGTCGCTACCGTCTCCGCGTCGAAGGGCTTCTGGATCAACCCCGCGAGACGGCCATCAGGAGAGATGATGGCAAGGTGGGCACTGTGTTCCACCACGGGATTACCGTCCGCATCTGTACTCTGGTTGAACGTGGCGTTCAGATTCGAGGCAAGGTTCCGCAGTGTCTCTGTATCACCGGTCACGCCCCGGAAGTCATCACCGAAGAAGGTGACATAGCGGCTCAGGGCTTCCGGTGTATCCCTTTCGGGATCCGCGGTGATCATGAGGAACTGGGGCTCTGTCGCCCTGTCCGATATGCGCTTATCCGCTTTCGACAGCGTCGCCATGGTGTTCGGACAGATGTCGGGGCAGTTCGTGAACCCGAGAAAGGCCAGGGTCCATTGCCCCTGGAGCATGGCCTGATCGACGCGGTCGCCCTGTTCGTCGGTCAGGGTAAAGTCGTCAATCGGGCGTGGTTCGTCATACAGATAGACGTTGTCGGCGGCGACCTCCGGCGGCTCACTACCGCCGCCCTCGCCATACTGGGAGGCTACCCAGACGTTGTAGATTGTCAGTGTCATGACACCTGCCGCAAACAGCAAGAGAAGCGCGACGGTAATGGCAATATTGCGGTTCCGGGACATCGGGACTCCTAGAAGCGGACGAAGTGATCAACCAGCAGGACCACAAACAGCAGCATCAGGTAGGTGATGGAGTATTTGAAAGTATCCAGCGCCACGCGACGGTCATCACCCCACCAGAGCCGGAACGCGTATTGCAGGAAGCGCAGGCCGAGCAGGGTTGCACCGACGAGGTAGATCATTCCGGACATGCCGGTGGCGACCGGGAGCAGGCTCACGGCGAACAGCATGAAGGTATAGAGCAGGATGTGCAGCTCAGTGAAGCGGTTACCGTGAGTGACCGGCAGCATGGGAATATCCACCTGGGCGTATTCCTCCTTGCGGTGGATCGCCAGGGCCCAGAAATGCGGCGGCGTCCAGGCAAAGATGATGAGCACCAGCAGCAGGGCATTGGGGTCAACGGATCCGGTGACGGCCGTCCAGCCCAGAAGCGGCGGCATAGCGCCCGCCAGGCCGCCAATCACGATATTCTGGGGCGTCGCGCGCTTGAGAAAGACGGTATAGATCACGGCATAGCCCACCAGGGAGGCGAGCGTCAGCCAGGCGGTGAGCATGTTCACCTGCCATACCAGTACCAGCATGCCGGCAAGTCCAAGGGTGGCACTGAAACCGAGGGCATCCGCGTTGCTCAGGCGCCCGGTGGCGACAGGCCGACGGCGCGTACGCGCCATCCGGGCATCGATTTCGTGATCCACCACATGATTGATGACCGCGGCCGCGCCCGAGAGCAGAGCGATCCCGAGGTTACCCCAGAAGACCGTCGCCAGCGAGGGCAGCCCCGGCTCGGCCACAAGCATGCCGATGATGACCGTCAGCAGCATCAGGGCCACGACCTTGGGCTTGGTCAGCTCCAGATAGTCGCGCCAGGTAATGGTTCGGTTGGCGGAAGCGGTATTGTCATTCATAGGGAGTTCCGGTGTTCACGGATTCGAAGGTACTGCGCGCAGCCTTTCCACTCGCACGAGCAGATTGACGAGACTCAGCAGCAGGAAAGCCCCGAAGATGTTGTGAGCGACAGCGATTGCCAGTGGCACCTGAAGCAGTATGTTGAGGACGCCCAACACGACCTGGGTCAGGAGAAGAACCATTCCTATCCCGGCAGCACCGCTGATTGGTGAACCCCGGCCTTTTCGCATCAGTGCCCAGAATAACGCACCGAGGGCTACGAGAACCACCACGGCGCCGATGCGGTGACTCTGATGGATGGCGACACGGGCCTCATTGGCCAGCCGCCCTCCCAGGTAATTGGGGCCCACGGACTGGAAAAGGTCGAACCCTGCCGAAAAATCCATCTCCGGCCACAACTGGCCCTGACAGGTGGGAAGTTCCGTGCAGGCGACGGCGGCGTAGTTGGCCGCCGTCCACGCGCCGAGGGCGATCTGCATAACCAGAAGCACCAGTCCGCCATAAAGCCACGGCCTGAGGGACAGGACACTGGCTCTCGGCTCCGGCGGCAGATCGTCACTGCTCTGCGGCCCCTGGAGGCGCCGGTACAGCAGGAACATCAGGCAGAACGTGGTGAACCCACCCAGCAGGTGGGCGGCCACAACCTGGGGCCAGAGCGACAGGGTGACGGTCCAGGCACCAAAGGCCGCCTGCAGCATCACGAAACCACCGGCAAAGCAGGCGAGGCCCGCCGGCGCTCCCGATTTCCGGTGCCGGATGCAGGCCACAGCGATACCCAGAATGACAAGCCCAAGGGTCCCTGCCGCGTAGCGGTGAATCATTTCGGGCCAGCCCTTGCTGGCATCGAACGGGGCCTCCGGGAATCGCGCCTGGGCCTTGGCAATGGTCTCCTCACCGCTGGGCACGGTCAGGTGACCGTAACAACCGGGCCAATCCGGACACCCCAGGCCGGCATCCACCAGCCGTGTCCAGGCGCCAAGCATGATCACGATGACGGCCAGCACCAGTGCGGAAAGGGCCGCTTGACGCAGGCGGGGGAAACCAGTGGCTCGCGGATAGCCAGGATCTTTGGTCATGACGTGTTCCCGATTCAGCCCAGTGGTGAAACTTCCAGCAGATGCTCAAGGTCTTCCAGCACATCGTTGCCGGAATGGCGCTGATCATAGCGCAGCACCAGATTGCCCATGGGATCTACAATGAAGACGGTTGCCTCGGCGTCGTCCGCCGCGTACTCGGCCAGGGGGTTGGCCTCTGGCGCGGAAAGCCGGACCAGCCTGCGGTCATCCGCGTCTGACGGCACGCTGCCATCAGCACTGATGAAGCCACGGCGGACCCGGTTCCACTCCCGATGCAGCAGCTGATGGACGCTGCCGGTGCGATCCAGCCATTCCACGCAGGCGTCGGCGCAATCATCCGCAGTCACCAGGATCCACCATTTGGCATCCTCGTTCTGCTGCAGGAAGTGCTCCGCAAAAGGCTCGCCGTCCGGGTCCTCGATTCCCTGATCCAGAACCTGCTCCTGGCCTTCCACGAATTCGCCCTTGTTGGTGGTACTGCCAGGCATGCCCCAGCCGCTGTAGTACATCACCGTTGCGGCGATCAGCGGCAGAATGGCAATCAGGAACAGCAGCGCCGCCTTGCGGCGGGCGCGGCGCGTTTCCTCTTCAGTGAAACTGTTCTGGCTCACTCAGGATTCCTCATCTCGGCGAAAGCTGGTTGCGACGGTCAGGGTCAGCAGAACGACCGCAAGCCCAAACCACTGCACGGCGTAACCGTAATGGGTCGCCGCGTCCATCCGATCCGGTGCCCAGCCGGTACGCAGTGCGCCGGGCTGGTTGTCATCCACCAGTCGGATGGGAACGGCGCCGATACCGGGAACGCTATCCCCGGCTTTTGTCTGTTCCAGACTGGCCACTCGTCTTGGCCAGCCCTCGGGGTTGACCGCATCAACCTCGCCCAACACCAGCGGCGTGGGCCAGTCCCACACACGCCCTTCGAGGCGCCGGGTACCCTCCGGCGTTTCGGGGTCGGGCAGACGCTGACGATCGTCGGGAGCAGGAACCCATCCCCGGTTGACCAGAACCGGCCCATCGTCGGTATGGAACGGCTGCAGGACCTCGTACCCCGGTCGACCGTCACGGGTGCGGTTGTCCAGCAGCCACTGGACGTCCCGGTCGTATTCACCCGAAAGAACGACCGACTGCCCTTCCAGAGGGCGATCAACCGGCCACTCGACCGGCCCTTCCCTGTCGGACCAGCGTGCCTCCCGCTCTGACTTGCTGAAACCACGCTCGAGCTGCCAGAGCCCGAGCCCGATCAGCAGGGGCAACAGGGCAATCGTAATAGACCATATGGCCCGATTCGGCCGCCAGCGCCACGTGCTCCGAGATTCAGTCATGCTCTGTTATAGTGATCGCGTTTATTAAGCGTCAAGAGAATCGACCATGCTGAAATTTCTGATTGTCCTCGTCCTTATCGCCATCATTGCCAGTCTGGCCAGCAGTTTCTTTTTCCTGATGAAGGATGAGGGCAGTCGCCACAGGGCGGTGAATGGACTGATCGTCCGGGTCTCGTTATCCGCACTGTTGCTTGTTCTTATAGGAGTGGCGGCGGTGACGGGCAACCTGGAACTGAATGCGCCGCCCTTCTGAGCGGCGCGCCAGCGGGTTCAGATCACGTAGACGAAGATGAACAGCATAATCCAGACCACATCGACGAAGTGCCAGTACCAGGCACCCGCCTCATAGGCGAAGTGATCGTGGGCACTGAAATGGCCCTTGATCAGCCGCATCAGAACCACGAACAGGATGATCCCACCGAGCAGCACGTGCAGTCCGTGGAAGCCGGTCATCAGGAAGAAAAGACTGCCGTAGATCCCGGAATCCAGAGTCAGGTTCAGGTGGCCGTAAGCCTCAATGTACTCCTCAATCTGGAAGAACAGGAAGATCACGCCCAGGGCCACGGTCGCGGCCAGCCAGTAGATGGTCGGCTTGCGCTTGTCGTACTTCAGCGCCTTGTGGGACAGCGTCAGGGTAATGGACGAGGCTACCAGGATCAGGGTGTTCAAGAGCGGCAGGCCCCAGGGACCGATAACCGAATCAGGACCTGAAAACTGGCTGTTGTCCGGGTTGTTGAGAAGTGGCCATTGGGCCTGGAAGCCTTCCCACAGCATGTTCGCGCTGCCCTTTGCGCCTTCGCCACCCAGCCAGGGCACCACGAAGACCCGCACATAGAAGAGGGTGCCAAAGAGTGCGGCAAAGAACGCCACTTCAGAGAAGATGAACCAGCTCATCCCCTGGCGGAAGGAGCGGTCCATCTGGGCATCGTACAGCCCTGAACGGCTTTCCCGGATCACGTCCCGAAGCCACCCCGTGATCATGTAGATAAGGACCAGCGTCCCGACCGTGAAGATGACCCAGGCCGTGGTGGTGGGGTCCCCGTTGGACTGATTCACCAACAGTGAGGACAGCCCGAAGAAGGTCAGGAGCATCCCGATGCTGCCCACAATGGGCCAGATGCTCGACTCCGGGACGTAATACGACTGGTTGCTCGACATGCAGCCTCCGCTGTTCTTGTTCCGTTACGGTTACCGTTTTCCGGACCGCCGGGGTCAGTTGACCCGCGGCGGCTGCTCAAAGGTGTGATAGGGCGCCGGAGACGGAACCGTCCACTCCAGGCCTTCCGCACCTTCCCAGGGCTTGGCTTCAGCCTTGCGACCGTTTTTCACCGCTTTGTAGACGATGAAGACAAGCAGCAGCTGGCTGGCACCAAAGAGGAAGGCACCAACGGTCGAAATCTGATTGAAGTTGGCAAACTGAATGGGGTAGTCGGCATAACGCCGCGGCATACCCGCCAGGCCCAGGAAGTGCATCGGGAAGAAAGCAATGTTCAGCCCGATGAAGGACAACCAGAAATGGGCCTTGCCCAGCGCTTCGCTGTACATGCGGCCGGACCACTTGGGAAGCCAGTAGTACACCGCCGCGAAAATGCCGTAGATCGCACCCGGGATCAGCACATAGTGGAAGTGGGCAACGACGAAATAGGTGTCATGGTACTGGAAGTCCGCGGGGGCGATCGCCAGCATCACGCCGGAGAGACCGCCCACAGTGAACAGCACCACGAAGCCAATGGCGAACAGCATGGGGGTCTCAAAGCTGATGGAACCACGGAACATGGTGGTGATCCAGTTGAAGATCTTCACGCCTGTGGGCACCGCGATGATCATGGTGGCGTACATGAAGAACAGCTCTCCGGGCAGCGGAATACCCACTGTGAACATGTGGTGCGCCCAGACCAGGAACGACAGGATCGCGATTGCTGCCGTGGCGTAGACCATAGAGGTGTAGCCGAACAGTGGCTTACGCGCGAAAGTCGGAATGATCTGGGAGACAATGCCGAATGCCGGCAGGATCAGGATGTAGACCTCGGGATGCCCGAAAAACCAGAAGATGTGCTGGTACAGAACCGGGTCACCGCCACCCGCTGCGTCAAAGAACGCCGTCCCGAAATGGATGTCCATCAGCATCATGGTGACGGCACCCGCCAGAACCGGCATGACAGCGATCAGCAGGAAGGCGGTGATCAGCCAGGTCCAGACGAACATGGGCATCTTCATCAGGGTCATGCCCGGAGCCCGCATGTTGAGGATGGTGGCGATCACGTTGATCGCGCCCATGATCGAGGAGATACCCAGAATATGGACGGAGAAAATGAAGAAGGTGGTGCTGTCCGGCCCGTAAGTCGTGGACAGGGGCGCATAGGCCGTCCACCCGAAGTTGGGGGCACCGCCATCCATGAAGAGCGTGGACATCAGGATCAGCGACCCCGTCACCAGCAGCCAGAAACTCCAATTGTTCATCCGCGGCAGTGCCATGTCAGGAGCGCCCACCATCAACGGAATCATCCAGTTGGCGAGCCCCACGAACGCCGGCATGACAGCGCCGAAGATCATGACCAGTCCGTGCATGGTCGTCATCTGGTTGAAGAAGCCCGGCTCCACCATCTGGAGGCCCGGCTCGAACAGCTCGGCACGGATAACCATCGCCATGGCACCGCCCGCGATAAACATCGCGAACGAGAACACCAGGTACATGGTGCCGATATCCTTGTGGTTGGTTGTGAACAACCACCGTCCAATGCCCTTGGCGGGGCCGTGATCGTGATGATCAGCGGCGTGAGCGTCTGTGACCGCACTCATGATGAACCCCCGTTACTCAAACGCTGAATGCTTATTCGTCTTCGCCGGTCTGCTCGGCGACCCATTCGCGGTATTCGTCTTTCGGCACCGCCTTGACCTCAATCGGCATGAAGGCGTGCCCCTGACCACAGAGCTCCGCGCAGAGACCGTAATAGGTGCCGGGCTCGTCGATCTTAGTCCAGTTCTCGTTAATGAAGCCGGGAATGGCGTCCTGCTTCCAGCCGAACTCCGGCACCCACCAGCTGTGGATCACGTCGTTGGAGGTGATCAGGAACCGGATCTTGGTATCAACCGGCAGCACCAGTGGGTTGTCCACGGAATAATTGTAATCCTCGGTCTTCACAATCCGGTTCTGCTGCGCATCACGCGGCGTATCCGGCGAACTGAAGAAGCTGATGTCCTCGTCCATGTACTCATATTCCCAGCGCCACTGGTAACCGGTGACCTTGACCTCCATTTCCGCATCGGAGGAGTCGTACATGTCGACCAGGGTGCCGGTTGCCGGGATCGCCATCATCACCAGGATCAGGAAGGGGATGATGGTCCAGATGAGCTCCACAGTGGTGTTTTCATGGAAATGTGACGGTTTGGCGCCTTTCGAGTGGCGATAGGCGAATACTGACCAGAGAATGGCCAGAAAAACACCAACACCGATAGCAACGCAGATCCAGAACACCCACATGTGGATGCCATAGATCGTGTTGCTGATGGAGGTCACGCCTTCAGGAAGGTTGACCCCCCACTCAGCAAGGGCGCTGGACGGCGCCGTTACAGCAGTCGCCAGGGCACCGGCACGCAGGGCCTGCACGCTCATACCTCGTCTCCAACAAGAATTGTGTTTCGGCCCCGCGCACCGGATATAAAGGGCCGTGGCGGCGAACCCCTTGGGAACGCGGGGAAATGTCTGAGTCTGTCGCGCAAAGTTACGCAGAGTTTATCGATTTTTACGCGCATGACAAGCGTCAGGGCCTAATTCTATCGTCTGCGGCCGTGCCCGACCACCCCGCGGGCAGGCCACGCAAACTCAACTACACTTTGGAAAAGCACCGCAACGCGGCCCATCCACCAGCGCTGTACGGTTCATGACGCCGGAGTCCATCAGTCAGATCATTGCCCAGGCCGTCGAGCAGGAATCCGTGACGGGCCACTTCCACCGGCGTCTCCATGCCAAGGCGGAGGAACTGCACGCGCTGTTCCGGGTGGAGGCGGAAGAGCCGGCTCAGGCCCTTCTGGGATTTGTCCGTGAATACGTGGAAATGACGCCCAGCGCCATTCACTGCGTGCAGGTCTGTGCGCACCATGCCGGAGTCGATGAGCTGTTCGCGCCGTTCATCGAAGCCGCCACCAACTACTTCGCGCAGCCATCCGTGCTGCTGGCAGACTATGAGGGCCTGGAGGGACTGCTGGTCAAGGCGTATCAGTGCCACCGCCTGATGGAGGAAATGTACGAGAACAACCGCTCATTCCGAAACAGTAATCTGCTGGAACCCGAAGCAACCCAGGCCAATCTCCTGGTGCACCATCTGATCGGGGAGCCTTTCGCCAATGAGCTGGATCAGGCAATACTGATCACGGTCCGCCAGATTGCCGGGTCACCGGATTATTACAATCTGGATCTGGCCCCCTTCGTGGCCCAGGCCAGCGACGAAGCCTGGCAATGGATGCGCGAATACTGGACGAACCTGCTGGCGCGCAACGGAATCCATTTCCGGTTTTCGTTCCGCTCGACACTCTAGGGAATCAGCAAAGAGGGACTCACGTGCTCAACCAACCCGACCTTGCCCGACTCATACTGCGCCTGACCCTGGGCTTCCTTGTCCTGCTCCATGGAATCAGCAAACTGCTCAACGGCATCGGTCCCATCGAGGATCTGCTGGCCGCCCACGGGCTGCCTGTCATACTGGCCTGGGGAGTGCTCATTGGTGAGGTCCTGGCCCCCATCATGCTGATCCTGGGCCTGCACACCCGGGTGGCGGCGGTACTGGTGATCATCAACATGCTGTTCGCCGTGGTCCTGGCCCACCAGCACGAACTGCTGGCACTCAAGAGCAATGGCGGCTGGGCCCTGGAACTGCAGGCGCTCTTCCTTATGAACGCCGTGCTGATCCTGATGCTCGGCCCAGGACGCTTCCGGATGCACTCCTGAACGGACACTGTCATGCGCAGACTCTGGGAAGCCATAGCCATACTGTTGCTGCTTACGCTGACCGTTCCGGCTTTCCCTTCCGGGACCGAGGACCAGGACGCCATCGCGCTTTGGCAGCGCAACCACCAGAGCCCGGCAATCCGCGAGCTGGTGGAGATGCTGCTTGCCAAGACCCCGGACTACGGCCCAACCCGCATCAGGCCCAGTGTTCCCATGGCCCAGGCCAGGGCAATCCGGCAACTGCGCGCCGGCAACACCGACACGCTCCGGATTGCCAATGTAGCCTCATCCCGGCAGCGCAACCGGACCCTCAGGCCGGTTTCGATTCCTATCGACCAGGGCATGCTCGGGTTCCGGGTCTGCCTGATCCGGAAGGGCGAGCAACACCGCTTCGAGGGCATCTTCACCGCCGGTCAGTTCCAGCAGCGTGACCTCACCATCGGCCAGGGCTCTCACTGGCCTGACACACGGATCCTGCGCGACAGCGGGTTCAGGGTCATTACTGCCCCTCAGTTCCAGAGCCTTTTGACCATGCTTGAACGCGAACGGTTCGACTGCTTCCTCCGGGGTGTGGGGGAGGCGCTGATTGACCTTGACCAGTATGGAGGCGATCGCTTGACCGTGGAGGAACGGCTGGTCTTCACCTACCGGATGCCGTCCTACCTGTTCGTTGCCCCTGATGACGAACGGATGGCCGAGCGACTCAGCACCGGACTGTACCGCGCCATGCTCGACGGCGATTACGACCGGTGGTTCACGACCTACTTCCGGGACCCCATCCGGAAGCTCAATGTCATGGACCGGGTGTTCATCCCACTGCCCAACCCCTTCTTTGAGGGCGGAGGCTCACCGGCCCAGTTGCCACTCCTGCCCATCCGGCCGGACTTTTATTTGACCGTTCCCGAGGGCACACGCTGAACCGGCCGGTCAGTGCACCTGACCAGAGCCACCGCCCGAGGGCAGAATCCTCACGGGCTGGGGCGTATCGTCCTTTTTGGGAGCGTCCGGTTCGGTTGGCGTCACCCGGGTCTTCAGGGTTTCCGAGGCCGGCGTCATATCCGCGGCTTCCGGCTGGCGATCTTCAAACCCGCAGTCAACGCACTCCCGGAAGGTGCCTTCCTCAGTGGTGAACATGACAATCCGGTCCATGGCGCTGCAGCGGGGGCAAACCGCCCCGGCGATGAAACGTTTCTTCAAGCTGGCACTCCCGCGGCTCAGGCCGCCTGTTCCGATTCCGTAATGCCCGACTG
>JBNJEG010000066.1:0-11226 GCA_051745655.1 Pseudomonadota bacterium
GATGGCGAAGAAGCTGGAAGGCATCTGCCGCAACGCCGGCAAGCACGCCGGGGGCGTGGTGATCGCGCCCACCAAGCTGACGGACTTCGCCCCGCTCTATTGTGAAGAAGATGGCGGCAGCGTCGTCACCCAGTTCGACAAGAACGACGTGGAGGAGGCCGGGCTGGTCAAGTTCGACTTCCTCGGCCTGCGGACCCTGACCATCATTGACTGGGCCCTGGCCATGGTGAACCGCCGCCGGCGTGAACGCGGCGAGGCGGACATCGACATCGACGACATCCCCCTGGACGACCCGCAGTCCTTCGAGCTGCTCAAGAAGGCCGAGACCACGGCGGTGTTCCAGCTGGAATCCCGGGGCATGAAGGACCTGATCCGGCGCCTGGTACCGGCCAGCCTGGAGGACATGATTGCCCTGGTGGCGCTGTTCCGTCCCGGCCCGCTGCAGTCGGGCATGGTGGATGACTTCATCGACCGCAAGCACGGCCGCCAGCCCGAGGCCTACCCGCACCCGGACTTTCAATACGACGGCCTCAAGCCGGTGCTCAAGCCCACCCACGGCATCATCCTCTATCAGGAGCAGGTGATGCAGATCGCGCAGGTCATGGCGGGTTTCTCCCTCGGCCAGGCGGACCTGCTGCGCCGGGCCATGGGCAAGAAGAAAGCCTCCGAGATGGAGAAGCAGAAGAAGGCGTTCCTCGAGGGCTGTGAGAACAACGGCATCAGCAAGGAACTGGCGGACAACATCTTTGACCTGGTGGAAAAGTTCGCCGGTTACGGCTTCAACAAGTCGCACTCGGCGGCGTACGCGCTGGTGTCCTACCAGACCCTCTGGCTCAAGGCCCATTACCCGGCGGAGTTCATGGCCGCGGTGCTGACCGCAGACATGCAGAACACCGACAAGGTAGTGACGCTGGTCGAGGAATGCCGGCACATGGGTCTGGACCCGGTCCTGCCGGATGTGAACAACAGCCAGTACAGCTTCACGGTCAATGATGCCGGCCAGGTGGTCTACGGTCTCGGTGCCATCAAGGGGCTGGGCGAAGGCCCGATTGAAAGCCTCGTGGCGGCGCGCGAGGAAGGCGGTCCCTTCCGTGACATGTTCGACTTCTGTGCGCGCGTGGACATGCGCAAGGTCAACAAGCGCGCCATTGAAGCCCTGATCCGCGCCGGCGCCCTGGATAAGCTGGGCCCGAGCCGGGCGAAGATGATGGCGAGCATCGACAAGGCCATCCAGCAGGCGGGCCAGCTCAGCCGCAACGCCAACGCCGGCATGGGGGACCTGTTTGGCGAGGATCTGGTCTCCGCCGGTGACGAGGACCCCTTCGCGGATGTCGCCCACCTGCGGGAATGGAGCGACAAGCAGCGGCTCCAGGCGGAGAAGGAAACCCTGGGGCTTTACCTGACCGGGCACCCCTTCGACGCCTACGAAACCGAGATCCGGCATTTCGTGCCCACGCCCATAGCCAACCTGCAGCAGGGCAGGGGCACCCAGCGCATTGCCGGGCTGGTGGTGGCGGTGCGCACCATGAAGAACCGCCGTGGCCAACCCATGGCGTTCGTCACCCTGGACGACCGCAGCGCCCGCATCGAGACCACTCTGTTCACGGACGCCTTCATGGAATACAAGGATCTGCTGCAGGCGGATAATGTGCTGATCCTGGAAGGGCGCGTCAGCCACGACGATTACAGTGGCTCGCTCAAGATGACCGCGGACGGCGTGATGGACATCAACGCTGCCCGCCGGCAGTACAGCCAGGGCATCCGCCTGGCGGTGGACCGGCCCCAGTGCGCCAACGGTTTCCTGGATCACCTGGAGGAAGTACTGCGTCCCTACCGTGGCAACGGCTGCCCGGTTAATCTGGCCTACTACAGCCCGGATGCCAGCACCCTGATCCGCCTGGGCGAGGACTGGCAGGTGCAGCCGGATGACGAACTGCTGTTGAGTCTGCGCCACCTCCTGGGCGACGATCGGGTTACTTTGGTATACGATGAATAAACGGTTGCAATGACAGACGGAGCGCCATGAACCCTCAATACCTGGATTTTGAACAGCCCATCGCCGAACTCGAAGACAAGATCGAGGAACTCCGTCTGGTCGGTAATGATACCGACGTCAACATATCGGAGGAGATCAACCGGCTCCGCAACAAAAGCACGAGCCTGACCGAAAGCATCTTCGGCGACCTCAAAGCGTGGGACATCGCGCGGCTGGCCCGTCATCCGCAGCGGCCCTACACCCTGGACTACATCGACGAAGTCTTTTCGGATTTCGACGAGCTGCACGGGGACCGCACTTTCGCGGATGATCCCGCCATCGTCGGCGGTCTGGTGCGTCTCGAGGGCCGGCCCGCGGTGATCATCGGTCACCAGAAAGGGCGTGAGATCCGCGACAAGGTGCATCGCAACTTCGGCATGCCCAAGCCCGAGGGCTACCGCAAGGCAGCCCGGCTGATGCGTATGGCCGAGCGTTTCCAGCTGCCGCTGATCACCCTGATCGACACCCCGGGGGCCTATCCGGGCATCGGTGCCGAGGAGCGCGGGCAGAGCGAGGCCATCGCCAACAACCTGGCCCTGATGTCGCGCCTGCAGACGCCCATCATCTCCACCGTGATCGGCGAAGGCGGCTCCGGCGGCGCCCTGGCGATCGGTGTGGCCGACCGGCTCTGCATGCTGCAGTACTCCACCTACTCAGTGATCTCGCCGGAAGGTTGCGCCTCCATTCTTTGGAAGAGTTCGGACAACGCGGCGGATGCCGCGGCGGCGATGGGCGTGACCGCCGACAGGCTCAAGTCCCTGGGTGTGGCGGACCGGATCATTCCGGAGCCGCTGGGCGGCGCCCACCGTGACCAGTCCACCATGGCCGCCAGCCTGCGGGATGCCCTGATCGAGGAGCTGGATGCCCTGGAGCAGCTGTCCATCCCGGAACTGCTCGAGCAGCGGTACGAGCGCCTCACCCGTTACGATGCCAGCAAGCAGTGAGCCGCCGGCACCGGAGGCCTGGCCGCCGGACCTGAGGGCGGCCTTTCAGGATCCGCCCGAGCACCGCCGCTGGTGGATTGCCCTCAGCGGCGGTTGCGACTCCACCTTCCTTCTCTACTGCCTGGCAGTGCTGGCGCCGAAGTACCGCGCACGCCTCAGTGCCATCCATCTCCACCACGGCCTGAATGCCGACGCGGATCAGTGGCAAACCCACTGCGAGCGGGTCTGCGATGCCCTGGGCGTTCCCCTGACTACGGAGTCCCTGTCCCTGGATCCGGATGCCTCGGACCTGGAGGCGAGGGCGCGCGAGGCACGCTACAACTGCTTCGAGTCACTGCTGGGTGACGGGGAGCCGCTCTTCATGGCCCATCATGGTGATGACCAGGCGGAGACTGTGCTGCTGCGTCTGCTGCGTGGCAGCGGCGTTCGCGGTCTCGCCGGAATGCCCGCCGAGAGGGCGCTGGGCCGGGGCCGGCTGGTTCGTCCTCTGCTGGGGATGGAGCGGAGCCGGATTGAGGCCGTCGCCCGGGAATGGGGGCTGGACTGGTGCGAGGACGGTTCCAACCGGGATACCCGCTTCGACCGCAACTACCTGCGCCACGAGATCATGCCACGGCTGGAGGCGCGCTGGCCCCGGAGCGGTCCACGCATTGCCCGCAGCGCTGGGCATTGCCGTGAGGCGGAGCGGCTGCTTGGTGAGCTGGCCGAGCGGGATGCCCGGGAGGCGGCCAGCGGGCAGGGCATCAGTGTTGAGGCGCTGCGGTGTCTGGACGGAGGCCGTTGTCAGCAGCTGTTGCGCTATCTGCTGATTCGTCACGGTTGTCAGCCGCCGGGGGAGCGCCGTCTGACCTCTGGTTTGGAGGCGCTGCTCCATGCCCCGGAAGATGGTCGCCCGGAATTGCGGGGCGATGGCTACCGGGTCTGCCGCTACCAGGACCGGCTCTGGTTGGTGCCGGAGCTGCCCGAGGCGGATGCGCAGTTAACGGCGCAATGGCAGATCGGGGGCAATCTGGACTGGTTCGGGAGCGTCTTTACTGCTCAGCCAAGTGTGGGCAGGGGGCTTGCGGCCGTGCGCGGGGACGGTTTCCGTGTGCGGGGTCTTGCGGGGGGCGAGCGCTTCCGTCCCGGTCCCGATCAGCCTCATCGCCCATTACGCAAATGGCTGCAGGAACGGCGGATTCCTCCCTGGGAGCGGGCGCAGCTGCCGCTGGTTTTCTGTGGGGATGAACTGGTCGCGATTGCGGACCTGTGGATCGCGCCTGAGTGGCGTGTGGCAGAAGGCCAGACCGGCTGGGAGCCGATCTGGCACCGCCCCTGGCAGTTGCTTACTTACGACGCTTGAGCACCCAGATTTCAAGCATGACCCATTCCTCGCCCGGGTAGTTCGAGCGTTCCAGCTCGGACATGAGCCGGTGGCGCGAGGCCATGCTGCCCACGAACTCGAAGCGTTCCAGCAGGATGCGCTTGGTGGCATCTGCTGCTTCCAGGGCAAAGGGGTTGAGGAAGTTCACCAGCATGTAGCCTTCATCGTCGCCGGCCGCGAACTCATCCATCAGTCGCTCAACCGCATCCGGCTGCAGGTAGACCAGCGCGGCCGTGGAGATCAGGATGTTGGCGTTTTTCATCGCCTTTTCGAGATCCGCCTGGGTGGCGGCGTCCGGCGTGTTCAGGTCCGCCTCGATGGTGTGGTCGTAGATGCCGGCTGACTGGCCATAGGCCAGGGCATTGGCGGAGATATCGATGCCGGTGACGTTGGCGTTGAAGCGCCTCGGCTGGGCCACCTTTTTGCAGGTTTCCGCGTCTTTCCAGTTGTCGCGGATACCGTCATAGTCCATGCCATTGATGGTCGCCATGGTGGTGTTGCCGAAGCAGCCGGCGAGATCAACAACATTGAGGGCACCGCTGGCGGCCTTCTTATCCGCCCAGGGCTTGATCAGGCGATCGAAGGTCTGGCGGTTGAAGTTATCCGAGACGTATTTCAGGTCGTCGAGGATGCGTTCCTTGAAGGGGACGGGCGTTTCCGCCACGTAGATGTCGTCAAAGTGCTGTTTCTTCTCGTCGGTTTTTACGCCTGAATCACTCATGCGCTCATTTCCATATTGCGAAAGGGGCGCTTATGATCGTTGGGGGTAGGGTACTGGGTCAAGTCGGCCAGGTGATAACGGCCTGCACCATTCCTTCCCGTGGCTGTCGGAATTCGAGCCGGGCACCGAACCGTTCCGTGATCGCCCGCACGATGGTCAGCCCCAGGCCTTCACTGTGCCCTGGGTCTCCCGTGGCGGTCTCTACGGCTGGATTGGTCACCGTCATCACAAGATCCGAACCGCTGCGCTGGACCCGCAGCTCGACGGTTTCACCATCGGTGCCGTGTCGCAGTGCGTTCTCCAGCAGGTTGCGCAGCGCCGTTGCGGCGAGGGGAGCGGGAAAAGGCAGATCCGGAAGCAATGGCTCCGACTCGACCCGGATGCGCTCGCGCTCCGGCAGATCCGCAATGGCCTGTTGGATCACAGTGTCCACGGCTGCCCGCTCATCGCTTTGTATGCCCGAACGTTCAACCCGGGCGAGCATCAGCAGCTGCTCTATGATGTGCTGCATGCGCTGGATGCCGGCTTCCGCCTGGTCCAGGGCCCGGCTGGCGCCCGGCGCCTGACGTGCCGCCACCTGCAGGTTTGTCTTGATGGCGGTCAGTGGCGTGCGCAGCTCATGGGCCGCCTGGCTGGCAAAGTGCTGCTCACGCTGTATCGCCTCGTTCACCCGCACCAGCAGGCCATTCAGGGTTGAAACCACCGGTTGGAGTTCGGCCGGGGCTGAGCCGATATCCACGGGCATAAGCATGGAGGGGCTGCGCCGGGAGAGATCACGGCTGAGCCGCTCCAGTGGGGCCAGGCCACGGTTGATGCCGAACCAGACCACGCCGATGCCGCCGGCAAGCGCCAGCGCAAAGGGCGCTACTAATACCAGCAGGATGCCCTCGCGCAGCTCACCGCGCTCCGCCATGCGGTCCGCCGTGGTGATGTGCAGCCCGTTGTGCTCAAGGGTATAAAGCCGCCAGCGCTCCCCGCTGATCTCCGTGTTCCGGTAGCCGGGCTCGCGGGCGCTCAGCGCCTGGCTGTCCGCGCCTTCGGTGCGTACCAGCACCTCACCACCGGATGCCTGGATCTGGCAGGCCACCCCCTCGGATTCCGGCTGTACCAGCTCCGTATCACTCCGGGAGCCCTCCAGAAGACCGGGCTGGCGGGCGACCAGGCCCGCGACCATCCGGGCGGAGGCGGCCAGGCGCTCATCCAGGGTATCGGAGACCTGGCTACGCAGATCCAGGAACAGCAGGGCGGCCGCAGAGGCCCACAGGACCCCCAGTGCGAGCCCCACGCCCAGAACCAGTCGCCGCTTCAGCGTCATCGCGCTTCCCCGCTGTCATCGACGGGCGGCGGACCCAGCCGGTACCCCATGCCACGGACCGTCTGGATCAGCTCCCGGCCGAGTTTCTGGCGCAGGTGGTGGATATGGACATTGAGGGCGTTACTGCCGATTTCCGTCTCCATACCGTAGAGAGCGTCCTTCAGCTGATCTTCCGTCAGTAGGCTGTCGCCGGAGCGCAGGAACTTCTCCAGAAGCAGGAGTTCCCGGCGCGAGAGGCTAACGGGCACCCCCTTCAGCGTCACCTCGCCGCGTTCCGGCAGAAAACGCAGGGCACCGTGCTCGAATGCTGGCGAGGCCTGCCCCGAGGCGCGGCGCAGCAGGGCCCGCAGCCGGGCGCTGAGTTCGTCCAGGTCAAAGGGCTTGAGGACGTAGTCGTCCGCTCCGGATTCCAGTCCGGTCACCCGATCGTCCATGGCGTCGCGTGCCGTCAGCACCAGAACCGGTACAGTCAGGCCGCGCGCCCGCCACTGGCGCAACAGTTCCAGCCCGTCCCTGTCCGGTAGACCCAGATCCAGGATCACGATGTCAGTGCTTACCGTCTCCATCGCGTGATCCGCGCTTCTGGCGCTGGTCACCCGGTCGACGACGAAGGATTCCATCTCCAGGCCGCTGACCAGACCCGAGGCCACCAGATCGTCGTCTTCAATCAGCAACACATGCATCTTAATGCCCACTTAATCGGAGCCCTGCACAATCCCGTCCATTGCGTGACCAGCAGGGAGACAGAATGAGACACACCCGGTCTGCAGCGACCCTAATGACAGCCCTGATCCTGATGCTTGTCGGCATGATACCGGTTCAGGCCGCTGTTGATCAGTCGGATTTCCTGTCGCCGGAGGAGGCGTTCCAGTACGAGCTGGTCCCCGATGGTGACCAGTACCGTCTGGAGTGGGAAATCGCGGACGATTACTACCTCTACCGCAAGCGCATGAAGGTGACGGGCAGGGACGCGGAACCCGCGAGTGTGAGCTACCCCGAAGGCGAGGTCATCACTGACGAGTATTTCGGGGAGTCCGAGGTCTATTACGGCCAGGCTGAGGTGATGATCGACCCGGGTGAGGTCGAGACCCTGGAGCTCAGCTGGCAGGGCTGCGCGGACGAGGGGCTGTGCTATCCGCCCCAGAGCGCCACTGTGACACTGGATGGGGAGTCGGTCGGTTCAGGTGGTGATGACAGCGGAGGGGATACTGAGACCGCACAGGCTGCAGGCGGGACGGACCAGGCGGAGGACGAGGTTCTGGCCGGCAGCCTCGCGGAAAGCAGCCTGGCCTGGAACCTGGCCCTGTTCTTCGGGCTGGGCCTGCTCCTGGTCTTCACACCCTGTGTGCTGCCGATGGTGCCCATCCTGTCCGCGGTGATCGTGGGCAGCCAGGCCGGGCGCGGCCGTGCCTTCTGGCTGTCGTTGGCCTTTGTGGTCACCATGGCGGCCACCTATGCCGTGCTTGGCGCAGTGGCGGGGCTGATCGGTGCCAACCTTCAGGCGGCGTTCCAGGTGCCGTTGTTCATCGGTGGCCTGGCGGTGATTTTCGCGCTGCTGGCACTGTCGATGTTCGGCGTTTACGAGCTGCAGCTGCCGGCTTTCATCCGCGAGCGTCTTGAGACGATGAACGGCCGCCAGACCGGCGGTCATCTGGGTGGCGCGGCCCTGATGGGGTTCTTTTCGGCCCTGCTGGCCAGCCCCTGCATGACCGCGCCGCTGGCGGGAGCGCTGCTGTACATTGCCGAGTCCGGTGACGCGTTCAACGGCGGTCTGGGCCTGTTCGCGCTGGGGTTGGGCATGGGGGCGCCGCTGGTGGCCTTCGGTACCCTGGGAGCCAGCTTCCTCCCGAAACCCGGCACCTGGATGAACGGCGTCAAGGCGGTGTTCGGTGTCATTCTTCTGGGTACCGCCGTGTGGTTTCTGGAGCGTATCCTGCCCGCCCATGTGACCATGGCACTGTGGGGCGTTCTGGCGGTCATTGCGTCGGCCCTGGTGCTCAATGCAGTGCGCCATGCCGCCCTGGCTGAGCCGGCGCGGGCACTGGCAGCGGCACTGGCCCTGGTGGTGGGACTCTGGGGCGGTCTGATGCTGGTCGGTGCAGCCGGCGGTGGCAGCGCCCCTTACTCTCCCCTGAAGCCCTTTGTGGGCGGGGGAGAGGCCGCCGGCTCAGCCGGGGAGACGGAGGAAGGAATGGCCGGTTTCGAGGTCATCAAATCACCCCGGGATCTGGATCAGGCGGTGGCCAGTGCCGGGGAGCAGGGTCGGTGGACGCTGCTGGAGTTCTACGCGGACTGGTGCATCAGCTGCGAAGTGATTGAGGAAGAGGTCTTCGGTGATTCGGAAGTCCAGAAGGCGCTGGCGGACGTGCAGCTGCTCCAGGCGGATGTCACCGCCAATGACAGCACCGACCAGGCTCTGATGGACGAACTGCAGGTGGTGGGCCCGCCCTCCATCATGCTGATCGGCCCGGATGGGCAGGAGCGTCGTAGCTATCGTGTTACCGGTGAGATCAGCAGCGAGGCCTTCCTGGAAAGGCTTTCCGCGACCGGTGCGTCATCACTCTGAAGGAGGTATGGATGTCATCAATCGCCGTGGGGCCGCTGAGCCTCCCGATTGCCCAGGTTCTGATGATTGTGGCCTTTGCGGTGGCCCTGTTTGCCGGGGCTGTGGCAGGGCACCGTGAGCAGGTGAGCGCGGGCGGGCCGCTGACGGATATCCTGCTTTGGTCGCTGGTCTGTGCACGGCTTGGTTTTGTGGTGCTCTACTTTGACCACTACCGGGCTGACCTCTGGGGCATGATCGATATCCGTGATGGCGGCTTCCATTTGGTTTCCGGCCTGATAGGCGGTGCCGTGGCAACCGCATGGCAGCTCTGGCGCCATCCCAGAGTGCGCCACGCGCTTGGGATTGCGGTGACCATCGGGGTTCTGGTCTGGGCCCTGCCGTGGGGGCTGATCAAGCTGATGCAGGCCCAGGGGCAGGGCATACCGGATGTCGTGGTTGAATCACGGGATGGCGCTGACCGGCCACTGGAGGCCCTGGCGGACGGTCGCCCCATGGTGGTCAACCTCTGGGCCTCCTGGTGTCCCCCCTGTGTGCGTGAGATGCCGGTGCTGGAAGAGGCCCAGGAGACCCATGGGGATGTCGCCTTTGTTTTCGTCAATCAGGGCGAAGGCCCGCCGACCGTCAACAGCTTCCTGGAAGAGCAGGATCTGACGCTGCGCAATGTAGTCCTGGACCGCAGGCGCGAGGTCGCTACCAATACCGGCAGCCAGGGGCTGCCTACGACGCTTTTCTACGACGCATCCGGTCAGCTGGCAACCGTCCATCACGGCGAGCTCTCCAGCGCGACACTTGCGGATAACCTTTCCGAATTCGGAATCGACACAGGAGATGACAACTGATGAGTGCCAAAACCACCCGAGTCCACTGGTTTGCGACTGGTTTCCTCCTGCTGCTGGCCCTGGCTGTGCCTGCCCATGCCCAGCAGCAGGCGCAGGATCCGGAGGCCATCTGGCAGACACTTGAGGAAAGCCACTGGGTGCAGGACGGCGCGGATGATGCGGACAGGATCATCTACACGTTCACCGACCCCAATTGCCCCTATTGCGACAAGTTCCGGGAACAGGCTGCGCCCTGGATTGACGCCGGGCGGGTGCAGCTGCGTCATATCATGGTTGGGATCATCAAGCGCAGCAGTACGCCCAAGGCGGCCACCATTCTCGGCAGTGATAACCCTGAAGCGACATTGACGGAAAACCGTAAGGCCTATGAAAACGGGGGGATCGAGCCTGACAAGGCCATCGTGAAGGAAACGGAAGGTCAGGTCAGGGAGAACAACTTCCTGATGCGGGATCTGGGGGCCAGGGCCACGCCCACCACCATCTACTGGAATGGGAATGACGAACTTGCGGCGAAACAGGGCGCACCCCGGCCCCAGGAAATGCCCGATATCATGGGCAGCCCGAAGCCGGAGTGATCCGCGTCAGTGCTGTGGCACAACCAGAATCTTGCCGTCGCGCTCACCCGAGGCAGCGGCCGCCACGGCCTGCTTGATGTCGCTGACATCGTACTCGGCGGCAATCGGGGCCTTCAGGGCGCCACTGGCGATCTGCTGGGTGACCTCGGTATAGATCGCCATCTGCTGTTCGCGGCTGGCCTGGCTGAACCAGCGGGAGAGCCAGAATCCGCGCAGCGAGATGTCGCGGAAGACCACGTTCGCCGGTGACATGCGACAGGCCTCGCCGCTCATCATGCCGTAGTTGACCACCGGGGCGCCGGCTGCCAGGCAGTTGGCCAGATGGTCGGTGGCGTCACCGCCCACGGCGTCGATGCCCAGCCGGATGTCCGCGCCGCCCGTGGCTTTCTTGACGCGCTTGTGCAGGTCCGGCCCATCAACCAGGGTCACGTCGCCACCCTGGGCTTCCACGCCGGCCACGGCGGATTCGCGCCGGACCACATTCACAGTGTGAAGCCCCTTCTGGGCCGCCAGCCGGATCAGGTAACCCCCCACGCCGGAGTTGGCCGCGTTCTGGATGACCCAGTCGCCTTCCTTCAGATCCACAAACTCCTGCAGCATCAGCAGGGCGGTCGGCGGGTTGATGGTCATCATGCTGAGCTGTTTCGGGTCTGCGTCGTTCGGCAGCGGAATCAGATCCTTGGCATCGGCAAGCACATGACTGGACCAGGTCCCGGAACCTACCGGCAGCAGCACGGTCTGGCCCTGATCGAGGCCGGAGACGCCTTCCCCGAGCTCGGCGACGCGCCCGACGCCTTCATTGCCGCCGACGGCCGGCAGTGGAGGCAGAATGCCGTATTCGCCGGTCAGCGTCAGTACGTCTGATGGG
>JBNJEG010000067.1:0-11116 GCA_051745655.1 Pseudomonadota bacterium
GGTTGCGACGAGCGCCCCGGCCCCCTGGAAGAAGGGCGCCGCCTGGGCCTGATCGATGAGAGCGAGGCGGACGCGGCGCGCGCCGTGGCAGGAGCGGACCTGGTGGTGCTTGCTGTACCGGTGCGCGCCAATCGCGCCGTTCTGGCGCAGATCCGCGATACCCTGCCGAAGGATGCGGTGCTCACGGACGTGGGCAGCGTTAAGGGCGGGTTCGTGGCGGATGTGCGGGGTGTTTTCGGTGAGCTCCCCGCCAGGGTTGTTCCCGGGCATCCGATCGCGGGCTCTGAAAAGAGCGGGGTCGGTGCGGCCGACCCCGATCTTTTTCGCGATCACAAGGTGATTTTGACCCCGGAGCCCGAGACCGATCCCGCCGCCCTTGCGTCGATGTGCCGCCTCTGGGCCGCGTGTGGTGCGGAGGTTCTGACCATGTCCGTCGCCCGGCACGACGAGGTGCTCGCCGCCACCAGCCATCTGCCGCACCTGATCGCCTTTTCGCTGGTGGATACCCTGGCGGGTGAGGACGACAACCAGGACATTTTCCGCTACGCCGCCGGCGGGTTCCGGGATTTTACGCGCATTGCCGCCAGTGACCCGGTGATGTGGCGGGACATCTTCCTCGCCAACCGTGAGGCGGTGCTGTCCGCACTCGGTCACTTCCGCAGCGACCTGGATGAACTCGGCGCGGCCATTGAGGCCGGCGACGGCCAGCGCCTGCAGCAGGTATTCACCCGCGCCAAGGCGGCGCGCGAGCATTTTTCCCGAATTCTTTCCGGTGAGGCCTATCTCAACACCATGACCGACCAGACCGTGACCTATACCGCCCGACCGGGTGGCCCCATCGAGGGCGACATCCGGGTGCCCGGGGACAAATCCATGTCCCACCGCGCCATCATGCTCGGTGCCTTGGCCGAGGGCGTAACGGATGTCTCCGGCTTCCTCGAGGGCGAGGACAGCCTTGCCACCCTTCAGGCCTTCCGTGACATGGGCGTGACCATTGAGGGGCCGGACGCTGGGTTCGTGCGCATCCATGGCGTGGGGCTCAACGGCCTCCAGCCACCGCACGGCTCGCTCTACGTGGGCAATTCCGGCACTGCCATGCGGCTTTTCGCGGGGCTTCTGGCGGGGCAGCGCTTTGATACGGAGCTGACCGGTGATGCCAGCCTCACGCGCCGGCCCATGGCACGGGTGGCGGATCCGCTGCGGCTGATGGGGGCGCATATCGATACCGCCGAGGGTGGTCGTCCGCCGCTGCACATGGCGGGCGGTCGGCCGCTGAAGGGCATTGATTACGAATTACCGGTCGCCAGCGCCCAGGTCAAATCCTGCCTGCTGCTGGCTGGGCTTTACGCCGAGGGTGAGACCGCGGTGACGGAGCCGGCGCCGACCCGGGATCACACGGAGCGCATGCTCAAGGGCTTTGGTTACCCGGTCGAGCAGGATGGCCCTACCGCGCGGGTTACCGGTGGTGGTCGCCTGAGCGCCTGTGCGATCGATGTGCCCGCCGATATTTCCTCGGCGACCTTCTTCATAGTAGCCGCCGCCATTACCCCGGGGTCGGACCTGTGGCTGCGTCACGTGGGCGTTAACCCGACCCGCATCGGTGTGATCAACATCCTGCGGGCCATGGGCGCGGCCATCGAGCTGCACAACGAGCGTGAGGCGGGCGGCGAGCCGGTGGCGGATCTACGCGTCCAGTACGCGCCTTTGAAGGGCATCCGCATCCCCGAGGATCAGGTGCCGCTGGCCATCGACGAGTTCCCGGCCATTTTCATCGCGGCTGCCAACGCCGAGGGCAGCACGGAGCTGACCGGCGCCGCTGAACTGCGGGTCAAGGAAAGCGATCGGATCCAGGTCATGGCGGATGGGCTTGATGCCCTGGGCGTCGCCAATGAGGTCCGGGAGGATGGGATCCTGATCCAGGGCGGCGCCTACGGCGGCGGCCGGATCAACAGCCATGGTGATCACCGCATCGCCATGGCCTTCACGGTGGCGGCTCTGTGTGCATCCGGGCCGGTCACCGTTGATGACTGTGCGAACGTGGCCACGTCCTTTCCGGGCTTCGTGGCGCTGGCCAACCGTGTTGGCCTGAAGGTGGAATCTTCCGAGGAGACGCAATGACGGCATCCGAACAGGCACCGGTGATTGCCGTGGACGGCCCCGGCGGTGCGGGCAAGGGCACCATTACCCAGCTGCTGGCGCGCCATCTGGGCTGGCATCTGCTCGACAGCGGCGCGCTCTATCGCCTCACCGCCCTTGCCGCCATGAAACAGGCGGTGGATTTTGACGACGAAACGGCACTGGCCGGGGTTGCGGGCGCGCTGGATGTGCGCTTTGAGCCGAGCCCGGGAGATGAGCCGGCGCGGGTTTTTCTGAATGGCGAGGATGTGACCACGGCCATCCGCACCGAGGAGTGCGGTGATCGCGCCTCGCGAGTGGCGGCCATCCCGGCGGTGCGCGACGCGCTGCTGCAGCGCCAGCGTGATTTCTGCCAGCTCCCCGGGCTGGTGGCCGATGGCCGTGATATGGGAACGGTGGTTTTCCCGGACGCGAGCCACAAGATCTTCCTCACCGCCTCGGCCGAGGAGCGGGCGCGGCGCCGGCATGAGCAGTTGCTGGCCCAGGGGGAGGATGTTAGACTCGCGGACCTTGTAAAAGAGATTCAGGCGCGCGATGACCGGGACATGAACCGGGCCACCGCGCCGCTGAAACCGGCGCATGACGCGCGGGTTGTCGATACAACGGGATTGTCCATTGACGAGGTGCTGGATCAGGTCCTGGCAGTAACGGGCCGTACCTGACAGCGCCTTTTTGTTATTGGAAAAGTGCCGGCGGGCCGTGTGAGACCAGCATGGCGGTGCCGTCGGTTTATGGTGAACAGACCCCGGAGGGCTGGCTCGCGGGGAGCTTGGTATTGATCACATAGGACACACAATGAGCGAAAGCTTTGCGGAACTTTTTGAAGAGAGCCTGAAAGACATTGATATGCAGCCGGGGTCCATTGTCAAGGCCACGGTTGTGGACGTTGACAGTGACTGGGTCACGGTCAACGCCGGACTCAAGTCCGAGGGCATCATCCCGGTTTCCCAGTTCTACAACGAGAACGGGGAGCTGGAAGTCGCGGCAGGCGACGAGGTTGACGTGGCGCTGGACGCCGTGGAAGACGGTTTCGGGGCAACCCGCCTGTCGCGCGAGAAAGCGAAGCGCGCTGAAGCCTGGAAGGTACTGGAGAAGGCCTTCGAGGCGGAAGAAGTGGTCAAGGGTGTGATCAATGGCAAGGTCAAGGGCGGCTTCACCGTCGACCTCAAGGGCATCCGGGCCTTCCTGCCGGGTTCCCTGGTCGACGTCCGCCCGGTGCGCGACACCACGCACCTCGAGAACAAAGAGCTGGACTTCAAGGTCATCAAGCTGGATGCCAAGCGCAACAACGTGGTGGTTTCCCGCCGTGCTGTGCTGGAAGCCGAGAACAGCGCCGAGCGTGAGCAGCTGCTCGAGACGCTGACCGAAGGCATGGAAATCAAGGGTATCGTCAAGAACCTGACCGATTACGGTGCCTTCGTTGATCTGGGCGGTGTTGACGGCCTGCTGCACATCACCGACATGGCCTGGAAGCGCATCAAGCATCCGAGCGAGATCGTGAACGTTGGCGACGAGATCAACGTCAAGGTCCTCAAGTTCGACCGCGAACGCAACCGTGTATCCCTCGGCCTCAAGCAGCTGGGCGAGGATCCGTGGGTCAACATCAAGGGCCGTTATCCGGAAAGCACCCGCGTTCCGGCCAAGGTCACCAACCTCACCGACTACGGCTGCTTTGCCGAGCTGGAAGAGGGTGTCGAAGGTCTTGTACACGTGTCCGAGATGGACTGGACCAACAAGAACATCCACCCCTCCAAGGTTGTGGATGTAGGCGACGAGATCGAGGTGATGATCCTCGACATCGACGAGGAGCGCCGCCGGATCTCGCTGGGCATCAAGCAGTGCCAGTCGAACCCCTGGGAAGACTTCTCCCAGAACTACAACAAGGGCGACCGGATCACCGGTAAGATCAAGTCCATCACGGACTTCGGTATCTTCATCGGCCTTGAGGGTGGCATCGACGGCCTGGTGCATCTCTCCGACATCAGCTGGAACGAAACCGGCGAGGAAGCGGTACGCAAGTACAAGAAGGGCGACGAGGTTGAAACCGTCATCCTGTCCGTCGATCCGGAACGTGAGCGTATCTCGCTGGGCATCAAGCAGCTCGAGAGCGATCCCTTTGCCGAGTTCACCCAGGTGAATGACCGTGGCAGCATCGTGACGGGTACCGTCAGCAGCGTGGATGCCAAGGGCGCGACCGTGACCCTGAACGAAGAGGTTGAGGCGACCCTGAAGGCGTCCGAGATCAGCCGGGACAAGGTTGAGGACGCGCGCAACGTGCTCCAGGAAGGCGATGAGGTGGAAGCCAAGATCATCAGCGTTGACCGCAAGAACCGCGTGATCAACCTGTCGATCAAGTCCAAGGACGTTGAGGACGACAAGGAAGCCATGCGTGATGTGCGTGAAAAAGCTGACAGCAGCAGTAACGCCACCACCATCGGTGACCTCATCAAGGAGCAAATGCAGCAGAATGACAACGGCTGAAGCCGTTCTGCCGCATAACGTTAAAAAAACGGGCTGTAACAGCCCGTTTTTTTTGTCTTTTTCATCAGGTTCGCTAAACTTAAGGCGTTGCCGAACCTGTGAGGAAGGACAGGACCATGACGAAATCCGAATTGGTAGAGGTGATCGCCTCGAAACAGAGCCAGCTTTCCGGTAAAGACGTTGAGCTGGCGGTCAAGACGATCATTGATCACATGTCCCAGGCCCTGGCCGAAGGGGAGCGTATCGAGATTCGGGGCTTCGGGAGTTTTTCCCTCCACTACCGGGCGCCGCGAGTGGGCCGCAATCCCAAGACCGGTGAATCCGTAAGCCTTCCCGAGAAATACGTTCCCCACTTCAAACCGGGCAAGGATCTGCGCGAGAAGGTCAACAACAGCATGAAGGCCGGTTACTGATCGGCAGGGAGGGCCGGATGGCCAGGGTTCGTCGTATCGTTCTTGTCCTGCTCGCGCTGGTTCTCGGGCTGGCTGCGATGCTGTTCAGCTTCAGCAATCGCCAGGAGGTTGTGCTGGATCTGTTGCTGGTTCAGACGCCGCCGATCAGTGTGGCTCTGGTGCTTGTGCTGAGCCTGATTGTGGGTGCTATGCTCGGGGCAGCCGCCATGCTGGTGCCGTTGCTCAGGGCCCGGGCCGGGCGTCGGCGTGCCGAGCGGCAGCTTCGAAAGTCCGAACAACCATCTCGGGGACTGCAACGGGATCCGGTCAAGAGTATTGAATGAACACCATCCTGCAGTGGCTGTTGCTGGCGGTGGCGGTCGGCATCGGCTGGGCGCTTGGTCGCTGGCGCCTGCGCCAGCAGGCCTCATCCGCCCCCATCGATGATGAGGATCGACTCCGGGAACGCCTCCAGTTCCTGTTCACCAACTATTCCGACGAGGCTATAGAGTCCTTCCTGGATTCCCTGGAGGTCAATCGCGAGACCGTGAACCTCCACCTGTCGATAGGCGCTCATTTTCGGGATAAGGGCGAAGTGGAGCGGGCGACCCTGATCCATCAGAACCTGCTGGCCCGCCCGGAGCTGCCCGGCCGTTATTCCTCCCAGGTCACCTATGAGCTCGCGGTGGATTATCTGGCGGCGGGGTTACTGGACCGCGCAGAGGCGCTCCTGCATGAATTGCTTGGAACCCGGGCCTACGGTGCCCAGGCGGCGGAGCAGCTGGTCCTGATCTACCAACGGGAGCGCGACTGGGAAAAGGCCGTGGAAGTGGCGCGGACGCTGGTCGAGATCAGCGATACCCGGGATGTGCGTAAGCAGCTGGCCCACCTTCTGTGTGAGCAGGCGTCCGACGCCAATAACGCCAGCCTGACGCTGGACCCGAAAGAGTTGCTGGAACAGGCACTGGCCTATGACTCAGGCTGTGTCCGGGCGTGCCTTCTGCTGTCGGATCTGGCCCGGGAACGGGGCAATTGGCGCGAGGCGCAGCAGTTATTGCTGCGCGTTTTTGAACAGAATCCAGCCTTCGGCCCTGAGGCGGTGCGGCGCCTGGTTCGGCTCGCCCGGGATTTCGGGATCGAGCGCAAACTGCGCCGGCGTCTCTACCGCATCTACCGGGATCATCCCTCAACCACGCTGTTGCTGTGTCTGGCGGAGGAGGAGGAACGGTTCAACTCCCGGGATCGCGCGCTCTATCTTCTGCATGAAGAGTTGCAGCAGCGACCGAGCCTGCGGGCCCTGCTGCACCTGCTGGAGATGGAGGAGGGTACGGAGCCGAGGCGTGGTACCACACCCTATCTGGTGCATCAGGTGGGGCGGCATCTTCTGGAGAACAAGCCGGCATACCAGTGCAACCGCTGCGGCTTTGGTGGCCAGCAGCTGCACTGGCTCTGCCCGAGCTGCAAGAACTGGGAAACCGTCGAGCCCTTTCAGGGGGTCGAGGGTGAGTAGTCACGGGGAGTATTGATGGCATCGATTATTGTGGCGCTGGATTTCGCGGACCGGCTGGAGGCGCTCCAACTGGTGGATCAGCTGGACCCAAGGCGGTGCCGGCTCAAGGTGGGCAAGGAGATGTTCACCCGCTTCGGGCCGGGGTTCGTGCAGGCATTGCAGGGCCGCGGGTTTGAGGTGTTCCTGGACCTGAAATTCCATGACATTCCCAATACGGCGGCGGCCGCCGTCGCCTCGGCGGCGGAACTGGGGGTCTGGATGGTGAATGTCCATGCTTCGGGCGGTCGCCGGATGATGGAGGCCTGTGCTCGTGAGCTGGAGAACTTCGGCGAGGACCGGCCGTTGCTGATCGGGGTGACGGTGCTGACGAGTCTCACGGACCCTGAGATCCGGGAGATTGGCTGGGAGGGCGGTGCCGGGGCCACGGTTGACCGCCTTGCCACCATGGCGGGCGAGTCCGGTCTGGATGGGGTGGTGTGCTCGGCGGCCGAGGCGTCGTCGTTGCGTGAGTCAATGGGGGCCGGTTTCCGGCTCGTAACGCCCGGGATCCGGCCGGCTTTCGCGGTCCAGGGGGATCAGCAGCGGGTGATGACGCCGGCGAAGGCGGTGGCGGCCGGCAGTGATGATCTGGTGATCGGTCGGCCGATCACGCGGGCGGAGGACCCGATGGCGGCGCTGGCCGCCATTGAGCAGGAGCTGGCGGAGGCCCGGGAGAGCTAGCCGCCGGCTTTCTTGGCTTTCCAGCCTTTCTTTTCGAGTTCGGTGACCAGGGTGTCCCGGTGGTCGCCCTGGATCTCGATGACGCCGTCGCGGATGGTGCCGCCGGTGCCGCATTTGGCCTTGAGGGTTTTGGCGAGGGCCTTGAGGTCTTTTTCGGGGAGGTCGAGGCCTGTTATAAGGGTGACGCCTTTGCCTTTGCGGCCCTTGGTTTCACGCTGGATGCGGACGGTGCCGTCGCTGGTGGTTGAGCGGGTTTCGGTGCTGCACTGGCACTGCTCCAGTGGTTGGCGGCATTCGGGGCAGGTTTTGCCGCCTGCTTCGGTGGAGTAGACGAGGCCGCCTTCTTTGTTCCTGCTCATTGCGTTTGATCCTCCAGCCTGTTGAGTCGTTGCAGGGGGCAGGATGAGGCAGTACTAATCGGGAAACGCTATGAATCCATCCCTGGACGCTGCGCGGTCGCCATCCCTGGCGACCGAGCTTCCCGCTTAGTACTGCCTCATCCTACCCAGATAGCTCCCGGGTGATTCCAGCCATCAGAAATGTTTGGACACTGCCTGCACGGCTGCTCGGAACAGGTCCTCATCGAATGATTCCTCGGGAGCGAAGCCGTCATTCCGCCATTCGAGTGATCCTGAAACAAACACCCCGCCACTGGCCTCAATGCCACAGTCCAACATCAGGTTATCGCACAGGCCGAATCCTTCAACCAGGGTGCCGTTGGTGTCGGTGTCAGCGCCGCCTGAAACGCGCTGGTTGTAGGGGGTGGCGCAGGTGGTGTAGGCGGCGACGGGTTTGCCCTGGGCGGTCATATAGCCGAGTTCGAAGATGGTGCCGGCGTCCGCGCTGGGGCCGCGGAAGGGGGTAAGGTTGGCGATGAGGCCGTCGGCCTGGTTCATGAGGGTGCGGTTGGCATCGTAGATGAGCTGGGCCGGGTTGCTGGCGTTGTCGAGGTCCAGCTCGTTGTCGCAGGGGGAGAGGGCCTCGAGGCCGTGTTCGGCGAGGATGGCCTTTTTGGTGGCTTCGATGCGGTTGCGGATGCGTTCCGGGAAGAAGACGTCCGGTCCGGCGAGATAGATGCTTGCCATGGGGGCCCCTGAAACAGAAAAAGCCGCTCCGTGGAGCGGCTTTTTGCGATGTCTGGCTCCCCGAGCTGGGCTCGAACCAGCGACAACCTGATTAACAGTCAGGTGCTCTACCAACTGAGCTATCGGGGATAAGCGCTGCGTATGTTAGGGCCGCATGGGCCCTTCGTCAAGTCTTACAGTACCTTCCGGAGCCTTTCGATGGCGTTCTTCAGGTTGTCCATGCTGGTGGCGTAGCTCAGGCGCATGTGGCCGGGCGTGCCGAAGGCGGAGCCGGGGACCAGGGCGACGCCGGCTTCCTTCAGCAGGTGTTCGGCGAGTTCCTGGTCGTTGCTGACGCCGGGCGTTGCTTCGATGGCGCCCTGGAAGCCGGGGAAGGCGTAGAAGGTGCCGTCGCTTTCGATGCAGTCCACGCCAGGCAGTTCGTTCAGGGCCTTGACCACGTAGTCGTGGCGCTCTTTGAAGGCCTTGAGCATTTCACCTACGCAGTCCTGCGGGCCGTTCAGGGCGGCGGTGGCGCCGGCCTGGGAGATGGAGGCCGGGTTGGAGGTGCTCTGGGACTGGATCTTCTTCATGGCCCCGATCACGTCCGCGGGGCCTGCGGCGTAGCCGATGCGCCAGCCGGTCATGGAGTAGGCCTTGGAGACGCCGTTGAGCACGAAGGTGCGGTCCTTGAGCGAGGGCGTGGCGTTGACGATGTTGACGAAGTCGCCGTTCCAGAGGATGTGCTCGTACATGTCGTCGGTGGCGATCATGACGTCCGGGCGTTCCTCCAGCACCTCGCCGATGGCGGCCAGTTCCTCGCGGCTGTAGGCCTTGCCGCTGGGGTTGGAGGGGCTGTTGATCACGACCAGCTTCGTGCGTTCGGTCAGGGCGCTGCGGATCTGCTCGGCGGTGACCTTGAAGCCGGTATCGGCGCTGCTTTCCAGTATGACGGGCGTGCCTTCGGCGATCTTCACCATGTCCGGGTAGGAGACCCAGTAGGGCGCCGGAATGATGACTTCATCGCCGGGGTTGAGCAGGGCCAGGGCCAGATTGAAGAAGCTCTGCTTGCCCCCGCAGGAGACCAGGATCTGGTTGCGTTCGTACGTCAGGTCATTGTCCCGGCGGAACTTGTCGATGATGGCGTCCTTGAGCTCGGGCGTGCCATCAACCGGGGTGTATTTGGTCTTGCCGGCCTTGAGCGCTTCCACGGCCGCATCCTTGATGTGCTGCGGTGTGTCGAAGTCCGGTTCGCCGGCACCCAGGCCTATAATGTCGTGCCCGGCGGCGCGCAGTTCGGCCGCTTTACTGGTGATGGCGAGGGTGGGCGAGGGCTTGATCTGCTGGACGCGGTTGGACAGTTGCGCGCTCAAACTGATGCTCCTGTTGAAAAGTCGGTGTGCCGGAACAATGGTGGAGTCATGATAGCATGAGCATTCCTGCCATGTGCGATCCCCGGGATCCGAAAGAGACTGCAATCCTATGTCGAAAGACGACCTGACGTTCCGTGTGGCCGCGGACTTCGAGCCGGCCGGGGATCAGCCCCAGGCGATCGAAACCCTGGTCGAGGGCATTCATGACGGCCTCATGCACCAGACACTGCTGGGCGTTACCGGCTCCGGCAAGACGTTCACCATGGCCAAGGTGATCGAGCAGGTCCAGCGTCCGACCATCATCATGGCGCACAACAAGACGCTGGCAGCCCAGCTCTACGGCGAGTTCCGGGATTTCTTCCCGGACAACGCGGTGGAGTACTTCGTCTCGTACTACGACTATTACCAGCCGGAGGCCTATGTACCGGCATCGGACACCTTCATCGAGAAGGACGCGTCGGTGAACGAGCATATCGAGCAGATGCGACTGTCGGCGACCAAGGCCCTGCTGGAGCGCCCGGACGCGATCATCGTCTCGACCGTGTCGTCCATCTACGGCCTGGGTGACCCGCAATCCTACCTGCGCATGATCCTGCACGTGACACGGGGCGAGCAGGTGGATCAGCGCGACATCGTGCGGCGGCTGGCGGAGCTGCAGTACACCCGCAATGAGACCGAGCTGCAGCGGGGTAATTACCGGGTGCGGGGCGAGGTGATTGATGTCTTCCCGGCGGAGTCCGAGGACCAGGCGGTGCGTATCCAGCTGTTCGATGATGAAGTGGAGAACATTGCCTGGTTTGACCCGCTGACCGGGGAGGTCATCCAGCGGGTGCCGCGCGTCACCATCTACCCCAAGACGCACTATGTGACGCCGCGCGAAAAGATCCTGAATGCGGTGGACTCGATCAAGGAGGAGCTGGATGAGCGCCTGAAGCAGTTGCGTGACAACGGTAAGCTGCTGGAGGCCCAGCGCCTGGAGGAACGCACCCGCTACGACATGGAGATGATGCTGGAGCTGGGCTACTGCAACGGCATCGAGAACTACTCGCGCTATCTGTCCGGGCGCCAGCCGGGCGAGGCGCCGCCCACGCTGTTCGAGTATCTGCCGGATAATGCCCTGCTGATGATCGACGAGTCCCACGTGACCATTCCCCAGATCGGGGGCATGTACAAGGGTGACCGCTCGCGCAAGGAGACGCTGGTGGAGTACGGCTTCCGGCTGCCGTCGGCGCTGGATAACCGGCCCATGCGCTTTGATGAGTGGGAGCGCATGGCGCCGCAGATGATCTTTGTCTCGGCGACGCCGGCCAAGTACGAGGCCGAGCATGCCAGCCAGGTGGCCGAGCAGGTGGTGCGGCCGACCGGGCTGGTGGATCCGGAGATCGAGGTGCGCCCGGCCACGACCCAGGTGGACGATCTGCTCTCGGAGGTGCGCCGCTG
>JBNJEG010000068.1:0-11014 GCA_051745655.1 Pseudomonadota bacterium
AAGGCATCGCCCACGAGCTGCCGGATATGTCCGGGGTCCATGACCGCTGAACGAAAAACGCCCGCACGGAGGCGGGCGTTGAAGCAGCTCTGATCCGGAGGGATCAGTAGCGGTAGGTGGCCTGCAGGCTCAGGATATCGGCGGAGCTTTCGAACTCGCCGTTGAGTGTCGTGCCGGAACCGCTGTCGTTGTTGATGCCAGTATCCTTGATGAACAGGTGAGAGTAGCTGGCGTCCAGCTCTACGCCATTGGCGAACTGGTAACCGGCGCCGATGCTCACCCAATTGCGGTTATTGTCCGGAACACGCGGTGTCCGTGATTCATCGCTTCTGACAGCGGACTCCTCGAAGGTGTAACCGGCGCGCAGGGTCAGCTGATCCGTCTGCTCCCAGGTGGCGCCCAAGGAACCACGCCAGCTGTTTTTGAAGTCCAGCGCGAGTTCGGGGTTATTGTCGCCGAGTCCTGCTTCAATATTGATAGTATCGACGCGACTCCACCGGGTGTATTGAGCATCCGCCAGCACAGTGAGGCGATCATTTTCACCGAATCCCTGGCTGACACTCAGCGTTGCGCTCTCTGGAACCTCAACTGAGGTTGATGCTGGGCCATCTTCAAGGCCTGCCGCACTGGCAAACACTTCGGCCTGCTGAGTTTGTGGATCAAAGGAAATATCACCATCCAACCCGTGAGAGATCTCCGAGCGATAGGCAAGCCCGATCCGGGTTGATTGTGTTGGCTCAATAAGAACGCCCAGGTTGTATCCTACAGCCCAGGAATCGCCCTCAACTTTGGATTCGGTATCGTAGTCGCCCGAATAAAGACGGCCTTGCTCACCTCCAAGACCTTCGAAAGCCGTAACGCCAGCATCACGTGCGACTGCGGCGCCTGTAGGTGTCATGCTCGTGAGCGTGGCGTCAAAGTACTGGGCATTTACACCAAAACCAATGCTCACCTTGTCGTTGATCCGATGAGCGATGTTCGGATTGATATTCACGCCCCGGATATCGGATTCGGTGCCGTTGTAACGCCCAACCCAGTCATCGGAAAATTTTGTACTTGAGCCATAGGGCGCGTTGATTGAAATACCCACGGCCCAGTCATCCCGGAAGGGAGTCATATAGTAGAAACTGGGAGCGAACCCTGCTTCATCGGAAGTAGCGCTTGTTTCGCCCGGCACAGGTGCACCCGAACTGGTCTCAGATCCCTCATCCGAATAATCGAATTCCGGCATGATGTAGGCACCACCGACTGAAACGGCTGCCTTGTCATTCAGCACCATCCCTGCCGGGTTGTAGAAAACCGTCGCCGGGTCTTCCGCCATAACGGCCGTGCCGGCGTGGGAGGTACCACCGGATTTTGCGCTGTGGCTGTTCAGGCCGAAACCGGCGCCCTGGGCGGCGATGGGCGCAAGGGCGACGGCGATGGCGGTGCCCAGAAGGGTTTTGCGGGTAGTGATCATTGCGTTGTTCTCCGAGTTTATTGTCATCATTCATGACCGGGGACAATAATACACCTCGAACAACCGTTTGAAAGTGCCTGTTACAGGCTGTAACTATAGGTAATTTCCTCCTGCCGCCCCGGCTCAGGGGAGCCAGAGCTCGAACACACTGCCTCCGAGGTCGCCGCCGTTACGCAGGCGCGTGAACCCCTGCCGGCCGCCCGCGCTGTGCATGCCGGCCATGCGTTCGGCGAAGTAGAGCCCAAGGTTGGTGCTCCCGGTGGAGAAGTCGATGCGTTCGGTGCCGGAAAAATCCGCCTCCAGCATGGGCTTGGGGTAGCCGGGGCCGTCATCCTCCACGCTCAGTACCAGCCAGCCGTCCTCGGCTCGGGCGTTGAGTTGGAGATGGCTCCGGGCATAGCGTATCGCGTTGTTGATGACGTTCGTCAGAACACCGCTGACCAGCTGCGGGTCAAAGTAGCCCTCTTCCGCCTCCGGTTCCGCGTTGACCTCAAGGGTGATCCCGAGCCCCTCCAGTAACCGCCGATGGTGGGCCTGCTGCTCATCGAGGAAGTCGGAAACCAGCTGTTCTTCCACTGCCGCCGACAGCTTTTCCTCCGAAAGCCGGTACAGGCCCAGGAGCTGGATCAGGTCGCCATGCACCCGTTGCGCCTCGTACTCCAGCGCGGTGAACGGTCGGGAGCCACGCACATCCTCGGGGACGCTTTCGCGCACCTCGTCCAGGGAATTCAGAAGCATGCCCAGCGAATTCTTCATGTCGTGGACGGTGGAGGCGATGACCGTGGAAAAGTCGAGTTCGTTGCTCATGCATTGCTCCTGGCTGTTAGGTCAGCAACTTTTTTCATCAGGAACTGGTAGCGCTTGTATTGCTTGTGCTGCGGCGGCAGGTGGCCAAGCTGGTCGAGGCAGCGTTCACAGCGTCGGAGCATGGCCGGATCCGTTGTGCTGCCCTGGTGTTCCGCATTTTTCAGCAGGACCTGCACAAGGTTCAGGTTCAGGGCCGGGTGCTGCGGGACCAGCTCCAGGGCCTGGTTGAAGGCATCGGCCGCCTGGCCGAGCTCACCGTTTTCGAAGGCCTTGATCCCTTCCTTGTTGAGCGCCCGCGCCTGGTTTTTCTTGCGGAAACTTACGGGCTCATCCATCAGTTCCTCGATGGCTTTCATGATCGCGGGGTTATCCGAGCAGCGTTCAGCGAGCTGGTTCAGGACCTGCTGGGCGGCACCGCTGTCATTCTGTGTGTACAGCGTGCGGGCGTAATCGAGCGTTTCCTCCGGGGTCATGGTGTCCGGGTCCAGGCGGTCGCCAACGCTCTGCAGGGCCTTGCGGCTCTCGTCCATGCGGCCCTGGCCGGCGTAGACGCGGGCGGCCACCAGTTGCTTACGGGTGGTCGCGGTCTCGTCGTCCTTGAAGCGGCGACCCATGTCCTTGAGGGCATTCAGTGCTTCATCAGCCAGCTGCTTACCTTCGCTGGAGGTATCGCCGTCGCTCAGTTCGGAGAGGGTCCGGCCGAGGCCGAGGTAGTTGTCCGGGCTGTCGTGGATGGAATTGTCGCTGAGCTTGACGGTTGAGCGCCAGGCCTGGGCGGCGGTTTCCATGTCCTGGTTGGTGGCGGCAATATCGGCGAGCTGCTTCTGGCGCAGGATCGCCAGTGGCGATATCTCGATTGCCTGCTGTATGACGTCCTGGGCACGCTTGCCGTTGCCCTTGCGCTGGTAGGCATCCGCCAGGGCATCATAGGCCTCGATGTAGTCCGGGTTGGTTCCAATCAGCGTCTGGAAGTGATCGATGGCCTCGTCCAGTTTGTCTTCGGCCATGGCGACCCGGCCCATGCCCATCCGACCCCACGCCAGTTCGCGGCCTTCGAGCACCTGCTCGTAGATCTTTCGGGCCTGATCCGGCGTATTCCGCTGTAGATAGAGATCCCCCAGGATCTGCATGACCCGGTTGCGGTAGCGGGTCTTCGTCTGGAGCAGCTGCTCGGCCTGACTGATGGCCTCCGGCAGGTCCTCCTGGTCGAGGGCATGGTTGATGGGGTAGAGCGCGTGGCGCTGGGCCATGAGTGCGTCCATGCGCTTCTGGAGCACGGCCTGGGTGATGGGTTTGATGATGTAGGTGTCCGGATGGTACTCCCGGGCGCCCATGACGATCTCGCGGGAGGTTTCCGCCGTCACCAGTACGAAGAGCGATGTGTGGCGCAGCAGCTTCTGGTGGCGCAGTGCCTCGAGCACCTGCTGGCCAGTCTTGCCGGAGCCCAGGTTGAAGTCACAGATCAGTACGTCGTAATGGTCCTTGGTGCACTTGGCGATGGTTTCGTTGCCGTTGGCCGCCATTTCGATCTTTTCGGCACCGAAACTGCTCAGCATCTGGCGCATGGATCGGCGGAAATTCTCGAAGTCGTCGGTAATCAGAAAACGCAGTTTCTTGTAAAGATGATAGCGCTCGTTCTCATCCATCGGCTCGGCGTCCGGTCGCGTTGACGAAGAGGGGTCTGACTCCAAAGCTAGTCGACCCGGGTTGATCCCTCAACGGATCATGCGGCCAGTTCACAGGAAATGACGCCATGGCGTCGTTTCCCTGCTTTCAGGGCGGGTGGTAGAGTAACCACGAAGCCTGTATCCATTTGAGGGCCCTGCTATGACCACGAAGGAAGAGCGCCTTCAGTTCCTTGAGGCCATGGGGGATGTTGAGCCGATCCGCAAGCCGGACCGTGCGGATCTGGAGGGCGACCGGCAGCTGACACCGGGGCAGCTGGAGCGCCAGCGGGCCGCGGTGCTCGAGAAGACGGTGGACCGCAATCCGCTGACCGCCACGGAGGTGGCCTGGCTGGGTCCGCAGGATGAGCTCAGCTTCAAGCGCGACGGTATCCAGCATGGTGTTTTCAAAAAGGTGCGCCTTGGGCAGTACCCCATCGCGGCCCAGCTGGACCTGCACCGGATGACCGTGGATGAGGCGCGCCAGGAGGTGTTCAACTTCATCCGCGAATGTCTGCGTCTCGGGGTGCGCTCGGCGCTGATCAAGCATGGTAAGGGGGAGCGCAACCCGGACCGGATTGCCACCATCAAAAGCTACGTCAACCAGTGGCTGCCGCAGTTGCCGGATGTCATGGCGTTTCACTCGGCGCAGCCGAAGCACGGTGGCACCGGCGCGGTTTACGTGATGCTGCGTAAGAGCCCGGAAGAGCGCGAGCGTAATCGAGAGCAGTTCGGGGGCCAGTGAGCCTCCGCTATCAGGAGAACAAGCAACAATGACAATAACGATCAGAGTGAATGGCGCTGACAAAGAGGTGGAGGCGCCTGGTGAGATGCCATTGCTGTGGGCCCTGAGAGACGAGCTGGGCCTGAAGGGCACCAAATTCGGCTGTGGCATTGGCCAGTGCGGGGCCTGCACCGTGCACATTGATGGCGAGGCCGAACGCAGCTGCATTACGCCCCTTTCGCGTTTTGAGGGAAGCGACGCCGAGATTACCACCATCGAAGGGATTGCCGACGGAGATGAGCTGCACCCGGTGCAGGAGGCGTGGCTGGCCCACAATGTGCCCCAGTGCGGTTACTGCCAGTCCGGCCAGATCATGAGCGCAGTCGCCCTGCTCGAGCAGGAAGACAGCCCGGATGATGAACGGATCCGTGAATTCATGGCCGGTAACCTCTGTCGCTGTGGCACCTACCCGCGCATTCACGCGGCGATCCGTGCCGTGGCGGATGGAGGCGACTCATGACGGGTGTATCGCGACGCGAACTGTTCCGGCTTGGAGCTGCCGGCTCCGGGGCCCTGGTGCTGGGCATGGTGTTGCCCGGCTGTGCCACTACCGGTGAACGCGAGCCCACACAGGCTGGGGCCTGGGCGCCCAACGCCTGGCTGGAGCTCCATCCCGATGGCCGGATTGTGTTCACGCTGGACCGCGTGGAGATGGGGCAGGGCACCTATACCGGCCTGACCACCCTGGTGGCGGAGGAACTGGACGTTCCCCCCGAGCGCATTGACGTCGTGTTCGCTCCCGTGGGCAAGGCCTATATCAATTCCCAGTATGGACTCCAGGTCACCGGCGGCAGCGCCAGCCTGCGCACAAGCTGGGAGCAGCTGCGGGAGGCAGGGGCCCGTGTCAGGGCCGTCATGCTGGCTGCAGCAGGGGAGGTCTGGCAGCAGCCGGTGGAGGCACTGGAGACCGATGATGGTTACGTGATGCATCCCGACAGCGGCCAGCGCATCGCCTATACCGGACTCCTGGAGCTGGCGGCACGACAGTCGATGCCGGACCAGGTGGCTTTGCGCCGTCCGGAGGATTTCCGCTACATCGGCAGGCAGGACCAGCGCCTGGACGCCCACGCCAAGGTCACGGGCGAGGCGCGGTTCGGCATCGACGTTGAACTCGATGGCATGCGTTACGCCGTGGTCGCACGACCACCGGCCATCGGAGCAAGGCTTGTCTCCTTCGATGATACCAAGGCGCGGGAGCTGCCCGGCGTGATTGATGTGCTGGCCATCGAGCGCGGTGTGGCCGTGGTGGCGGAAAGCTACTGGCGGGCGCTGAAAGCGCGGGACGAACTGAACATCGAATGGGACGAGTCCGATGCCGTCAAGGTCACCCAGGACTCGGTCTTCCGCCAGTATCGCCAGGCCGCGGACGACAGCGCCGGTGATACCGAACGCGGTGACGGGGACGCTGCCGGCGTGATCGAGGCAGCGGACGACATGCTGGAGGCGGAATACGAGGCTCCGTTCCTGGCCCATGCCACCATGGAACCGCAGAACGCCACGGCCATGGTTACGGAGAAGGGACTGGAAGTCTGGGCGCCGACCCAGGGGCCGGACATGGCCCGTATTGCGGCAGCGCGTACCAGCGGGTATTCACCCGGCGATGTCACGATTCACACGACCTTCCTGGGGGGCGGCTTTGGTCGACGCCTGACCCAGGAGTACGTGGAGGAAGTGGCGGAGATTGCCAGCCAGCGCGATGAGCCCATCAAGCTGGTGTGGTCCCGTGAGGATGACATCCGGCATGACGTTTACCGCCCCGCCATGCTGCACCGCTTCCGTGGCGCGCTCTCGGATGGGCGCATCAGCGCCTGGGATCACCAGGTCACAGGGCCGCTCATCTTTGACTGGTTCGCGCGTAATGCGGCGGCGGCCCAGTACCCCTGGGCGCCGCGCATGTTCTACAACACGCTGGCCTCAGTGGGGCGCATGACCGAGGACACTTTCCTCACCCCCAAGGACCATTCCGCCATCGAGGGGGCTGTCGATGTACCCTACGCGGTGCCGGATCTCCGGGTACGCCATACCCACTCGGATGCCGGGGTGCCGATCAGCTATTGGCGGTCCGTGGGGCATTCCCACAACGGGTTTGCGGTGGAAACCTTCATGGATGAACTGGCCCACCAGGCCAGTGAGGACCCGGTGCAGTTCCGTCTGCGGCATCTGTCTGACAGCCCCCGTCACCGGGCCGTGCTTGAGCGCGCGGCCGAGGCCGCCGGCTGGGGGCGGTCACTGGCCGAGGGCCGGGCGCGGGGCGTCGCGCTGCATCGCAGCTTTGGCACCTTTGTGGCCCAGGTGGTGGAGGCCAGTATCGAGGATGGGGCTGTCCGCGTGCACCGGGTCACCTGCGCCGTGGACTGCGGACGCATGGTCAACCCGGACATTGTGCGCATGCAGATGGAGGGCGGCATCCTCTTCGGGCTCACGGCGGCCCTTTATGGTGAGGTCGACTGGGACGACGATGGTCGCCTGAAGCAGAGCAATTTCCATGACTACACCCTGATGCGCCACGACGAGACCCCGGAGATCGAGATCCTGCTGGCGGAGAACGACGAACCGCCCCAGGGTGTGGGCGAGCCGGGAACCCCGCCGGCGATCCCGGCACTGGGTAATGCGCTTTTCGCGCTGACCGGCGAGCGCCAGCGCCGTACGCCATTCCGTACACGGAGTGCTGATGCCTGAAGGGAGCCAGGATCCCGCTGCGTCGCTCCTCGAGCGTGTAAGTAAGTGGCTGGCCCGCGGTGAGCGGGTATGGCTGTGTACCGTGCTGCGCACCTGGGGCTCCTCGCCCCGGCCTCCGGGCTCCATGCTCGCGGTGAATGCGTCCGGGGAATGGATCGGATCGGTTTCCGGGGGCTGCCTTGAGGAGTCCCTGATCCGTGACGTGACGGAAGGCGGCGAGCCCATTTCCACTGCCCCCCGCCTTGTGGATCACGGCGTTACCGAAGCGGAGCAGGAGCGCTGGCGCCTCCCCTGTGGGGGCCGTATGCGGCTGGTGGTCGAGGTTCTGGAGCCCGAGCGCCATGCCGGGCCGGTTGCACGCGTTCTGGATGGTCTGGCTGAGCGCCGGGCCGTGACGCGGCGGGTGGACTGGGCCAGCGGTGACTGGCTCTTTGCCGGTGCCTCGGTGCCGGAGCAGGTTGAGGAACATGAGGACGAGTTCCTGCACACCATCGGCCCCCAGGCCCGCATGCTGATGATCGGGGCAGGCGAGGTGGCTCGTTACGTAGGTCGTATGGCGCTGATGAATGGCTTCAGCGTGGCACTGTGCGAACCACGGCCGTTGTTCCTCGAAGGCTGGCAGGAGCCGGGTATCGAATGCCATGCCTGTCTGCCGGACGATCTTATACACCGTGATTTCTGCGATCCGCACTGCGCCATCCTCGCCCTCGGGCATGATCCGCGCATCGACGATATGGGCCTGCTGGCTGCACTCGATACCAATGCCTTCTACATCGGGGCCATGGGGTCCCAGAAGACCGCCGCCCAGCGCCGGGAACGACTGCACCAGCTGGGCGTGACGGATTCACGCATGGGGCGGATCCATGCGCCCATCGGGTTCAGCATCGGCAGCAAGGCTCCTCCGGAGATCGCCGTGGCGACCATGGCCCAGGTGCTGGCCGAGCGCTATCGGCTGCTGCACCGGGTCACCCGTTATGACGTCTAGGGGGGCGGCGCGCCTCGGCCTGCTGGCTCTTCTGCCGGTGCTTCTGGCGGGGTGCTGGCTGACCGGCGAGCGGGAACGCCAGGCGGACGCCTATGTAACCGAGCTGGCGGATGCGTTGGCGGTGGCGCCAAAGACTTCGTCGATCCCTACCGTCGAACCCCTGCCGCATTCCCGTCACCGTAGCCTGGCGTTGCCGGAGCTGGACATGGGGTTGGTGGATTTCCTTTCCCTCTATGGTTGTGAGCTCCAGGTGGTGATCGGTGAGCGCACCAGCACCCTGGGGCGCGTCGCGAACCCGGGAACCCGCATGGAATACCACCTGCGCTTTCTGCAGGCGGCGGATGAATGCCTGCCGAAGGTGGAGAGTGAGTCGCGTTCGGAGACCCTGAGGGAGGCGCGATCCGCAAGGGCTGAATCGCTGCCGCTGGCGTTGTGGAATGGGATCTGGGCGAGCGAGGAGATGGCGGACTTCGTAAGCCGGTCCGGGGGCACGCTTCCGGTGTACGTGGCGGAAAGGGAACTCCAGGGCATCAGCAGTGCGCTTGAAGCAACCGGGGACATGCTGGCCTCTGTGGAACCGGGGCGGGTTCCGGCCGGGCTGGCGAGCATGAACGACCGTTACCGCCAGTGGCGGGAAGCGCCACGCTTTGGTCAGCTCCTGCGCAGTGCGGAAGCGCTGCAGACCCGTCTGGGCGACGGCGCCAGGACCATCGAGCAGGGGCTGGTGGCGAGCGACGGCTGCCCCGGCACGATCCGCCCGGAAGCCTTCTTCAGGCAACACTATCTCGATCAGGTCGCGCAGCGCGTGAGGCTGGTCCGTCGCCATGGCCGTCGCATGGCGGACGCACTGGATCGACTGGTCCATGTCACCAGCGCTCCCGTGCCCGAGGCCATGACCCCTTTCATCGAACGTAACCTCCAGGCGGGGCAATCCACCAGTGTCTGGCATGATCTGGATCAGGCCGCCGAGCGCCATGCCAGTGCCTGGAACCGACTCCTGTCACGCTGTGACTGATCCCTTTCCCGGAGTGTGAGCCGGTCGCTTTTGCGGCTTTGTCGATCCTGTTAAAACCGCTCCTGAACCTTCATGGAACAGGATGATGAGCATGGGATCGCCTGCCAGGGCCGCACTGCTGGTGGCCATGACGCTGGGGCTGGGTGGCTGCTTCGAGAGCCAACGGGATGAGACCTACGAGGGTACCGTCGTTCTCGACGACGTGGATGTGCGTGTGCTCCATGCCGTGACCGACGCGCCCGCCCTTCGCCTGAGCGCGGGTGGCGAGGCCCGGGTTGAGAAGCTCGACTACGGCAGGGCCGCCACCTTCAGCCTGCCGGCCAACCACCACAGTTTCCGCGCGGAAGGCTACACCGGCCTGGAAGCCCCGGAGCCACTGCTTGAGAACCTCCAGGGTAACCTCACCGAGGGCAAGCGCCATGATCTGCTGCTGGCTGGCAGTCTTGAGGATGACAGCGCCAGGGCGATCCTGCTGACCCAGGATGACGAGCCCTTCGAACCCTTTGACGAAGAAGACGAAACCGAGGTGGGTGACGGCCTCAATTCGGAAGAAGACAGTGGCGAGGACGGCTCGGGTGATGACGACGAGCCGGTCAGGGACGTGCGCTTCAGGGCGGCGCACCTGGCGCCCGGTGGCGGAGAAGTGGACCTGTACCTGGGGGATGACCGTTCCGGCGACCCCGATGCCACCCTGGACTATGGCGAGTCCACCGACGCCCTCCGGGTTGAGGCGGATGTCTACCGACTGCAGATTACGTCAGCGGGGAACAGCGGCGAGGTGCTCTACGACAGCGGCGGCAATCTGGACTGGGAGAGTGAGGATGACCTCCTGGTGACGGTGGTCCCGGCGACAGGGGCACAGCGGGCGGAGGACAGCCCACTGTCATTGATGGTTGTGGATGGCTCCGAGACCCGGCATCACCCTGACCAGTCGCAGCAGGCGGAACTGGCGTTCGTGAACGCCTCGGGGAGCACGGTGACCGTTACGGAAGATGATCGTGACGTGTCCTGGCCGGACGTGGAGCCGCTTGAAATCCGGCCTGACGATGATGATGCCCTGCCTTCCGGTGATTACGAGGCAGCTGAAGCCGGTGGCTATTCCGTGGACCTGGAAGATGAAGACGGCGCCGTTTATGGGTATGGCTTCCGCCTTTCCCAGGGCGATGCCGGCACGCTGGTGCTGCGGGAACTGCCCTCCGAGGCTGACGAGCCTGCCAGCGCCTCATTCCTGGCCAGTGGCGCCCGCCCTGTTGCCACCAACGCCCGGGTCCGGTTGCTCAATGCCGCTTCCGCCGACGAGTCATCTCTGGATGTGTACCTGATCGAGGGTGAGTGCGGCGGTAACAACGGATCACTGCCCGTGGATGGTGTCATTCCCGAGCCACTGGTCAGTAGCCTGGGGTACCCGAACCGGAGCCTGGTAGTCCCGGCAGCGCCGGGGGACTATCAGCTGGTTGTCACGGCCGAAGACGATCCGAGCGATGAGCGCCTCTGCGAGTCGGTAACGCTCTCAGAGAAGGGAATTTACGAGCTGGTTATCGCCCAACCTGACGGTAGCGCGGACCCACCCGAGCTGATCAGTGTGGAAGCGGTCAGGTAGCCTGCCACGGCTTCTTCGGGG